>CAJTCH010000006.1 GCA_910574715.1 Lachnospiraceae bacterium | reverse complement strand
ACTTTTTCTCAAGTCTGCCAAATCGTCAGGCTCAATGTTTATGCCCAAAATCAAAATACATCGTTCTATTTTTATGTTTTGAGAAAGCAATAACATAAAAAGTGGTATTATGTCCTAAAAATATAATTCCAGAAAAGTCGTACCATTGGCGCGAGAAATTAGCTGGAGTAAGAGAGAATGAAGATATTTAAACTAATTTGTTGGAATAAGGATTGACTCCCCATCTTAAAAGCGGTATCATAGACTTATCATTTATAAACTTACTCATAAGTTACTAACTCATGGGTAAGTTTCTTGGTATGAAGGAGGATAAGCTATGTTCCATTGCCGGGAATCAGAACTTCGCAAGTTGAATAAGCGTTATCAGTATACTGATTTTGAGTGTGTCATTATCTATGGCAGAAGACGGGTCGGCAAGACAGCCTTGATCAATGAGTTCTGTAAGGATAAACCAACCATTTATTTTTCTGCGCTGAATGCTACTGCACAGGAGAATCTCCGTACATTATCCAATTCCATCCATCAATATGAACGTCCGGATGCTGCCAGTACGGCTGAATTTCAGTCATATGAGGATGCCTTCGATGAGATCAGCAAGTTGTCAGGTGAGGAGCGGGTAGTGTTTGTAATAGACGAATATCCATATCTTGCCAAATCTAAGCCGGCTGTTTCTTCCATGCTGCAGCATTTGATCGATCATGTATGGAGCGAGGGGCGGTTATTTCTTATTCTTTGCGGGTCATCTATGAGTTTTATGGAATACCAGGTATTGGGGTATGAGAGTCCGCTGTACGGAAGGCGAACAGCGCAGTTCAAGATAGAACCGTTGACTTATCTGGAGTCGGCACAGTTTTATCCCTCTCTTAATTATGAGGACCAGGCACTGGTTTATGGCATTACAGGGGGAATCCCTCACTATATTAATCAGCTAAAAGTGCGAAGTACTGTAGATCGGGCGCTTTTAGATAATCTGTTTGACAGCTCCAGTTATCTGTTTGAGGAGCCGGAGAACCTGTTGAAGCAGGAATTGCGGGAGCCTGCGGTATACAATTCTATTATCAGGGCGATTGCAGAAGGTGCATCCCGTATGAATGATATTTCTACGAAGACGGGAATTGAGACAGGGCCTTGTGCAAAGTATGTTAAGACATTGATCGATCTTGGGATCATTAAGAAGGAAACTCCGATTACAGAGAAGCCGGGGAAGAAGACGATTTATTTTTTGACGGATAATTTTTTCAGATTCTGGTATCGTTTTGTTCCGCAGAATATTGCTGCGATCCATTCAGAGAGGATAGAGAAGGTATATCCATATGCGGTAAAGCAGTATTTATCCGATTATATGGGGTTGATCTTTGAGAAGATGTGCCAGGAATACTTGCTTTATTATGCGGATGATCTGCCTGTGAACTTAAGTGGTATCGGGCAGTGGTGGGGAACGGATTCCAGGCGGAAGAAGCAGATACAGATCGATCTTGTAGGAACCCCGGTGGAGGGGAAGGAATATCTGATCGGCTCCTGCAAATTCAGAAATGAGAAGATCGGGATGGATGAATTAGAGTTGCTCCGAGAGTATGCAAAGGTTTTTGGGAAAGGTGAGAGATACTATTATTATATATTTTCCAAAGGAGGATTTACCCAGAGTCTTATGGAGGCGGCGAATCGGGGTGATGTATCATTGATTGGATTGGGAGATATGTATGGATTTGATAGGGAATGTGGTAAACAAGGCAAAGAAATTTAATGTGACGGGGATCTGCGTACCGGATGAACATTACATGGTGAATTTTGAAGAGCGGCTGAAAAAGATAAAAGATCTTGTTGATGATGGCTTGTATTTTACGATCAACAGAGCCAGACAGTATGGGAAGACAACGACACTTATAGCGTTAGAACAATATTTGAAGAAAGATTATTATGTTGTTTCCATAGATTTCCAGATGTTTGGTTCCGGGGAGTTTGAGAATGAGAATGTCTTTGCGCTCTCCTTTGCCGGCATATTTGTAAGAAGAATAAAGGCGGAGATTACAGATATTTCAAATAATTTGCGGGAGACGATCAGGCAGATAAGCCGGTCGTGTTGATGATCGATGAGGTTGACAGTGCCGTGAACAATCAGGTTTTTATTGATTTTCTTGCACAGCTTTGCGCGTATTATATCCGGCGTGCGACGTATTCTACTTTCAGATCAGTGATCTTAGCCGGAGTGTATGATGTGAAGAATCTGGTGAAGAAGCTGCGATCGGATGAGGATCATAAAGTAAATAGTCCATGGAATGTTGCTTCGGATTTCGGTGTTGAGATGAGTCTTGGAAAAGAGGGAATCGCTGAAATGCTGCGGGAGTATATGGAGGATTACCAACTTGAGATGGATGTGGAAGAGATGGCTGAACTGCTTTGTGCGGAAACATCCGGATATCCGTTTCTTGTATCCCAGCTATGCAAATTGATGGATGAAGAGATCAGCCGGTCAGAGGGCGGTAAGGCTAAAGCATGGACGGCTGATGGATTCGTGGAGGCGCTGCGTATTCTGACATCCAGAAAAAATACGTTATTTGAATCATTAATCGGGAAGGTAATAACGTATCCTGAATTGAATGATATTCTGCAGAATAAGATTTTTAATGGCCAGACAGTACCATATACGGCGTTGAATCCGGTGATTGATCTTGCGGCAATGTTTGGAATCCTCTGGAGCAATATTCTGTTATTCCCACGGGCAACGAGCCAAGCGGGCATGCTTGCATGCACATTTGGCGACTGCCGCGGGAGTATTTGACTTACATCCCAAGCACAACCCCCACGCAAGCCCCTGCCGCGATCCACACCAGGGGATGCAGCTTCCCAAGCTTCTTCACCTGCAGAAGTGCGAACGTAACACCACAAACCGCCACATTGACCACATTCACCTGTACATTTCCTTCGACAACCGACACGATCGCAATCTTGAGCAGTTCCCACACCGCATACCCGATCAGGGCGGCCACAGCCGGGCGGATGCCGTAGAAAGCGGCTTTCACATTCTTATTCTCACTGAAATTCTCCAGAAACTTTGCAATCAGCACGATAATGATCAGAGCCGGCGCCGTGAGCGCCAGGGTGGCTACGATCGCTCCCGGGACGCCGGCGGCGTTATATCCGGCGTAAGTCGCCATATTGATACCTACAGGCCCGGGGGTGCTCTCGCTGATGGCAACCATGTTGGTGAGTTCGCTTACTGTAAACCAGTCATATTTGTTCGTCAGATCCATCAGGAAGGGCAGTGTCGCCATCCCCCCGCCGATGGAGAACAGACCGATCTTGAAGAATTCATATGCAAGGATCAGATAGATCATGCGTTACGCCTCCCTTCGATATGTTTGGCAATGATGCCGGTGACTCCGGATAAGACGATCACCAGCGCTGTTGGAACCGGCGTAAAGCAAGCCAGTATAAAGGCAACAAGAAAGACCAGGGCGCCCAGCTTGTCGATGATCCCTTTCTTCATCATGCTGACTACAGTGTTCAGCATCAGCGCGCATACAACGATACGGATGCCTGCCAGGGCATGAAGGACCACCGGCATGTGGATGAAATTATTAAGAATCGAAGCGACCAGGCAGATGATAATGAGGGAAGGGGAGACCATCCCCAAAGTACCGGACACACCGCCGATGAATCCGGCCTGCTTATAGCCCACATAGGTAGCAGTGTTGACTGCGATGATTCCGGGGGTACACTGACCGATGGCGTAGATATCCAGAAGTTCTTCTTCCGTACACCAACCATGCTTCTGCACTACCTCTCGCTGCAGCATGGGCAGCATGGCAAGCCCGCCGCCGAAGGTGAGGCCGCCGATCTTGAAAAAACTAACATATAATTCCGCTAATTTCTTGGTATTCATAGTATTCAATGCTCCTATCTTAATTCCCGCGAGCAACGAGCCAAGCGGGCATGCTTGCATGCACATTTGGCGACTGCCGCGAGGTCTTTGACTCTGATCAAAATGCTGCAGCCAAGCCTATAATAGCTGCGACATAATATGTGCATAGATCTCCTGGTTCTTCTTCGTCCAGTTATTGGCGATCGTCTCTGCCTCCGCCTCGGTCGGCGCGGTAACGGTCAGCTCGATCAGGGGAATCCGTTGTTCGATGACCTGGCATTTGACAAAATATTCCCCATTGGAATTGCGGTAATAATCGGACTTGACGGATACTTCGTTCTTGAGTTCATATCGCTTCTGCTTCAAAAATGCATTGATATCTTTCTGGATGGCAGGGGAGATATCATTGCGGAAGTAATAGACGATCTCGGCGCCTTCCTCTGTGATATGGAAGAAGGTTCTGTTATGGGTTGATTCCTCTTGTATGAGATTCGATTCCACCAGTTCGGAGATCGCCTGTTGAAGTTTGAAATAAGTCGTATATCCCTCATCCAGAATGAATTCAGAGAGCTGTGCGTTCGTCAGGGGGAAATCCACCCTGTTCAGGATATATAATATGATAAGCTTGTATAATTTGAGAGGTTTATCCATGCGTTACATTCCTTTCTCATAGTCTTTTCCCTGCCAGATGTCGTGCTCCTTCAGATAGGCGTGCAGGCCGTTCAGTACTCGGCGCTTGTGTCCCGTCCACAGGGGAGCGACAAGGAGCGGCTTGGGGCCGTCGCCGGTAAGCCGGTGTACGGTAATGTCAGGGCGAAGGGTACTCAGCGCCTTGCCGAGCATCACGAAGTATTCTTCCATATCGGGAAGCGGAAACGGATGTTCCTTGTAATATTTTGCAAGATCGGTACCCTTTAATATATGTAGTAATTGAAATTTTACACCTTGGATATCCAGGGTATTCAGATAGCTGACTGTGGCAAGCAGATGCGGCATGCCTTCTCCTGGAAGTCCGAGGATCGTATGGACGATCACTGGAATGGATAGCGCCCGTAAGCTTAAGACAGCCTGTTCAAATACGGGAAGCTCATAACCCCTGTGAATGAACTTTGCCGTCTGCGTATGGATTGTCTGGAGTCCCAGCTCTATCCATACGGGCTTGATCATGCTTAGTTCTTTCAGAAGTTCCAGCACATCGGGGCCAAGGCAGTCAGGTCTTGTCGCGATATCCAGGATGCAGATATCAGGGGATGCCAATGCTTCGGTGAATATCTTGCGCAGACGGGAGACCGGAGCATAGGTATTGGTATATGCCTGGAAATAAGCGATATAAGCGTTGCCGGAATATTTGCCCGCGGCTTGTGCTTTGCCCGTCCGGATCTGTTCCGTGATGGAGAGGCGCCGGTCTGCGGCATAATCCCCGGAACCTCCAGCGCTGCAGAAGATGCAGCCGCGGTCACCCAGGGTGCCGTCCCGGTTGGGGCAGGTTAGACCTGCATCCAGTGAGATCTTGTACATCTTCCTGCCGTAAGTCTGCTTCAGGTAATAGTCAAGAGAGTAATATCGCCGGTTGTCCCAGTATATTGCCATTGTATTCCGCCGCCTTTCCCTCAGACTGAATATCCAACCGCCGCGTTGCGGTTGGAGAACTGTATCCATATAATAACATTCTTAATGAATCAAATCAATAAAAAGGCTTTTAAATTTCCAATAAATGTAGTATAATAACATCTGATTCCAACTGGGTCAATTCAGGCCCCTCAATCCCAGTGAATATATATTAGATATGATACATCGAATATTAGTATATTTAATGGAAAAAATTTAGAAAGGAATAGCCATATGAGAGAAAAATATGAATCACTGCCCTTATCTACACTCAAAGATCTTGCGAAGGCGAGAGGCTTAAAGGGGATATCGACAATGAAGAAAGCAGAGCTTGTTGAGCGTATGCTGGAGGAGGATGAGAAGGAGAAGCAGGCTTCCAGGGAAGCAGTGAAGGAGATGTCTGCGAATACAGGAGATAAAGAGGTTCATGATATAGATAGATTGGATAGCGGCATTACAGCCTGCGGAATCTTAGAGGTGCTTCCGGACGGATATGGATTTATCAGGAGCGCCAACTACCTGCCGGGAGAGAACGACGTGTATGTATCGCCGTCCCAGATTCGGAAGTTCAATCTTAAGACGGGAGATATTCTGGAAGGACATACGAGGATCAAGACGCAGCAGGAGAAGTTCAGCGCATTACTATACTTAACGAGAATCAACAATATCGATCCGATGAAGGCGATGCGGAGGACCAATTTCGAGGATATGACGCCGATCTTCCCGGATGAGAGACTCAGGCTTGAGAGCGGCAAGACGAGCACTGCCATGAGGATCGTAGATCTCTTGTCTCCGATCGGGAAGGGGCAGCGCGGTATGATCGTGTCTCCTCCGAAAGCTGGTAAGACAACCTTGCTTAAGCAGGTGGCGCTGTCCATAAGGAGGAATAATCCGGAGATCCATCTGCTGATCCTGCTGATCGACGAGCGTCCGGAGGAGGTAACGGACATCAAGGAGACCATCGAGGGAGACAATGTTGAAGTCATCTACTCTACGTTTGATGAATTGCCGGAGCACCACAAGCGTGTGTCGGAGATGGTGATCGAGCGGGCGAAGCGCCTGGTAGAGCACAAGAAGGACGTCATGATACTGCTTGACAGTATCACGCGTCTGGCGAGAGCTTATAACCTGACGGTTCCTCCTTCAGGAAGAACGCTTTCCGGCGGTCTTGACCCGGCGGCGCTGCATATGCCCAAGAGATTCTTCGGTGCGGCTAGGAATATGCGCGGCGGCGGAAGTCTCACGATCCTGGCGACGGCTCTTGTCAATACCGGGAGCAAGATGGATGATGTGATCTATGAGGAGTTCAAGGGAACCGGTAATATGGAACTGGTGTTAGACAGGAAGCTGTCTGAGAAGAGGGTATTCCCGGCGATCGACATCCCGCAGTCCGGAACCAGAAGGGAAGACCTTCTGCTGTCCAGGGAGGAGCAGGAGGCGGTTGATAATATGCGCCGCGCGTTAAATGGCATGAGGGCGGATGAGGCAGTGGAGAATATCCTGAATATGTTCAGCCGGACTCGTAATAATGCCGAACTGATTCAAATGGTAAAAAAGACAAAAATCATCTAGACAATGCCGCGTTTTTATGTTACAATAACAACGCTGTTTAGAAAACGAATAAGTAGCGTATAACGCTCGCGAAAATAAAGAAGAGGTGAAGATCATGAAAGAAGGAATACATCCAACATATCATCAGGCAACAGTGACCTGCAACTGCGGCAACACATTTGTAACAGGTTCAACAAAAGAAGATATCCACGTAGAGATCTGTTCCAAGTGCCATCCTTTTTACACAGGACAGCAGAAAGCAGCTCAGGCTCGCGGCCGTGTTGACAAGTTCAATAAGAAATACGGAATGGGTAAATAAAAAAGCAGGTATCGGGTTGAGGTTGTATGATCTCAACCCTTTTCTATAAGGAGTATTAGGATGAAATCATCTAACATAGGCGGTCAGGCCGTGCTGGAAGGGATCATGATGAAGCATAAGGATGATTATGCCGTTGCGGTCCGTAAGCCAGACGGGGAGATCTTCGTTCAGAAGGAGACATATAGGAGTATTGTATACAGATGGAAGAAGCTGACGGAGATCCCATTTATACGGGGTGTTTTTAATTTCATAGATTCGATGGTGCTGGGGATGAAGACGTTGACCTATTCTGCCAGCTTCTATGAGGATGAAGAAGAGAAAGAGCTGACGGAGAAGGAAGCGTCCAGGCAGGAGAAGAAGGAGAGCCTGCTGATGGGAGTGACGGTGGCATTCTCGCTGGTCGCGGCGGTGGCTATTTTTATGGTACTTCCTTATTTCTTGTCTTCTTTGCTTAAGAGTTATATCCCTTCTTACGGTGTGCGTACCGTGATCGAGGGATTCGTGAGGATCGGTATCTTCATATTATATGTGCTTCTGATCTCCCGGATGGAGGATATTCAGAGAACCTTCATGTATCACGGTGCAGAGCATAAGTGTATCAACTGTATTGAGCACGGGCTTCCGCTCACGGTGGAGAATGTAAGGAGCAGCTCCAGACAGCATAAGAGATGCGGGACCAGCTTCCTGTTCTTGGTGCTTGCCATCAGCATTATCATGCTGCTGTTAGTCCGGGCAGAGACTCCGCTTATGCGGATCGTGATCCGGATTGTGCTGCTGCCGGTGATCGCGGGAGTCTCCTATGAATTCCTGAAGCTTGCGGGGCGCAGTGAGAATCCGGTGGTGAATCTGTTCAGCAGACCGGGGCTTGCCATCCAGAAGCTGACGACGAAGGAGCCGGACGACGGCATGATAGAGGTGGCGATCCAGGCGGTGGAGGCTGTATTTGATTGGAGAGCATATGAGGCAGAGAATTTTCACACTGCGGCAGATCATTGAGACGGGAAGGGCAGAATTAGAAGTGGCCGGTGTCGAAGAAGCGGCGCTTGACGCCTGGTATCTGTTGGAATACACTTCCGGTATCAGCCGGGCGGCTTATTATGGAGAACCGGAGCGGATTCTCGAAGAACCCCTGGCAGAGCAGTATCTTCATTATATCGGGATGCGTAAGAAGCGGATCCCGCTTCAGCATATTACGGGGGAACAGGAATTCATGGGTTATCCCTTCTATGTCAATGAGCATGTATTGATTCCGCGTCAGGATACGGAGACTCTTGTGGAGGAAGCAGTGAAGCTCATCCGGGCGAAGCTTCGCGGGAATGAACGGGGAGCAGAGGAGTCTGGAAGGGATGCGGACAACATTGCAGGGATCGAGTGTGAAGAGGAACGTAAGGTAAAAATACTGGATATGTGTACCGGATCCGGCTGTATCTTGCTGAGTATCATGAAGCTGTGTCCGCAGTTAGAGGGAACAGGCTGCGATATATCGGGGGAGGCACTTGCGGTTGCAAGAAAGAATGCAGAGCGTCTGGAAGTGGATGCCAAGTGGATAGAGTCTGATCTGTTTGATAGGTTGTCTGATGATGAGAACAGACAGTTTGACAGACCATGTTATGATGTGATCGTGTCTAACCCGCCCTATATCCGTACTGCCGAGATTGAGATCCTTCAGGATGAAGTGCGCCTTCATGATCCGCGGATCGCGTTAGACGGCAGGGAGGACGGATTATATTTCTACAGAAGGATCGTGAAAGACAGCGTTTCCTTTATAAAGGACGGGGGAAGCCTGATATTTGAGATCGGGTGGGACCAGGGAAAGGACGTGGCGGAGCTTATGACAGAGCATGGATATGAGAATGTGACGATAAAAAAAGACCTGTCAGGTCTTGACCGGGTAGCCGCAGGTGTATACAATAGAAGGAGTGTCTGCGGGAGCGGATTCCTGTAGCGTATTTGACAGGCGTGGATTTGAAGTGTTGGAAGGTAATAACGATTGAGAAGATATTTTAGGAGGATAGATCATGTTTGACAGATTAGAGGATCTGCTCATTCGTATGGAAGAGATATTGAGTGAGCTTCAGGAACCGGATGTGGCGAATGACCAGAAGAGATTCCGGAAACTTATGAAAGAACAGAACGACCTGTCTCCGATCGTTGAGGCATATAAGGAATATAAGACGTGTAAGCAGACGATAGAGGACAGCCTTCAGATGTTGGAGGAGGAGTCGGATGAAGAGATGCGCGAGCTTGCGAAGGAAGAGCTGAACGATGCGAAGGCAAGGGTGGAGGAATTAGAGCGCGAGCTTAAGATCCTGCTGCTCCCCAAGGACCCCAATGACGACAAGAACGTGATCGTGGAGATCCGTGCAGGCGCGGGCGGTGACGAGGCGGCGTTATTTGCCGCAGAGATCTATCGTATGTATCTGCATTATGCGGAGAGCAAGCGCTGGAAGGTAGAACTGGTAGAGTGTGAAGAGATCGGGATCGGCGGCATGAAGAATGTGACCTTCATGATCAATGGGAACGGGGCCTATTCCGTGATGAAATACGAATCCGGGGTGCATCGCGTGCAGCGTGTGCCTGAGACGGAGTCCGGCGGACGTATCCATACGTCTACGATTACGGTAGCGGTGATGCCGGAGGCGGAGGAAGTGGATATCCAGATTGACGAGAAGGACATCAGGATTGATGTCATGAGAGCATCCGGTAACGGCGGACAGTGTGTCAATACCACGGATTCGGCCGTTCGTCTGACCCATTATCCGACGGGGATCGTAATCTACAGCCAGACGGAGAAGTCACAATTGCAGAATAAGGACAAAGCATTCGCATTGCTCCGCGCGAAGCTGTATGATCTGGAATGCCAGAAGCAGCATGACGCCGAGGCGGAGGCGAGAAAGAGCCAGATTGGAACCGGAGACCGATCAGAGAAGATCCGTACTTATAATTTCCCGCAGGGGCGCGTGACGGATCACAGGATCGGTCTGACCTTGTACAAGCTTGACAAGATCATGAACGGGGATATCCAGGAGATCATTGACGCCTGCATCGCTGCGGACCAGAGCGCGAAGCTGGCGAATATGAATGAATAAGGAATGAATTATTAGATGAAGGAAAAATTAAAGAAATTATTTGCTTACTACGGCCCCTATAAGAAGCTGTTCTACAGCGATATGTTTTTTGCGATCCTGGGGGCTGCGGTAACGCTGATCATACCGTTGGTGGTCAGATATATCACCAATGAGGTCGTTTATTTTGACGCGGCCGGGGCCAGGGCTTCGGTCCTTAAGCTCGGTGCACTGATGGTCGCCCTGGTGTTGCTGGAGATCTTCTGCAATTTTTATATTGCGTATTTCGGGCATATCATGGGGGCGATGATGGAAGCGGATATGCGCAGGGATATCTTCGGGCATTATCAGAAGCTTACTTTCGCGTTCTATGATAATCAGAAGGTAGGGCATCTCCTGTCCCGGATCACAAGCGACCTGTTCGATATCAGCGAGCTTCTGCATCACGGACCGGAGGATCTGGTCATATCCGTGATCAAGATCATTGGTTCGTTTACGATCCTTCTGATGGTCAATGTGAAGCTGGCGCTTGTGGCGTTCGCGTTTATTCCGGTGATGGCGGCATTTGCGTTCTACTATAACGGTAAGATGGGAAAGGCATTCCAGAGGAACCGTGAGAAGATCGCTGAGATCAACAGCCAGATCGAGGACAGCCTGTCAGGGATCCGCGTGGTGAAGTCATTTGCTAATGAACGCGAAGAGATGAAGAAGTTCAAGAGAGGGAATGACAACTTCGTGGCGGCGAAGAAGGTCAGCTACAAGTATATGGGAATCTATAATTCCGGTCTTGGAGCTATGAGCACGCTGATCACGGTGGTGGTCCTGGTCGTGGGTGTCTGCATGATGCTGGATGGGGCGGTGACGCTGACAGACCTGATTACATTCCTTCTGTATATCAATAATTTTACCGATCCGGTCAAGAAACTGGTCACATTCACAGAGCAGTTCCAGAACGGGTATTCTGGATTTGAGCGTTTCCTTGAGATCCTCTCGATCGCACCGGATATCAAGGATAAGCCGGAGGCGGTATCGGTGGGGCAGATGAAAGGCGAGATCGAATTCAAAGATGTGTCTTTCCAGTATGAGGAGCAGAATGAGAAGGTGCTGAACCACATTAATCTTAAGGTGGATGAGGGAGATTACATGGCGCTCGTAGGTCCGTCCGGGGTTGGCAAGACGACGATGTGCAGTCTGATCCCCAGATTCTATGAGGTGTCCTCGGGAGCGATCACGATCGATGGGATAGATATCCGGGATATGAAGCTTGATGATCTGCGCAGCAATGTGGGGATCGTCCAGCAGGATGTGTATCTGTTCGCGGGAACGGTGCTTGACAATATCCGCTACGGCAGGATGGATGCGACGGATGAGGAGGTCGTAAGGGCGGCGAAGAATGCCAACGCCCATGAATTTATCATGGGGCTGCCCCATGGTTACCATACAGATATCGGACAGAGGGGCGTGAAGCTCTCAGGCGGGCAGAAGCAGAGACTGTCAATCGCGAGAGTATTTCTGAAGAACCCGCCGATCCTGATCTTCGATGAGGCGACTTCGGCTCTGGATAACGAGAGCGAGCAGGTGGTGCAGAGATCGCTGGAAGGCCTGGCAAGACAGAGGACCACGTTTGTGATTGCCCACAGGCTCACGACGATCCAGAATGCACAGAAGATCCTGGTATTGACGGAGGACGGGATCGCAGAGGAAGGTACACATGAGGAATTGCTTCAGAAGAAAGGAATCTACGAAGCATTGTACCATCGTAATTTTGAGAATATATAAGAGGCCGCCGGGACTATTGGCGGCTTTTGAAGGAGAGAGACAGATGGAATTTCATAAGAGAATGCAGGCTTCGATGCTGATCGTCATCATAGTCTGCATGATGTGTGTATCGACGGTGCTTGCCAGAGAGGACAGGCTTGCCAGGGCCGGGGAAGAGCAGAATTCCGGATTATATATTACCTGCGGAGCGGAGGATTCTGAACCGGATATGTAAGGCTGCCGCTTTCGGGTGCGCGATCCTGTACGGATACATAAAGACAAGACAGATTCGGCATAATAATTGGAGTGCAGGGATCTGTAAATTGATAGATAAGAGAAGGTTAAGGATGGAAGAGGTACAATTTAAAAGAGCTGAATTAGAAGATAAAGATATCATCAGTCATTATTTTGCTCATCATACGAGCCGGAGCTGCGAGAGGACATTTGCCAATGTATACTTATGGTCCAGACAGTATCCGGTCAAATGGGCGATTGTAGAGAATGCGCTGGTATTCAAGAGTGAGGACGAGGAGCATCTGGCTTTTGCCTATCCGGCAGGAGAGCCTTCGGATGTGAAGAAGGCTCTTGAGGTATTGATGGAATACAGCAAGGCCCATGGAGCGCCGTTTCAGATGTATAATCTGACGCCGGATAATTTCGCACAGTTGGAAGAGTGGTATCCCGGAAGATTCCAGATCGAATATAACAGGGACAGTGCGGACTATGTCTATGAGTCTGAGAAGCTTGCGACTTTGTCCGGGAAGAAGCTGCACGGCAAACGCAATCATATCAACAAGTTTAAGGCGTTGTATGGCGATCGCTGGTCCTATGAGGCTATCACGAAGAATAACGTGGAAGAATGCTTCCAGATGGCGCTTAAGTGGCGGGATCAGAATGGATGTGAGGACGACCCCGCGAAGCGGGGAGAGATCTGTGTTACAATGAACGCCCTGCGTCTGTTTGAGGAGCTGGAGCTGAAGGGCGGTATCTTGAAGATCGACGGGGAAGTGGTGGCATTTACCATCGGGGAACCGGTCTGTTCGGATACGTTCGTAGTCCACATCGAGAAGGCATTCGCGGATGTGGAGGGCGCATATCCGATGATCAACCAACAGTTCGTAGAGCATGAGTGTATGGATTATCCTTACGTGAACAGAGAAGAGGATACAGGTGCGGAAGGTCTGAGGAAGGCGAAGCTGTCTTATCGTCCGGTTTTCATGGTGGAGAAGGGTGATGTGACTGAGATTACGACGGCATAATTCCGACAGGAAGCGGGATCCGCCGGCAAAGGAGAGAAGAGTATGATAGCAGAGAAGATGAAGAATATGGTGGCGAACAGTTCGGCCATCCGGGCAATGTTTGAAGAGGGAAACCGTCTTGCACAGATCTACGGAGCCGAGAATGTGTTTGATTTCAGCCTTGGGAATCCCAATGTGGCGGCGCCGGAGGCGGTTAAGGAAGCAATCATAGAGTTATTGGATGAGAGTGACCCGGTGGTCCTTCACGGATATACCAACAGCAATTCCGGTTATGCGGATGTGCGGGAGACGGTAGCGAAGTCACTGAACGAGCGGTTTGGGACGAAGTTTGAAGGGAAGAATATCGTGATGTCTGTGGGCGCGGCGGGCGGATTGAATGTGATCTTGAAGGCTCTGATCAATCCGGGAGACGAGGTGATCGCGTTTGCGCCATATTTCGGTGAATATCGCTCTTATACGAATAATTATGACGGTGTGCTGGTGGAGGTTTCACCGAATACCGTGGATTTTCAGCCGAAGCTTGACGAATTCGAGCAGAAGATCACGCCGAAGACGAAGGCGGTGATCGTGAACACACCGAACAATCCGACGGGAGTGGTCTATTCGGAAGAGACGATCAAGGAGCTGGCGTCTATCTTGGAAGCAAAACAGAAGGAATATGGGACAGAGATCTATCTAATCTCAGACGAGCCGTACCGTGAGCTTGTGTATGATGGGGTCAGGGTACCGTATCTTACGAAATATTATGACAATACCATCGTGGGCTACTCTTATAGTAAGTCCTTATCCTTGCCGGGAGAGCGTATCGGCTATCTTGTGATCCCGGATGAGGTGAAGGACAGTGAGGATGTGCTTGCGGCGGCCAATGTGGCGACCCGTATTCTGGGATTCGTCAACGCGCCGACTCTGCAGCAGAAGCTGGTTGCCAAGTGTATCAATGAGAAGACGGATATATCCTATTATAACAGGAACAGAGAGACACTGTATAATGGTTTGCGGGAGTGCGGATTCGAGTGTATCAAGCCGCAGGGGGCGTTCTATCTCTTCGTGAAATCTCCCGCGGCGGATGAGAAGGAATTCTGTGCTGCGGCGAAGAAGTATAACCTTCTGCTGGTGCCGGGAAGTTCTTTTGCATGCCCGGGTTATGTAAGGCTTGCGTACTGTGTGGCTTATGAGACTATTGTGAATTCTCTGCCGAAATTCAGAGAATTAGCCGGGGAGTATTTTTAAGTTATGAAAGCATTTGAGAATAATATTCGTAAGGTGGAGCCTTACGTGCCGGGGGAGCAGCCTCAGAATAAAGTGATCAAGCTGAATACCAATGAGAACCCGTATCCGCCGTCTCCCAAAGTGACGGAAGCGCTTGCGAAGATGGATACGGACCGGTTCAGACTCTATCCGGACCCGACCTGCGGGCCGCTGGTGGAAGCGCTTGCGGAATTCTACCATGTGGACCGGGACCAGGTATTCGTGGGAGTGGGTTCTGATGATGTGCTGTCCATGTGTTTCCTGACGTTTTTTAACTCCAGGAAGCCGATTCTGTTCCCGGATATTACATATTCTTTCTACAAGGTCTGGGCCGAGCTTTACCGGATTCCATATGAATGCCAGAGGCTTGACGGGAACTTCCGGATCGTGAAGGAAGATTATTATAAGGAGAACGGAGGGATCATATTCCCCAATCCCAATGCGCCTACGGCTATTTACGAGGAGCTGGATTTTGTGGAGGATATCATTCGGGCGAATCCGGACGTGATCGTGATCGTGGATGAGGCGTATATTGATTTTGCGGGCCGTTCTGCGCTTGAATTGATTGATAAGTATGAGAATCTGATCGTGGTGCAGACCTTCTCCAAGGCGAGATCCATGGCGGGCATGCGGATCGGCTATGCCGTCAGTAATCCGGTATTGATCAAGTATTTAAATGATGCAAAGTATTCTTTTAATTCTTATACCATGAATCAGGCGGCGCTTGTATGCGGTGTGGAAGCGGTGAAAGACCGGGAATATTTCGAAGAAGGGATCCGTAAGATTATAGAGACGAGGGAATGGGCGAAGGATAAGCTTGACAGGCTTGGCTTTATCTGCCTTAATTCCAGTGCGAACTTCATCTTTGCCATGCATCCGGATTATGATGCGAAGGAGCTGTTCGAGGCGTTGAAGGCGAACGGGATCTATGTCCGGTACTGGGGGAGCGAGCGGATCGAGCAGTATATGCGGATCACGATCGGGACCAGGGAAGAGATGGAAGAGTTGTTCCGTTTCCTTGAAAAATATATGGGAGTGAAATGAGGAGGAGATTATGACAGAATCTTTAGTACAGAGTATTATCAACGTCTTGGGTGGGAGCGTTGGAAAGGAAGCGATCGTATTCATCATATCGATGATCCCGATCCTGGAGCTTCGAGGCGCGCTTCTGGTTGCCGGACCGCTGCTGGGTGTTCCGGTGGCGAAGGCAATACCGCTCTGTATCATAGGGAATATCATTCCGGTGCCGTTTATCCTGCTTCTGATCACACCTGTTTTCAAATGGATGAAGGGGACGAAGCTCTTCAAGCCTATGGTGGATAAGCTGGAGTCAAAGGCCATGAGCAAGAGCGACAAGATCGAGAAATATGAGTTCTGGGGATTGGTGCTGTTCGTGGGTATCCCGCTTCCGGGAACCGGAGCATGGACGGGGTCGCTGATCGCGGCGCTGCTTGGCGTGAAGTTCAAGAAAGCGTTTCCGGCGGTGATTCTTGGGATCTGTATGGCGACAGTGATCATGTGGTTTATCTCTTATGTACTTCTTGGAGGGGTACATGTGCTGGGTTAAATGGATTAATCAAAAATGCAAAGCTCGTGATCGGGCTTTGCATTTTTGTTAAGTTTACGGAAAGGAAAGTCTATCTGTTTTTTTTTGCCAAGGTGTGTTAAAATGATTACAAACATAGAAATAGATAAGGAGATTGTGATATGGACAAGTTATATGACGTAACCGCATTGGGCGAGATGTTGATTGATTTTACGATGAACGGGCAGAGTGACCAGGGGAATAATCTGTTTGAGGCATGCCCGGGCGGCGCTCCGTGCAATGTACTTGCTATGCTGAACAAGCTTGGAAGGAAGACCGCATTTATCGGCAAGGTAGGGGAGGATCAGTTCGGGCGTCTGCTTAAGGGGACGATCGATGAACTTGGGATCGAGACGAAGGGTCTGATACTGGATAAGGATATCCATACGACGCTGGCATTCGTACATACATTTCCGGACGGGGACAGGGAGTTTTCTTTCTATCGTAAGCCGGGGGCGGATATGATGCTGGCAGAGGATGAAGTGGATTATGACTTGATCCGTCAGTCGAAGGTGTTCCATTTCGGTACTTTGTCTATGACGGACGAGCCGGTGAAGACGGCAACGAAGAAGGCGTTGGAGGTTGCGAAGGAAGCGGGATGTCTGATCACATTTGATCCGAATCTTCGTCCACCTCTCTGGTCATCCCTGGATGAGGCGAAGGAGCAGATGGAGTATGGTTTTGAATATTGTGACGTGCTGAAGATCTCCGATAACGAGATTCAGTTTATCTCCGGCAAGGAGGACTATGATGAGGGGATCCGCTATCTTCAGGACAGATACCATATCCCTCTTATCTTCCTGACGATGGGGAAGGAAGGAAGCCGGGCTTACTATAAGGATCTGCGTGTGGAGCGCGAAGGATTCACCGTGAAGGCTATTGAGACGACGGGAGCGGGAGATACTTTTTGCGGCTGTGCGATCAACGGTGTCCTGACGCATGGGCTTGAGAACCTGACGGAAGAGGTATTGGGAGATATCCTTACCTATGCCAACGGAGGGGCCGCACTGATCACTATGAAGAAGGGCGCGATCCGTTCTATGCCGAATCCGGAAGATATCAAAGCGCTTCTTAAGAATTAGTACGTTTAATTATCATAAACAGGGGAATAATCAAGATTATGAGACTACGCAGAATGCTGGCCGTCTGGGCAGCGAAAATTACTGAAAAAGCCAGTGTCCATATCTTCCATCGGCAGGGTGTGACGTGGGCGGGGAAGATCGCGCTTCGGATCTGCCCCTCCATCCTTAAGGAGCTTGCAGGCCAGGTGAAGAAGGATATCTTCATCGTCTGCGGTACGAACGGCAAGACGACGACGAACAACATGCTCTGTGCGGCGATCGAGGCAGAGGGGTATCGTGTCGTCTGCAATCATACCGGTTCTAATATGCTGAATGGAGTGGCGGCGGCATTTGCCTTGAGCGCAGGGATTGGCGGTAATCTTAATGCGGATTATGCCTGTATTGAGATCGATGAGGCGTCCACAAGAAGGGTATTTCCGCACTTTAAGCCGGATTATATGGTGCTTACGAATCTGTTTCGGGATCAGTTAGACCGGTATGGAGAGATCGACATCACCATGAATATCTTAAGAGAAGTGATGCAGTCTGCACCGAAGATGAAGGTGATCGTCAACGGGGATGATGCGCTGTCTGCGTTTCTTGCCATGGACAGCGGCAATGAATATATCACCTACGGGATCAGCGAACAGGTCATAGACGACAGGGATTCCCACGAGATCCGGGAGGGCCGCTTCTGTAAGCGCTGCGGCGCGCCGCTTAAATATCGGTTCTATCATTACAGCCAGTTGGGAGATTACGCCTGTACAGGATGTGAATTTGGAAGACCCAGGCCGGATTATGACGGAGCGGATATCGAGATGGACGAGGGGCTTGCATTTACCGTTGAGGGCAGAAGGCTTCACGCGGACTATAAAGGCTTCTATAATATCTACAATATCCTTGCGGCTTACGCCGCCGTCCGTACCGGAGGGATCGATGCGGGGCATTTTAATGCGATGCTTGCAGGATTCAACCCGGAGAACGGGCGTATGGAGGAATTCGGGATTGACGGTACGAAGGTGGTACTGAATCTTGCCAAGAATCCGGCGGGCTTCAACCAGAATATTTCTGCGGTGATGCAGGATGAGACACGTAAGGACGTGATCATTGTCATCAATGACAATGCACAGGACGGCACGGATATCTCCTGGCTGTGGGATGTGGATTTCGACCGGTTTAAGGAGGCCAATACAGAGTGTATCACTGTCAGCGGGATCCGTTGTTATGATATGGGGCTTCGGCTGAAATATGTGGATATCCCCGCGATGCTTGAGCCGGATGTGGAGAAGGCGGTCAGAGAACGGATTGCCAATGGCTGCGGCAACCTGTATGTACTGGTGAATTATACGGCGCTTTTTGGCACCAGGAACGTGCTTAAGAGATTGGAGGGAGAGAAGTGACGGATGTGACAGGGAAGAAGATCACCATCGGGCATCTCTATCCGGATCTCTTGAATCTGTATGGAGACCGGGGCAATATTGCATGTATGATGCAGAGGTGCATCTGGCGCGGGATAGAAGCGGAGACGATAGAGTTCAATACGGGAGATGCGATTGATTTTACGAAGCTGGATATCGTGCTCCTTGGAGGCGGTTCGGACCGGGAACAGGCGATCGTCTGCCGGAATCTATTGGAGATCCAGGGACGGTTCAAGGAATATGTGGAGGATAACGGCGTTGTGATCGCGGTCTGCGGCGGTTATCAGCTCCTTGGGAAATATTACAAGACGAATGCGGGGACGATCGAGGGCCTCGATCTGGTGGATATATACACAGAACAGGAAGAAGGGCGCCTGATCGATAACATTGTCCTTCAAAGCGATCTGGCAGATATGCCGGTTGTGGGATTCGAGAATCACGGCGGACGTACTTATATCAATGATAACAAGCCCTTTGGGAGAGTGCTGTATGGATCCGGCAATGACGGGAAGAGCGGCTATGAGGGGGTCGTCTATAAGAATGTGATCGGAACTTACCTGCATGGTCCGCTGCTCCCCAAGAATCCGCAGGTCTGTGATTATCTGATCCGGAAGGCGCTGGAGCGCAGATACGGTGAGGCGGAGTTGGAAGCGTTGGATGATTGTCTGGAAAAGAGGGCGAATGCGTATATTTACAATAGATTTGTCAAATGATGTATAAGGCGGGATGTGTATGAGACAGGACAGATTCAAGATGGAGAGAGAAGGACTGGTGGAAGAGGGCCAGGAGGTTGAGATCAGTGAGAGGAGCGCTGTGACAGGGCAGTACACGTATCTGGTGGAGCCGTCCATCGCCATGTCCGGAATCTACAGGACCAGCGAGAGGATTCTTGCGCGTAAGGGTATCATCAGGAAGATAGAGAAGACAGACAAGGGCTTCTATCTTCTGGTGGAGACGGAAGGATAGGGGCGCTGCCCGTTGACACTGAACGAAAAAGCACATATAATAGATGAAGAGGATGAAAAGAGAGCGGGGGAAATGGGCGGATGATTGCAAAAAATGACGAAGTGAAGAGGAGCCAGATCTGGAGGATCGTTATGACGGTTTCATCTGTCTTGATCATAGTAGGAGCAGTCCTGTTGCTGATGAAGCTATTTACAACGAATCCTTTAGAAGGAGAGTGGACAGATGAAGACGGCATCTTCGATATGTCGATCTCTAAGGACGGGACTTTGGTATTTACGATTCCGGAGGCGGAAGAAGCGGCCAGTGTGGATGTGGATATGAGATATACGCTGAATAAGGAAGAGAAGACGATTACGATCATGGCCGATGAATCTGGTTTTCAGAAGCTTGCGGATCAGTCTCAGGGACAGTATACGGAAGACGAGATCAGGAATGCGCTGAAGTCGGTGGTCACCACATTCGATTACAGCGTCGATCAGGAACGGCTGACACTGACAGAACGTGAATATGGAGAACAGCTTGTATTAGTAAAAGAGTAAATAAATGAAAGAGGGATTGTTGCACCCAGAGTCGATCGAGTCAGGCAGTGCGGCAGTCCTTTTTCTTCAAGAACGAGGAGGTATCTATGTTAAGAGAGGCGACGAAGAAGATCAGGATCGGCAATGTTGAGATCGGAGGCGGAAGTCCGGTTGCGATCCAGTCTATGACGAACACGAAGACTGAGGATGTGGATGCGACTGCAGCTCAGATCCTGGAACTTGAGAAGGCAGGCTGCGAGATCATCCGCTGTGCTGTACCAACCATGGAGGCGGCGGAGGCATTGGCGAAGATCAAGGAGAAGATACATATTCCGCTGGTCGCGGACATTCATTTTGATTACCGGCTTGCGATAGCCGCGGTCGAGCACGGGGCTGACAAGATCCGGATCAATCCGGGCAATATCGGAACTTCGGACAGGGTGCAGGCTGTCGTGGATAAGGCGAAGGAATATAAGATCCCGATTCGGATAGGAGTAAACAGCGGTTCCCTGGAGAAGCCGTTGGTTACGCGTTACGGCGGCGTTACGGCGGAAGGCCTGGTTAAGAGCGCGATGGACAAGGTACATATGATCGAGGAGATGGGGTATGACAATCTGGTGGTAAGCATCAAGTCCTCGGATGTGATGATGTGTGTCAGGGCTCATGAACTGATCGCCAGGGAATGTATCTATCCGCTGCATGTGGGTATCACAGAGGCGGGAACGCTTCTGGCGGGGAATATCAAGTCGTCCATAGGCCTGGGACTGATCCTGAGTCAGGGGATCGGTGATACGATCCGGGTCTCCCTGACCGGTGATCCGGTAGAGGAGATCCGCACTGCCAGGCTGATCCTTAAGACTCTTGGGCTTAAAAAAGGCGGTATCGAGGTGGTATCCTGCCCTACCTGCGGGAGGACGAAGATCGATCTGATCGGTCTTGCCAACCAGGTGGAGAAGATGGTGGAGGATATACCGCTTGATATCAAGGTGGCAGTCATGGGCTGCGTGGTCAACGGGCCGGGAGAGGCGAAGGAGGCGGATATCGGTATCGCGGGCGGAATCGGCGAGGGTTTGCTGATCAAGAAGGGCGAAGTGGTCAGAAAGGTCAGGGAAGACCAGTTATTGGAGACATTGAGACAGGAGTTGTTACACTGGGATGAGTAAATCGTTCTTTGAAGTATTTCCAACATTGAAGATAGATGAAGAGCTTGGAAGACTCTTCGCGGAGGTGGAGGTCAGTAAGGTGACCACTAATTCGGACCGCGATTTTATCAAGGTACATCTGTTGAGTAGGCATCTGATTCCGAAGAAATGTGTGTTCGAAGTGGAGAGAGCGTTAAAGGAGCAGTTATTTGGACGCAGTTATATCCAGATCGAAGTAAAGGAGCAGTATGAGCTGTCGGAGCAGTATACGCCGGAGAATCTGATGAATGAGTATTTCGACAGCTTTCTTCTGGAATTGGACAGGAGAAGTATAGTGGAGCGCAGTATGCTCCAGAACTCTAAGTATGAGTTCCGGGAGGGGAATATCCTCTGTCTTACTCTGAGGGATTCTATCGTGGCAGAGGGCAAGAAGGAGTCTATTACTGCTTACCTTACGGATGTGTTTCAGTATAGATTCGGCAGGCCCATAGAGGTCCGGGTGCTGTATGAGGAACCCAAGGAGAGTAAGCTTAAGTACAACGAAGTGAGGATCAAGCAGGAGGTAGAGGCGATTCTTGCGCAGAGCGCGGCTGTTCAGGAGGAGAGAGCAGGGTGGGAAGCGCAGAAGACGTCAGAGGCGAAGACAAAGGATGCGGGCGGCGGCAAGGCGGAGAAAGCATCCGGGACGCAGCCGGCAGGTCAATCCAAAGCGCCGGCGGCAGGGAACGCCGGAGATACAGCTAACCGTCAGCCGGGAAGCCCCGCGAAGGAAAAGCCGTTTCAGCGGTCGGGATTCGGGAAAGGAACAAAGGGCAGCTATTCCTATGCCAAACGCTCCAACGACCCGAATATGGTATACGGACGGGATTTTGAAGATGAACCGATCGAGCTTCAGCATGTGGTGGGCGAGATGGGAGAGATCACTTTCCGCGGGAAGGTGATTCATTTTGATACCCGAGAGATCCGCAATGAGAAGACGATCGTAATGTTTGCGGTGACGGATTTTACCGATACGATCGGAGTCAAGATGTTCATTGGCAATGATATGCTCCCGGATCTTCTGGCAGAGGTGAAGATGGGAGCATTCCTGAAGATCAAGGGCGTGACCACTATTGACAAATTTGACGGGGAGCTGACGGTATCTTCAGTTGCCGGTATCAAGAAGATCAGTGACTTCACGGAAGCGAGGAAGGATACGGCGCCGGAGAAGCGGGTGGAGCTGCACTGCCATACGAAGATGAGTGATATGGACGGTGTGACGGAGGTGCAGGACTTATTAAAACGCGCCCACGACTGGGGGCATAAGGCGCTTGCCATCACGGATCATGGTGTGGTACAGGCGTTCACAGACGCAAACCATTTCATAGAGAGGCTTGATAAGGACGATCCTTTTAAGGTGATCTACGGGGTGGAAGGCTATCTGGTGGACGACTTGACGGATGTGGCGGTCAATGAGAAGGGGCAGTCTTTGAACGGTACCTTTGTGGTGTTCGATCTTGAGACGACAGGGTTCAGCCCGATCAAGGATAAGATCATCGAGATCGGTGCGGTGAAGGTGGAGCAGGGGAAGATCACAGACCGGTACAGTACTTTCGTGAATCCCAGGGTGCCGATTCCTTTTCAGATCACTCAGCTTACCAGTATCACGGACCAGATGGTGTTGGAGGCACCGGATATAGAGACGGTTCTGCCTGAGTTTCTGGAATTCGTTGGAGACGCAGTGTTGGTGGCCCACAATGCTTCCTTTGATGTGGGATTTATAGAGCAGAACTGTAGATATCAGGACATTGTGCCGGATTTCACTTCGGTGGATACGGTTGCGATGGCGAGGATCCTGCTTCCGACACTGTCCAAGTTTAAGCTGAACGTGGTCGCGGGCGCTCTTTATATCTCTCTTGAAAATCACCACCGGGCGGTGGATGATGCCGGGGCTGCGGCGGAGATATTTGTCAAGTTTGCAGAGATGCTGCGGGACCGGAACGTTACAGACCTTGCGAAGCTGAATCAATTCGGGAGCAATAATGCGGGGGCGGTCAAGAAGCTGCCGACCTATCATGTGATCATCTTAGCGAAAAATGAGGTGGGAAGGGTGAATCTCTATACGCTGATCTCCAAATCCCACCTGGAATATTATGCCCGCCGTCCAAGGATTCCCAAGAGTGAGCTGTCTAAGTACCGGGAGGGGCTGATCGTCGGAAGCGCCTGCGAGGCGGGGGAGCTGTACCAGGCGATCCTGAATGAGAAGCCGGAGGAGCGGATCGCGAAGATCGTGAATTTCTATGATTATCTGGAGATCCAGCCTCTTGGGAATAACCGGTTTATGATCGCAAGCGATAAGATTACAAGGGTTCAGGATGAAGAGGATCTGAAGGATCTGAACCGCCGGATCGTGGAACTGGGAGAACGCTTTAACAAGCCGGTGGTGGCGACCTGCGACGTACATTTCATGGATCCGGACGACGAGGTGTACCGGCGGATCATCATGGCGGGCAAGGGATTCTCGGATGCGGACAACCAGTCTCCGCTGTTCCTTCGCACCACGGAGGAGATGCTGGAAGAGTTCGAATATCTCGGTTCTGCCAAGGCCAGGGAGATTGTGATCGACAACCCGAACCGGATCGCGGACATGGTGGAGAAGATCACCCCGGTACGTCCGGACAAATGTCCGCCTGTGATCCCGGATTCGGACAAGCTGCTGCGGGAGATCTGTTACCAGAAGGCGCACTCTATGTATGGACAGGAACTTCCGCCTGTGGTGACGGAGAGGTTGGAGAGGGAGCTGAATTCCATCATTTCCAACGGATTTGCCGTGATGTATATTATTGCTCAGAAATTAGTGTGGAAATCAAATGAAGACGGCTATCTGGTGGGTTCCCGAGGATCGGTCGGCTCATCCTTTGTGGCTACCATGGCGGGGATCACGGAGGTCAATCCGCTAAGTCCCCACTATTATTGTGAGCATTGTCATTACAGTGATTTTGATTCCGAAGAGGTACGCGCCTATGCCGGAGGATGCGGATGGGATATGCCGGATAAGGCGTGTCCGGAGTGCGGCAAGCCTCTTAAGAAGGATGGGTTTGATATCCCCTTTGAGACATTCCTGGGATTCAAGGGGAATAAGGAGCCGGATATCGACCTGAATTTCTCCGGTGATTATCAGAGCCTTGCGCATAAGTATACAGAGGTTATCTTTGGAGCCGGTCAGACATATCGCGCGGGAACCATTGGAACGCTGGCGGATAAGACGGCGTTCGGCTATGTGAAGAATTATTTTACCGAGCGGGGGCAGGGGAAGCGTAAGTGCGAGATAGACCGGATCGTGCTTGGATGTACGGGGATCCGGAGGAGTACCGGGCAGCATCCGGGCGGTATCATCGTACTGCCGCTTGGCGAGGAGATCAATACCTTTACTCCGGTGCAGCATCCGGCTAATGATGTGACGACGGATATCGTGACCACGCATTTTGACTACCATTCCATCGACCATAACCTGCTGAAGCTGGATATCCTGGGGCATGATGATCCGACTATGATCAAGACTCTGGAGGAATATATCAATTCACCCGCGATGGACAATGAATACAACGAGACGGACAATCGGTTTGTCGCGACGGATATTCCGTTGGATGACAAGGGAGTGATCTCTCTGTTCCACGATACGTCGGCTCTTGGGATCACGCCGGAGGATATCGGCGGCTGTCCGGTGGGCTGCCTTGGGATCCCGGAATTTGGAACGGATTTCGTTATCCAGATGGTGGTGGATACCAAGCCGCAGACCTTGTCAGACTTAATCCGTATCTCTGGGCTGTCCCATGGAACGGACGTGTGGCTTAACAACGCCCAGGAATTGATTAAGAGCGGGAAGGCAACGATCTCTACGGCGATCTGTACCCGTGACGATATCATGACATATCTGATCAATAAGGGGATGGACAGCGAGCAGTCCTTCACCATCATGGAGAGGGTCAGGAAAGGAACCGTTGCGAAGGGCAAATGCAAGGAGTGGCCGCAGTTCAAGGAGGATATGAAGGCGAACGGCATACCGGACTGGTATATCTGGTCCTGTGAGAAGATCAAGTATATGTTCCCCAAGGCCCATGCGGCGGCCTACGTCATGATGGCCTACCGGATCGCTTACTGTAAGATCAATTATCCCTTAGCCTATTACGGGGCGTATTTCGGGATCCGTGCGGATGCATTTTCTTATGAGCTGATGTGCCAGGGGAAGGAGAGGCTTAAGTACCATCTCGACGAATATAACAGGCGGGCGGATTCGCTTAGCAAGAAGGAGCAGGATACGGTGAAAGATATGCGTATCGTGCAGGAGATGTATGCGAGGGGGTATGATTTCACGCCGATGGATATCTACCGGGCGAAGGCGTCGAAGTTCCTGATCGTAGACGGGAAGCTGATGCCGCCGCTGATCAGCATCGAAGGGTTGGGTGAGAAGGCGGCTGAGGCGGTAGAAGAGGCGTCGAAGGACGGACCATATCTGTCGCTGGATGATTTCCGGCAGAGAACGAAGGCGAGTAAGACGGTGATCGACTATATGGTGAAGCTTGGGATCCTGGAAGGACTGCCGGAGTCGAATCAGTTGTCATTATTCGATCTATAGAAATAATAATATTTCTATAGAAATAAAAAATATGAGGTGGGCGAAATTGAGAGTATCACAGATCACAGAATGGTGTCATGAAGTCATTAAATCACAGGCGCAGGCAGGGGGCTTCTATGTCGATGCGACGATGGGGAAAGGGAACGATACACTGATGCTCTGCCGTCTCGCGGGGAATGCAGGCAGAGTATTGGCGTTCGATATCCAGGAAGAAGCGCTTCGGATCACGGAAGAGAGACTTAAGGAGCAGGGGATGAGCCACCTGGCAGAATTGATCCTGGACGGCCATGAACATATGGACAGATACGCCGGGGCAGAGTCGGCGGATGTGATCTGTTTTAATTTCGGATATCTGCCGGGAGGGGATCATGATATTGCAACGTCCGCTGCGACCAGTGCAGAAGCAATTAAAAAAGGACTTAAGATATTAAAATCTGGCGGAATGATGAACCTGTGCATCTACAGCGGAGGCGATACGGGATTTGAAGAGAAGGAGAGAATCCTGGAATTCCTTAGAAAGCTTCCGGCAAGGGAGTATACGGTGATCGTAAATGAATATTACAATAGAGAGAATCATCCTCCCATGCCGGTGTTTGTGTTCAAACATTAGACTACATATTCTGCTTACAGGAATATTCGTCCACGTCAACACGGATGACCGTAACGGCCTTCTCAAGCTTGGGATTGGTCTCGAATTCTGAGAAGTCTCTTCCAGTCTGATGCTTCATGATGACAGCCAGCGCCATTAACTTCTCGTCTGGCTCTGAGACGATCGCAGCCTTGCCGCTTCCGATGATACTGGCATAGCGATAACTATATTGGCATGCCAGTGTCCCTTCCGTAAGCTCATGGCCGCAGTCCAGTTCGATGCCGACCGCGGGATTGGAGCTGATCAGTTTAAGCTTGCGTCCTTCCCTTGCTCCATGGAAATATAGGATAAGACGGCCATCCTCGAAGCGGAATCCATAGTTCATCGGCACGATATAGACTCGTCTGTTCTCGTCAGTCATTCCAAGCCTGCATACCTTGCAAGACATAAGGATCTCCTGAATCCTGTCCATATCCTTAACTTCTCTGTCTGTTCTTCTCATCTTGGTTTCTCCTTGATTCTTAAAGTTTCTCCGTAATATTCTACAGTAGATGCTTCTCCATTTCAATTTCAATTTAGGAAAAATGTTGAATTCTATAAATTAATGATTTAATCCGTGAAAGCAATATGTTATACTAAAAAAGTGTTTCAAAGAAACATGTTTTGGGCTTCTAAGAAATACGAAAGGAAGGACGATAGAATGTCAGAAATGAAGAAAGTTATTATGCTGGGCAATGAAGCTATTGCCAGAGGCGCCTATGAGGCAGGAGTCAAGGTATCTGCCGCGTATCCGGGTACACCAAGCACCGAGATCAGCGAGTATCTGGTACAGTACAAGGACGATCTGTACTGTGAGTGGTCCCCCAATGAGAAGGTAGCAGCCGAGGTGGCGGTCGGAGCGTCTGTAGTCGGAGTGCGAGCCATGTGCTGTATGAAGCATGTTGGGTTCAATGTGGCGGCGGATCCGGCATACACGGTATCTTATATGGGAGTGAACGGCGGTCTTGTCATTGTAGTGGCGGATGACCCGGGGCTCTACAGCTCCCAGAACGAACAAGATACCAGGATGGTGGCGCGGGCGGCGCAGCTCCCAGTGCTGGAACCGGCAGACAGTTCAGAAGCGAAGGAGTTCATGAAGCAGGCATTTGAATTGAGCGAGCAGTTCGACCGTCCCTTCGTGTTCCGCACGACTACCAGGCTTGCACATTCCCAGGGAGTCGTGGAACTGAGGGAGCGTAAGCAAATAGAGGATAAGCCCTATGAGAAAGATATCCGCAAGACTGTCATGATGCCGGGCAATGCCAAGCTTCGGCATATTGAGATAGAGAAGCGTAACCTGGAGCTTGCCGAAGCAGCTAATACTCTCCCCATTAACAAGGTGGAGATGAAGGATACGAAGATCGGAGTCATTACCAGCGGGATTCCTTACCAGTATGTGAAGGAAGCGCTGCCGGACGCTTCGGTGCTGAAGCTTGGAATGGTTAATCCGCTGCCAAGGAAGCTGATCGAAGATTTTGCCTCCAGGGTAGAAGAATTATATATTATAGAGGAATTAGACCCAGTGATCGAAGAGCAGGTGAAGTCCTGGGGAATCAGGGCCGTGGGGAAGGAGATCTTCACGGTGCAGGGAGAATACAGCGCCAACATGATCCGCAGGGCAGTTCTTGGAGAGGAGCCAAACTTTAAGACGCCTGCACAGGTTCCGGTAAGACCGCCTATCCTGTGTCCGGGATGCCCTCACAGGAGCGTCTACTATGTGGTGAAGAAGTTAGGGCTTCATGTGGCGGGAGATATCGGATGTTATACGCTGGGAGCCGTTGCACCGCTTGGCGTGGTCGACACGACGGTCTGTATGGGTTCCAGCATCTCCAGCCTTCACGGCATGGAGAAGGCCAAAGGGAAAGATTACATAAAGAACTGGGTTGCAGCCATCGGAGATTCCACCTTCCTGCATACGGGTATCAATTCCCTGATGAACATGGTATATAACAATGCCACCGGTACGGTTCTGATTCTGGACAATTCGACGACCGGAATGACCGGGCATCAGGATCATGCGGCGACCGGCAGGACCCTGCAGGGAGATCCGGCTTATGCCATTGATATCCAGGGGCTTTGCCGGGCTGTCGGCGTGAAGCATGTGACCGAGGTCAACGCATTCGATCTTGAGACGCTGGAGAAGACGATCAAGGAAGAGACGGCGAGAGACGAAGTCTCTGTGATCATCACGAAGACGCCTTGTGTATTGCTCAGCAAAGGAAAGAAACCGTTGTACATCGCACATGAAGACAAGTGCAGGAAATGCGGCATGTGTATGAAGCCGGGATGTCCCGCCATGACAAGAAGAGAGAACGGGAGCATCCGCATTGACGACACCATGTGTACCGGCTGCGGGCTTTGCATGGATCTGTGCAGATTCGGGGCTATAGAATTAGTAAAGGCAGGTGACAGATAATGGCGGCGAAGAATATTATGATCGTCGGAGTCGGAGGGCAGGGTACGCTTCTGACCAGCAGGATATTGGGCGGGCTTGCCACCGCAGGCGGATATGATGTGAAGCTCTCGGAGGTACACGGAATGGCGCAGAGAGGCGGAAGCGTGGTGACATTCGTCCGCTATGGAGAGAAAGTGGCGGAGCCGATCGTGGAGGAAGGACAGGCAGACGTGCTGATCGCTTTTGAGAGGTTAGAAGCTCTTAGGTATGCGCATTTCCTCAAAGAAGACGGAGCGCTGATCGTCAACGACTGGCGGATCGATCCGATACCGGTCGTGATTGGTGCGGCCGAGTATCCGGAAGGAATTATTGAGACTTTGAAAAAAGATTACAAGGTCTATACGGTAAATGCGACAGAAGAATCGAAGAAGCTTGGCAATCCCAGAGTGTTCAATCTGATCGTCCTGGGAATTGCAGCGCAGCATATGGATTTTACTGTAGAAGAGTGGTATGACGTGATTGAGCGCACCGTACCGCCCAAGACGATCGATATTAACAAGAAGGCCTTTGACGTGGGCTATCATCTTGTGTCTGAGTGATTGGGAAAGGAGTATGAAAATATGGCGAAAATAGCATTAGAGAACTGGAATGAGACGATCAGAGATCCGAAGATCGAGTGTATGAGCAGAGACGAGATGAGCGCTCTTCAGGGGGAGCGTCTCGTGAAGCAGGTGAAGAATGTATACGAGCATGTGGAATTCTACCGTAAGAAAATGGATGGGCTGGGAGTAGAGCCGGGCGATATTAAAGGAATCGAAGATATCACCAAGCTTCCGTTCACGACCAAGGAAGATCTGAGGGATAATTATCCCTTCGGACTTCTCGCGGTTCCAAAGGAGAAGATCGCCAGGGTACAGGGAACATCCGGGACGACCGGCAAGCTTACCCTTGCTTCATACACGCAGAATGACGTGGACGTGTGGGGAGAATGCGTGGCAAGGGGTCTTACTATGGCGGGACTGAATTCGTCAGACCGCATTCATGTATGCTATGGTTACGGGCTGTTCACCGGAGGAATGGGGCTTGACCTTGGGGCACAGGCTCTTGGGGCGATGGCGATCCCCATGTCTTCCGGCAATACCAAGCGTCAGTTGATGTGTATGGAGGATTTCGGTGCAACTGCATTCGCATGTACGCCGTCTTATGCGCTTTATCTTGCAGAAGCGGCGCAGGAAGCCGGAGTCGTAGACCGTCTTCAGATCAGGGCAAGCATCAACGGTGCAGAGCCGTGGACGGATGAGATGCGCAAGAAGATCGAGGATATCTTACATATCAACAGCTTCGATATCTATGGTCTGTGTGAGATTACGGGACCGGGCGTTGCCATGGATTGTATCCATCACAAGGGGCTCCACGTATATGAGGATTATTTCTATCCGGAGATCCTGAACCCGGCAGACCAGTCTGCATGCGGGGACGGCGAGACGGGAGAGCTTGTATTCACGACCCTGGCCAAAGAAGGTATGCCGCTTCTCCGTTACAGAACGAAGGATCTTACCAGTATGGAGCATAGTATCTGTGAATGTGGGAGAACACTTCCAAGGATCCAGAAGTTCACCGGACGTACGGACGATATGAAGGTCATCCGCGGCGTCAATGTATTCCCGACACAGGTAGAGACCGCGCTTCTGTCCATGGGCGGCGGCGTAGCACCTCACTATATGCTGATCGTTGACAGGGAGAACAACCTGGATGTCCTGACTGTAATGGTAGAAGTAGACGAGAAATATTTCTCAGATGAGATCCGTAAGTTGGACAGTCTGAAGAATAAGGTCGGAGCGGTTCTGAAGCAGGCGCTGGGCGTATCTGTAAGAGTGAAGCTTGTCGAGCCCAAGACGATCCAGAGAAGCGAAGGCAAAGCAAAACGTGTCATTGATAACAGAGAGCTGTAAGAGGAGGTAGATACCATGGGTGTAAGCAATACAATTCAGCAATTGTCAGTTTTTTTGGAGAACAGAGAAGGACGTCTTGATGATGTATTAAAGGTTCTGGCAGAAAAGGATGTGAATATCGTGGCTCTGAGCCTTGCGGACACTTCCGACTATGGAATGCTGCGTATGATCGTTTCCGATCCTGCTAAGGGGCGTCAGGCGCTTAAGGAGGCAGGAATTACGGCGATGCTCACCGACGTGGTAGCGCTTCGGGTGCCGCATGCGACAGGATCGTTGAGCAAGGCCATGCATCAGATCGTAGAAGGCAAGGTCAACGTAGAATATATGTATGCATTTGCCAATGGAAATGACGCTGCGGCAGTATTGAAGAGCGATGCTCCTGAGAGGGTGGTCGACATCCTGAAGGGCAGCGGCTTCGATGTATACAGCGCCGGCGAGGCATATCGCGCCAATCAGTAAATCTGAACAGATCTAAGGGGTACGGGAAACTTCCTGTACCCTATTGCTTTTCATTTATGCAGCGTGTATAATAGACGAGTATTATTTAACAAAGGAGGATATATAGCATGCTAGATAAAAAAGTAGTAGAATTACTGAATCAGCAGGTGAATAAAGAGTTCTATTCTGCATATCTGTATCTGGATTTTTCTAATTATTATTATGACCACGGATTAGATGGATTTGGCAACTGGTATAAGATCCAGGCGCAGGAGGAGAGAGACCACGCCATGCTGTTCATCCAGTATTTGCAGAATAACGGAGAGAAGGTAGAGTTAGAGGCGATCGACAAGCCGGGAGTTTCTTTAGAGAGCGCGAAGGCTGTGCTTGCGGAAGGACTGAAGCACGAGCAGTATGTGACGAGCCTGATCCACACCATCTATGATGCGGCATATTCTGTGAAGGATTTCCGTACCATGCAGTTCTTAGATTGGTTTGTGAAGGAACAGGGAGAGGAAGAGACGAATGCGGATAATCTGGTGAAGAAGTTCGAGCTGTTCGGCGACGATCCTAAGAGCCTCTATATGCTGGATAATGAGCTTGGGGCGCGTGTGTACTCCGCACCGTCGCTGGTACTTTGATCATGAACCGCAGGAAAGTGATCTGTTCATGCCGGAATGTGACGAAAGGCGATATCGCGGATGCGGTGAAAGACGGCGCCGATTCCTTCAAGCAGGTGAAGAAGCTGACAAAGGTCGGAAAAGGCTGCGGCAAGTGTAAGAAGAAGGCTAAGAAGCTGACGAAGAAATTATTAAAAGAAAGGGCATGATGGCTGTGGACAAGAGGAAACAGACGCTTGAGAAGCTGCGAAGTTCGGAGGCGGTTTATGTTCTGATGTCCGGCGGAACGAAGCTGCCCTATGTAGAATGTGACTCTGATACATATGACGATCAGATTCTGGTATTCTGCAGAGAAGCGGACGCAAGGAACAGGATGGCGGCGCTTATAGCTGAGAAGAATCCTGTACAGACCGTTAAGGTTGAGAAGAAGAGCTTTCTGATATTTTACACAAGCCTGTATCCTATGGGGGTGAACTGTATCGTAGTGGACGACGGAACTTCGGAGAGGATTGCGGTGCAGTTGAATGAACTGATCTCAAGGAACAGCCCGGATCAGCTTCCCAAGGGTCAGGTATGGGTGGAGAACCCGGCTTTGAACCTTACGGCGATCTATTTCATGCAGGAACTTCACAAGAACCGCGGACAAGGTATGACAGAAGAGATGAAGGAATTGTACGAAGAGATGATGGCTCATCTCGGACGCGGGCGGTTTATCTTCGCGGTCAGGAAAGACAAGGGGATTCCGGCGCTTAAGGGGAAGGACGGAGAGCTGTACCAGCCGCTTTTTACGGATATCCAGGAATTCGGGAAATTCAACAGACAGAACCAGTTCCGTGCGATGGTAGTTGAAGCAGATAAGATCCTGAACCTGATACCGGCAGGAAGCGCCGGCATTGTGCTTAACCCCATGGGAGTCAACGTCCAGTTTAAGATGGCGAAGACATCACAGAATCAATAGAATGAATAGAACTCCGGAAAGTGAAAAAGACCAGATAACTGAGTTACCTGGTCTTTTCCATAACCTCAATTACATGTAGTGCTTTTAGATATCTAAATCATGTAGCTATTTAATATATAAAAGGTACATTTAATTTACGATTAAAAGAATTGCATTAAATTAAATCTTTGTTACATTCACGGCTTGAGGTCCCTTGGATCCCTCAGTTACATCGTACTCAACATCCTGACCCTCATCCAAAGACTTGAAGCCTTCCATGTTCAACCCGGAGTAGTGTACGAATACATCATTGCCGGTTTCATCAGAAATGAAACCATAACCCTTTTGGTTGTTGAACCATTTCACTGTACCTTTCATGACAATACCTCCATAATAAAATTAATTAGAAACACTGCATCCATAAAACAAATCTATAGATAACTGTTTTATAGACTAGCATATAATTATAAAAGCGTCAATAGATTTAGCAATCTTTTTACTATTTTTTTGGGAAAAAACGGTTTTTTAAGGGATATCATTTCACTTGACGAAACAGATGTAAGAGTGTAAAGTATACATAGACAGATGAAGATAAAATCATTGGGATAACAGAGGAATAAGAGTATGATTACATTGACGGGGAAAAAAGTATCCGAAGGGATTGCCATCGGCAAATTATCCTTTTATAAGAGAGATTCAAAAGAGATCCGCCGTATCTATGTAAAGGATGTTGAGAAAGAGGTACAGCGTTTTCAGAAGGCAAGGCAGAAGGCGCTGCAGGAGTTAAGGGAACTCTGTGAGAATGCCGCGAAGGAAGTCGGCGAGGCCAATGCCGCGATTTTTGAGATGCAGCAGATGGTGCTTGATGACCGGGATCTGGTGGATAAGATCACGAATATCATCGTAGAACAGAAACTGAATGCAGAGTATGCCATCCAGAATGCCGCAGAGCATTTTATCTCAACGGCAGTGACGGCAGATAAGAATTATGTACAGGGGCATGACGCGGATGTCAAGGATGTGACGAACCGTCTTATGCGGACCCTGGCCAGAGGATGGAAGGATAAGATGCTGATGGACGAGCCGTTCGTGCTGGCTGCCGGAGAGTTATATCCAAGCGAAGCCGTGCAGCTCGATAAGACGAAGGTTCTTGGATTCGTCACCAGATATGGAACGATTAATTCCCACACGGCGGTGCTAGCCCGGACGAAGGGGATCCCCTCGGTGATCGGGCTTGGAGAGGCGCTCAAGAAGGATTATGAAGGGAAGACGATCATCATAGACGGTTTCGAGGGTAAGATCTATATCGAGCCGGACTACACGACGATCACCAAGATGCGGCAGAAGCAGGATGCCAATCACACGCAGGTGCAGAACTTAGAGAGGCTTAAGGGGAAGGAGAATATCACCCAGAGCGGACAGAAAATTGACGTCTGTGCGAATATCGGCAACAGAGAGGACATTGAGAATGTACTGAGGTGTGATGCCGGAGGAATTGGATTATTCAGGAGTGAATTCTTGTATATGGAGAGCGGCACCAAGCCGCCTACCGAGGAGTATCAGTTTCAGGTATATAAGCTGGCGGCAGAGTCCATGGGGATCAAGAAGGTGGTGATCCGGACGGCTGATCTTGGCGGGGAGAAGACAGCAGAGTGTCTGGATCTTGGCACGGACCCCAATCCAGCCATCGGATACCGGGGAATCAGGGTGTCGCTTGATAAGGACGAGGTGTTCAAGACCCAGCTTCGAGCCATACTCCGTGCATCGGCTTTCGGGAACCTGTCTATCATGTTTCCGATGATCACTTCTATAGAAGAAGTGAGAACGGCGAAACTGATGCTTGAGAAAGCGAAGAAGGAGTTGAAGAACGAGAAGACGGCTTTTGACGAGGACATTCCGGTAGGGGTTATGATCGAGACTCCGGCGGCAGTGATGATCAGCGGAGAACTGGCGAGAGAAGTGGATTTCTTCAGTATCGGGACGAACGACCTTCTCCAGCTTACGCTGGGAATGGACCGGCAGAACAGCAGGCTTGACCGGTATTATAATCCACATCACTCGGCGATCCTTAAGATGATCCGGATTATTACCAACAATGTGCATCTGGAAGAGAAGCATATCAGTATATGCGGGGATCTTGCAGCAGACCTGGATCTGACGGAATATCTGATCCAGATAGGGATTGACGAGCTGTCGGTTGCGCCGAACCAGGTGCTCGCCCTCAGGAAGAAGATCAGAGAGATACAGTAACGAGGAGATTGAATATATGGAATTTACCCATTTTGATCAGGATGGCAATGCGGTCATGGTAGACGTCTCCGGTAAGGAGATTACGGAACGGTCGGCTCTCGCCCAGGGAAAGATACGGGTGAGCCGGGAAGTGTTCGAGGCTGTGGCCGGGCAGAAGGTGAAGAAGGGAGATGTTCTGACCGTTGCCCAGGTAGCGGGGATCATGGGGACGAAGAAGACGGCAGAGCTGATTCCCATGTGCCATTATCTGAATCTTACGAATTCTAAGGTCATGTTTCGGATGGATCCGGAAGAACTTGTGATCGAAGTCCTCTGTCAGGTTAAGACAGAGGGGAAGACGGGAGTTGAGATGGAAGCTCTGACAGGCGTGTCGGTTGCACTTCTTACCATATATGACATGTGCAAAGCGATCGACAAGCGGATGGTGATGGAGGATATCCATCTGTGTGAGAAGACAGGCGGCAAGAGCGGAGAGTTCAGATTTTAGAAGATATAGACAGAAAGAGGCTGTGTTGTATGATCAGGCGTCATACAGCACAGCCTCTTTGTAAGTATCTGTATCTGGCTGACACGGCAGCGTTGTCGTTCAACGGCCGCCGCGTATCATATTATAAAGTATCTTCACGTCTGATGTATCCCGGATTCTCAGGATCCGCGATGATCTCTTTCGCATGGATGATCTTGGCGTGCTTGTCAACGACCTGATAGTCAATGGTGATATCCTCGCCGATCATTGCACCGGGCAGAACAACACTGTTCTTAACTACGGCGCCCTTCTTGATCACGCATCCGCGTCCGATTACGGAATTCTCTATGGTTCCTTCGATCAGGCATCCGTTGGATACGACGGAGCTTTTCACGTCTGCCGTCTCGAAATACTGTGTCGGGCAGGAGTCGTTGGTCCTGGTATATACAGGCCATTCGTCATCAAAGAGATTGGATGCTCTCTTGAAGTCGATCAGTTCGATGTTGGCATTATAGAAGCTCTTAAGGTCTGTGATGGATGCAAAATATCCCCTGTGGGAAATACCGCGCACATCCAAATCCTCGCATGCATTGTTGACGATATCTGCCAGTGTATACATGGAAGATAAGGTCTTGGCCTTCTTAATCAGGTCGGTGAACAGATCCTTCTTCATAATATATGTATCCATGAAGATATTCCTGTTCTTGGCGTTGCCGCGGTTCTGCTCTAAGGACAGGACACCCTTCTGCCGGTTCAGATTCAGAGTATTGCAGTTAAGGAAGGTATCCTTGGCATTATCTACACTGTGATATAATAATGTAATATCTGCTTCTGATTCAATATGATTCGCAAGCAGAGTGCTGAAATCAGCAGAGTATACCATGTAGCTCGGCGCGATAACGACGTAAGGCTGGTGTGATCTCTCAATACATTCCAGATTCGCTGAGAACGCAGCAATATCCGTGTTGTAAAGGTCGTTGTCGCCTTTGGATTCGGAGAACAGGATATGCAGCCTGCCGCGCTTGGAGTTAATGTTATAATGACGTCCGGTTCCAAGATGCTCAACAAGGGAGCGGGGCTTTCTTCTGATATATACCTGAATGCGGTCGATTCCGCTGTTGCTCATATTAGAGATCGGGAAATCGATCACACGGTATCTTCCGAGGAATGAAAATGCTCCGATCGGTCGATATTCTTCCATTCCCTTTACCCAGATATGATTCCCGGAAAAATTAACGATTCCTAATGCTTTGCTCATATTATTCTACCCCCTTTACGCGTTTTGCCACGAGCTCGATATGTTCGCTGTCAGCGCTTCCAACGACAGCTTCTTTGCCGATCTTGACTCCGTCAGCCACAAGAGCGCGCTGCACGACTGCGCCCGCTTCTACTTTGACGCCCGGCATTAATACGCTGTCAATGATCTTAGCGCCTTCACCGACCTCGACGCCGGTAAACAGGACAGAGTTCTTCACTTCACCTTCAATGACACAGCCCTGTGTGACGAAAGAACGCTTGATACTTGCTTCCGGTCCTACATAATGAGGCAGGGTAGTTGCATCTTCCGTATAGATCTTCCAGGTCGGATCATTCAAGTCGAGTTCGTTATTAGAGTCGAGAAGGTCCATATTAGCTTCCCACAGAGAGTCGATGGTTCCTACGTCCTTCCAGTAGCCTTTGAATCTGTATGCGTACAGAGTCTTGTTGTCAGCAAGAAGCTGAGGGATGATATCCTTACCAAAATCATGGTGGGAATCAGGATCCTTCATATCAGCGACCAGAAGCTTTCGAAGAGGCTTCCAGTTGAAGATGTAGATACCCATGGACGCAAGATTGCTCTTAGGGTGCTCAGGCTTCTCCTGGAATTCGATAATATGCCCTTCTTCGTCCGTATGCATGATACCGAAACGGCTCGCCTCCTTGAACGGCACTTCGATAACGGCGATGGTAGCGTCTGCATTGTTCGCTTTATGCTCCGCCAGCATCTTGGCATAATTCATCTTGTAGATATGGTCGCCGGAAAGAACGAGTATGTATTCCGGGGAATAGGTGTCGATAAAGTCAATATTCTGTGAGATCGCATCTGCAGTTCCCCGGTAGACGTCCAGATTGGCGTCAGCTTTCTCGCGCGGCGGGAGTACATATACGCCGCTGTCTTTTGCATCCAGACCCCAGCGGCGTCCGGCTGCAACATAACTGTTCAATAGAACGGATTCATATTGTGTCAGTACACCGACTACATCAATGCCGCTATTGGCACAGTTGCTTAACGGGAAATCAACAATGCGGTACTTACCACCATATGAAACGGCCGGTTTGGCTACTTTGTTGGTCAGGTCATGCAGACGGGAGCCACGGCCACCGGCTAAAATCATCGCTAACATATTATTTTGTTTCATAGTGTGTCCTCTCTTTCCATTTATGTTACATAAGATTAGATTATTATACAATTTTTTTATCATTATTTCCATAATTTTGTATAAAAAAATAAAAATTTTTCCAAATAATTTTTGCATTATGTTGCCCGCATTAATTTACTTGACATCTTCTGTAAAAAACAGCAAAATAAAATATACAAATAAATGAATGATGAGGATAATTATGAATTTGCTTACAATGGAACATATTACGAAGTCTTATACGGAGAGGAAGATTCTGGATGACGTGGGATTCAGTATCAGTGAACGGGAGAAGATCGGTGTGATCGGAATAAACGGCATGGGGAAGTCCACTTTGTTCAAGATTGCGGCAGGGATCGAGGAAGCGGACTTAGGGAAGGTCAGCATGGGGAATCAGGTGAAGGTCTGTTATCTTCCGCAGACGCCGGTATTTGAAGAAGAAATGACGGTCCTTGAGGCGGCGATTGCGGGCGGTGTGGGCGGCCCGGACCGTTTTACGGCAGAGGCAGAGGCGAAAGCGATGCTGAACCGTCTGGGATTCACGGATTACGGGGAGAGGGTAGAGCATATGTCAGGCGGGCAGAGGAAGCGTGCTGCGCTGATCAATGTGCTTCTTGAACCGGCAGATATACTGATCCTGGATGAGCCGACCAATCATCTGGATTCAGAGATGTCCGAGTGGCTGGAGGAGTATCTGATCCGATATAGAGGTGCAATCCTGATGGTGACTCACGACCGGTATTTCCTGGACCGCGTAGCCAGCCGTATCGTAGAGGTAGACGGCGGCAAGCTCTACAGCTATCCGGGGAATTATTCGGAGTTTGTCCGTCTTAAGGGAGAACGGCAGGATATGGAGCTTGCCGCACAGCGCAAGCGCAAGAGCCTGCTCCGTACAGAGCTTCAGTGGCTTAGCCGGGGCGCAAGGGCGCGGAGTACGAAACAGAAGGCGCATATAGACCGGATCATGGCCATGCAGGAGATCCAGGATATGCAGGAGGAGAAGCGGGTACAGATGGATTCAGTTGCCTCCAGGATGGGAAATAAGACGGTTGAAGTGTCAGGTATCAGCAAATCCTATGGCGAACGTGTCCTGATCAGGGATTATAACTATATCTTCCTTAAAAATGACCGGATCGGGATCATAGGCCCCAACGGCTGCGGCAAGACGACGCTTCTTAAGATCATCCACGGAGATGAGAAGCCGGATGCCGGAGGAATCGAGATCGGACAGACTATCCGCATGGGGTATTTTTCCCAGGAAAATGAATTCATGGATGAATCTGTGAGGGTGATTGATTATGTGAAAGAGGTGGGAGAGTATATCGCCACATCCGACGGCAGGATCACGGCGTCGCAGATGCTTGAGAACTTTCTGTTCGACGGGGTGATGCAGTGGTCAAGGATCGAGAAACTGTCAGGAGGGGAGAGGAGACGTCTCTATCTGCTCAGAGTGCTGATGAGCGCGCCCAATGTCCTGATTCTGGACGAGCCTACCAATAATCTGGACATCCAGACATTGACGATTCTGGAGGATTATCTGGATCGGTTCGACGGGATCATCATTATTGTGTCACATGACCGGTATATTCTGGACCGCACGGTGAACCGTATCTTCTCTTTTGAGGGGGAAGGGCAGATCCGCCAGTTTGAAGGCGGATATTCCGACTATCTGATCCGCAGGGAGCTTCTGAATCCGGAGGAGGGTGAGATTCCCGGGAAGGGTCCTAAGGGGAAGAACAGCCCTGGAGCGGAGGATTCTGACGAGACTGCGGTGCGCGCAGCGAAGGGCTCCTGGAAGCAACATGAGAAGAAATTAAGATTCACGTTCAAAGAGCAGAAGGAGTTCGAGACGATAGACGAAGAGATCGCGAAGCTGGAAGAGATGATCTGTGCCCTGGATGAACAGATTGCGGCGAACGCCACGAATTCGGCAAGGCTTAATGAACTGCTGAAAGAGAAAGATGAGACGGAGCAGCAGTTGGAAGAGAAGATGGACAGATGGGTATATTTGAATGATTTGAATGATAAGATTCAACAAAGGATGTGAATTGTGGATAATCATAAATATCTTGCAAAGATTTTCTGAAAATAACTCTTACATTTTGAGAATGATAGTGGTATAATATAGAAATAAAGGGATTATATGTCATTGGGATTACAACTTACAGATTCAACTTTATAGCTTTAACTCCAGACATACTGGCGTACAGTCTCAGGCAGCATGGGGAAGGTGCCGCAGTAGTGTACGCTTTTTTTGTGGACATCCTTTATTGCAGTAACATGTTAATACGGAACCGGTAAGGAGGTAGTTATGTTCAAGATAGGAGATTATGTGGCACATTACAAAGAAGGTGTCTGTGAGGTAATGAGTATCGGGAAGCTGAATATTAGCTGCTCCGATAAGGAGAAGGAATACTATACATTGAAGCCTCTCTATGATGCCGGGGGAACTCTGTATACGCCAGTAGACAATGAGAAGAGACAGATCCGGGAAGTGATCTCCGGAGAAGAAGCGCAGGCATTGATCGATGATATGCTGAATATTGAGATGATCGGGGTAGCGGATGAGAAGAGACGCGAGCTGTCCTATAAGGAAGCGTTGCTGAGGAATCAGTGCAGAGATTGGATTTCTCTGATCAAGACCTCTTATATACGGAAGATGAACAGGCTTGCTTCCGGGAAGAAGGTCATTAATGTGGATGATAAGTATCTGAATATCGCAGAGAAATTCCTCTATGGAGAGTTCGCGGTTGCCTTGGGCCTGCCTAAGGATGAAGTGAAGGGATATATATCAGGTTATCTGAAGAGGGAGTCTTAGCAGATTTGATATAAGTCAAGGGAATATCAGGGGATGACAGAGGCGTCTATCCCTGATATTCCCTTGTTGTCTTATCGCGGTATTTATACGGCAGGGCACTCCACGATATGGATCCGGAAGCTTTCGTATTCTTCTGCAGCCGTCGGGAGCAGGAGTCCGCCATTCATCAGCACGTCCCCGGGATATTCTTCATCGTTTACCGTATAGATACTGTCTGCATTCAATCCCTTCAGACACATCCAGCGTCCGGGACCGTTAGGATGGATCTGGAGAGCGACGATGCAAAGAAGCGCTTCGCTTCCGTCTTCTGCGGCGAATTCCCATCCATGGTAAGCGTCTGCTGTATCGGGATCGGTAAGCCGGTAATAGTCTCCGTACTGGATCAGGTCATAATATTCCTTGAATTCCCTGATCTGAGCTTTTACAATGGTCTTCTCATCTTCGGTCATCTTATTGACGTCCAGCTCATATCCGAACGTACCGGACATTGCAACCGTCGCCCTGGTATTTAACGGAGTGATACGTCGGGTCTGCTCGTTGGGGCAGTGGGATACATGGGATCCCATGGTGCTGACAGGATAGCCGAAGGAAGTGCCGTACTGGATACTGAGCCTCTCGATGGCGTCGGTATCGTCGCTGCACCAGATCTGGGGCGTGTAATAGAGCATTCCGGCGTCAAAACGTCCGCCGCCGCCGCTGCAGCCCTCGATCAGCATATCAGGATAGCGCTGCGTTAATTTTTCAAGCATATCATAGAGACCTAAGACATAGCGGTGCATAACTTCTCCCTGGCGCTTTGCGGGAAGAGAGGCGCTGTAGAGGTCTGCAAGGCTTCTGTTCAAGTCCCACTTGAGATATTCGATCCTGGCCGAGTCAAGTACCTGGCATATATGGCTGAAGATATATTCCCGTACGTCCTCTCTGGAGAAATCAAGCAGTAATTGAAGCCGGGAACGGGTAGGCTGTTTCCCTGGAACGGTGAAGGCCCAGTCAGGGTGCTCACGGTAGAGGTCGCTGTCTTCATTGATCCCTTCCGGTTCAAACCAGATACCGAACTGAAGTCCAAGGCCGTGGATCTGGTCAGACAGCTCCTTAAGCGTACAGCCAAGCTTCTTCTCATTCACCGTCCAGTCCCCGAGGCCGGACACATCCAGGTCGCGTTTGCCGAACCATCCGTCGTCCATGACGAAGAGTTCTATGCCGAGATCTGCCGCGTCCCTTGCCATCTGTATCAGCTTGTCTCCGTCAAAATCGAAATACACGCCTTCCCAGTCATTCAGCAGGACCGGCCGTCTCTTAGCGGTCCATTTGCCCCGGCACAGATGGGTGCGGTAAGCCTGGTGGAAGATACGAGATAACCGGCCAAGTCCCTGGGCGGAGTAAGCCAATGCTGCTTCCGGTGCATAGAAGCGTTCCGCTGGCTTTACACAGTAGCAGAAGTTATCAGGATGGATACCAAGGAGGAGACGGGTCTGGTTATACTGGTCAAGCTCGGCGTTCCCCAGGAAGTCCCCGCTGTACAGGAAAGAAAAACCGTAACAGTTTCCGGTGTCTTCTGTCGTATCCCTGTCAGAGAGGATAAGGAACGGGTTATACTGGTGACTGGAGGTTCCGCGCGTGCTTCCTACGGACTGGCTCCCGTGCATCAGCGGCGAGCGCTGATAATTCCGTTCTTTTACATGGCGGCCGTAGAAGGTATGCAGGTCGTATTCGCCGTGCAGATAATCGACGCAGACGCTCTGGATGTTCTCGAGGTAGATGTCGTCTTCGCTGTGGTTTTCAACGCAGACCGCCCTTGTGATGATATCCAGATCTTCCATGACGCCGTAGTAGAGATGGACATAGAACATGCGGCGGGTGTCTTCCAGAGTGATGATCAGTGTATCGGACCTGGAACCGCATCTGCATCCGGCGGGAGCAGGTGTCTCATGTGCCTGCTGTTCCTGATCCGGCGCGTCATAGAGTGCGGGAAGACCCGGAAGAGAGTATTTGCCTTCGCGGATCTCGTGTTTCAGGTAACGCAGGTCGCACGCAGAAGTGCCGTCCGGGTAACGGACTTTAAGAGCCGCGGCGCGGTAATCGCCGCTTCCGTAGGCCGGGAACTCCAGAGGAAGCGCGTCCAGGGAGTAAGTCCGGTCATCGCCCGCGTCGTACAGGTTGCCGGAGAAGCCTCTGTCCGCATAAGCGATCCGGTAGGAATAATCAAAAGCAGAGCCCTTCATACCAAACCAGGTATGGAGTAATACTCCATACCTGTCTGCTTTCATCTGGTACATACTATGGGCTGTTGTCAAAGTAAAAAGTCTGCTCGTGCTGTCAAATAAAATAGCCATAAGTTTGTCCTCGTTTCAGTATTAAGTCTTATTTTACCGCACCGTTTACAACACCGTTGATGATCTGCTTCTGGCATACAAGATAGAAGATCAGGATCGGCAGCAATGCCAGCAAGTAAGAAGCGAATGCCAGGTTGTAATTCGTACCGAACTGAGTCTGGAATGTAAGCTGTGCCAGAGGCAGTGTGTTAACGCCTGTACCGGACATAATGACAAGCGGTGTCATAACATCGTTCCAGGTTCCAAGGGCTGTCAGTACGGCAACTGTAGCGTGCATCGGCGTCATGATCGGGAAGATGATCTTCCAGTAGGTCGACCATGTGGTGGCGCCGTCCACGAAAGCAGCTTCCTCAAGTGCGATTGGGATGTTCTTCAAGTAGCCGGAGTAGAGCATTACATTCATCGGCATATAGAACACCAGATAGCATAATATAACTCCGAACCAGTTGTCAATACCCATTTGCGCGGTCTGCTTTACCAGAGGCATCATCAGGATCGCGAAAGGTACGAACATACCGCTTACGATATAGAGGTAGGATACTTTGTAGAATTTGCTCTTAGCCATGCTTCTTCCGATCGCGTATCCGGCAAGGGAGTGGAGCAGGATGGCAAGAACTACGGTCACAACAGTGATCATGACACTGTATCCCAGGGAGTGCCAGAAGTCTGTAACACGCATGGCTTCCGCGAAGTTTTCAAGGCTCCAGCTCTTCGGAAGGCTTAACGCTCCGGCAATGTCGTTCGTCATCTCTGACGGTTTCTTGAATGCGATCACAAGCGCCATATATAGCGGGAAGATAACAGTCAGGCAGCCAACGATCAAAAGGATGGTAAGCGGCCAATTAGTGGTAGCCGCAACTTTATTTTTCTGTTTCATTATAACTGTTCCTCCTTCTTTCCTGTAATAGTAAGCTGGGCAACAGAGATCGCAACGATCACGATGAAGAAGATAACCGCGTTAGCGCTCTGGAAACCGAACTGTCCGCCGCCCATACCATTGTTGTAGATCAAGAATGAGATGGACTCGGTACTCTGTGCAGGACCGCCCTTGGTCAACGCCATGATCTGGTCGAATACCATCAGGAAGTCTTTCATGCTTAATACCATGTTGATGCTGAAGAACGGGATGATCAGCGGGAAAGTCAGTGACTTGAAGCTTAACCATCCGGTTGCGCCGTCGATCGCGCCTGCCTCATATACGTCTTCCGGTACGGTCTGAAGACCAGAGATGTAGATGAGGGTCGTCTGAGCGATGGACTGCCACGCGGCAACGATCACGATAGCGATCCATGCGGTCTTCGTGTTGGAGAGCATGCTTCCGGTTCCGGTCAGTGCTGGAAGGATGTATGTGAAGATATATCCGAAGATATAACCTACAACCAGTCCTCCAAGGATTCTCGGAACGAAGTACATACCTCTTAAAGCGCTCTTGGCTTTGATCTTGCCGTTTAGTCCCAGTGCGAGGAGCAGGGCGATCACATTCGTCAGAACGGTTGCCAGAATCGCGAATTTAAAAGTAAAGAGGTAGGATTTCCCGACACGCGCATCGGTAAATAAGTCGGCATAGTTACGCATACCTACCCAGTCGTAGCTTCCGAAGCCTTTGAAGTTCGTGAAGCTGTAGATCAGGCCCTTGATCAGCGGCAGAGTGTTAAAACAGAAGAACAATGCCAGGACAGGGACTGTAATTAATAAAAAGGTCTGGTTTCTGCTGAGTTTTTTATTCATTATTGATTCCCTCCCTTTTTCTCATAATCCTGTACTTTGCGGATAATGTCGCGGTTGTAGCGCACCCAGTCAGTGTCGAACTTGTTCAGGAACTTGTCTACGTCGCCGTCTAATAAGAAGGTCTGGATCTGAGCGTCCACGCTCATCTCTGCCGGATAGTAGTGATCCTGATAGTCGACCATCTTGCCTTCGTTGATGTAGTCTAACATACCGTCAAGGGCAGGAGAAAGCTCGAATTCCGTATCCTTACATGGTACGGCGTTCTGGTCGTCTAAGTAAGTCTGAATGGTGGAGTCCTCTAATAAAAAGCTTAATACTTCATAGGCAGCCTCTTTGTCAGGACATTCCTTCGTGATACAGAACTGAAGGTCGACACCGGAGTTCAGAATATTGTCGTCGGCGTTGTCACATCCCGGCATAACGAAGGAATCAATATCCATATCCGGGTTAACGGACTGGATCTGCGGAACGGCATAGCTTCCGATACAGTACATAGCGGCCTCGCCGTTTGCGAATGCGGTACATGCGTCGTTGTAGTTATAAGCAAACGGGTCATCCTGTGCATGGTCGAGCAGTTCAAGCATCTTCTCTGCAACTTCCGGATATTCATCGATAAATTTCGTCTCGCCTTTGTTCACCTGGCGACAAACATCTGCAGGAGCCAGATCACAGGCAAGTGCGTTCCACGGCGCCAGACAGGTCCATACATCTTTGTAACCGAAGTATAACGGCTGCTGTCCGGAGGACTTGATCTCATCGCACAGATCCATAAATTCAGTCCATGTGGTCGGGATCTCCCAGTCGTTGTCCTCAAACATCTCCCTGTTGTACAGAACACCCGCGGCATTAGCCACGTAAGGAACTGCGTACACGCCGTCCATCGGAACGAATTCCAGGTTCTTGTCGATGTCTAAGTAGGCTTGTTTGATCAGTGAAAGCCCTTCAAAATCTGAGATATCCATCAGCATCTCGGCATCCAGGAAGTTGGAAAAATTGACGTCACCGCCGATTCCGATGATATCTGGGGCATCCTCCTTGATGAAACGTGTTTTCAGTACGGTCATGGCATCGTTAGGAGATTCGATATGCAGCACGATGTCGTCGTGTGTCGCATTGAATTCCTCTTCCATCTTCTCGAAAGCCTTGACAGCTTCCGGCTTGTACTGAAGCATGGTGATATGGGTCTTTCCGTCTGCGCTGCTGTCGGAGCTGCAGCCACTGGCTGAGAAAACAGTCCCAATCAGCATTGCTGCCACAAGCGTTGTGGCAATTACTCTTCTTTTCATTCCACACCTCTCCTTTTTCCTTCATGCATATTGACTGTCCCGACGCACTCTGCAGATTAGTAACAATTCGGACAAGCCGGCCTGTTAAACAGAATGGACAGTTTCGTTAGGTTGCATGAATTTTATGTAATTTACAGGTAAAATAATAGCAGTCTGCTGTGAAAAGGTAAATATTCTGATGGGACGGGATTTTATCATAATGCGATATTATAAAGAAAATGTTGAAATACAGACGTATTATGATATATAATAAATGAAATGGAGAGATTTTCGTGACTTTCCACAAAATAGATAGTGCAGTTTTGAGCAATATAACGAAAATAAAGGAATGAACGAGAAAAGGGGAATCGCTTTATGACAAATTATTTATTTTCTGTGTTTCAGGATGAGCGCTTTATGGATCTGACAGTATACCAGTATGGGTATGAGCAGTGTGAACCGCTGCACTCGTTCGGCCCGTATGTAAGGAACAATTATCTCTTTCATTATGTGATCTCAGGAAAGGGATGCCTGCATGCCAATGATGAGAAGGGGGACGCGACGTATTATGATATTGAGGCGGGCAACGGCTTCATAATCGAGCCGGGATATGTCAATACCTACTATGCCGACAATGACGAGCCATGGGAGTATGTGTGGGTGGAATTCGGCGGGCTGCGCGCGAAGGAGTGCGTGGAGCTTGCGGGGCTTTCGCACAAGACACCGCTGTATCATCTGGCGGCGCCTGAGTACGGCGAGACGCTTAAGGAGCGTATGCTGGCTATCGTCCGAAGCCAGAATGCCTCTAATATGGAAGTGATCGGGCATCTGTATCTGTTTCTTGACTGCCTGATCAAGTATTCGGCGTCCAAAAAACAGCTCCAGGGCGGGAAGCTTGGCGAGTTCTATGCGAGAGAGGCCGTTGTGTACATCGAACACAACTACGACAAGGATATCACAGTGGAGGATATCGCAAGGAGATGCAAGCTGGACCGCAGTTATTTCGGGAAGGTGTTCAAGAAGGCGGTGGGCCAGTCTCCTCAGGAGTTCCTGATCCGATACCGTATGAGCAAGGCGGCGGACGCTCTGATCATCGGTGATGATTCGGTGGGGGATATCGGGGCGTCTGTAGGATATCCCAATCTGCTGCATTTCTCCAGGGCGTTCAAGGGAGTGTACGGGGTATCCCCAAGGGAATACCGGCAGAAGAATAAGATCATAGACAGGTAGAGTTTTGGCTGCCGGGAAGCAACATACGTTTCCCGGCAGTTTTTTAATTGATCACAAATTTCAGCATCTGCATCATCTTATCAGTGAGCATATCAGAGTCCAGCTCCGGATTCTGGCATTTTTGTTCCAGGAGATATTTGACATAGCTTACGGTAATATCATTGATGATGTTCAGATTGCTGTTTTTAATACCCGGAGCCACATCCGCCAGCGGAAGAAGAAGACCCATACACCGGTCCCATATATTCTTCCCGTAATACATATCTTCGATCTGAGGAGTATATTTTTCCCGCTCTTCCGGGAAAAGCTCATAGTATTGCGTCATAATGCCTGTAAGGTCGTCGCTGTGTTTTCCGAAGAAAAAATTATAGAAGACATTGGGATTCTGAAAAACAGCCTGCGCGAAAAAATCCCATACGGACAGGAAATGTTCCCTTGGACGGAGCTTCCAGGAACTCAGTTCAGACAGATTCTTGCTGTATTCGTTAAAATACTTGATCGAGGCGAGGAGGATCAGTTCTTCGATATCCTTAAAATACAGATAGATGGTTGAGTTGTGAAAACCAGCTTTGTCCGCGATCTTACGGATAGACAGGTTCTTAAGCCCGTCTGTTTCGATCAGTTCTTGCGTCGCTTCGATGAAGCGGATGGTATTTTGTCTCTTTTGATTCTCTTTTTCATTCCCCATGTTGTTTACCAGTTCCTTAAAATACTTAATTTCTCTGATTATAACATATGCAAAGAAGGATAGTCCATAAGATTAGAATAGAAAATGTCTATATGTTATAAAAATATATTGACAATAAGCGCGCTTATTGATATATTTGTTATATGATTTAACAAATAAGCGCGCTTGCTAAAATGAAAAAATAGTAAAACTGCATGAATGAACAAGGAGGAAGACCATGAAGTTAGAGATCGGTAATTTCTATGTGAAAGATATCGTTTTCGGGGAGCAGTTGTCCCTGAGAGACGGCGTCCTTACTATCAACAAGGAAGAGGCACTGGCGTATATCCGGGAAGATGAGAGGATCACAGAGGCAGAGCTGTATATCGCGAAGCCAGGAGACAAGATCCGTATGTGTCCTGTGAAGGAAGCGATCGAGCCAAGGATCCGGCCGGACGGAAGAAGTATCTTCCCTGGTTATACAGGTGATCTGGCCAAGGCCGGAGAGGGTGAGACCTATGCGCTTAAGAACTGCAGTGTACTCGTAGTAGGCAGACATTGGGGCGGCTTCCAGGACGGCGTGATCGATATGAGCGGAGAGGGGCAGAAGTATACATATTTCGGACAGCTTAACAATATTGTTCTGGTTGCGGATACGAATGAGGAATTCGAGAGAAATGAGCAGCAGAAGAAGAATGATGCGTTAAGAAGGGCAGGGCATAAGCTCGCCGAGTTCATCGGGGCGTGTGTGAAAGACTTGACCCCGGAAGATACGGAAGTGTATGAGCTGGGAGGTATGATCAGGCGCGATGCTGATGTAGAGAAGCTTCCTTCAGTAGTCTATGTAATGCAGCCGCAGTCACAGATGGAAGAGATGGGATATAACGACCTTGTGTATGGCTGGGATATGAATCATGTGGTGCCGACCGTGATGCATCCCAATGAGATCTTAGACGGGGCCATGGTATCCGGAAGCTTTATGCCGGTATCTTCTAAGTGGGCAACCTATGATTTCCAGAACTGTCCGAATATCAAGGCGCTTTATAAAGAGCATGGGAAGACGATCAATTTCCTGGGAGTCATCATGTCTAACCTGAACGTTGCGCTGGAGCAGAAGGAGAGATCGGCCCTCTTCGTAGCACAGATTGCCAACAGTCTGGGAGCGGACGGCGCAGTCGTAGCGGAAGAAGGCTATGGGAATCCAGACGCGGACTTCGTCGGATGTATCGTGGCGCTTGAAGACGCAGGGGTGAAGACGGTAGGTATCACGAATGAGTGCACCGGACGTGACGGACAGTCTCAGCCTCTTGTTACCTTGGATGAGAAATGTGACGCCATCGTATCCTGCGGCAATGTGTCTCAGCTGATCGAATTGCCTCCGATGGAGACGGTCTTGGGCGAATTGCAGGCATTGGCCAGAGACGGGCTCTCTGGCGGATGGGCGGACGATGAGATCTTAGGGCCGTCAGTCAGAGAGGACGGTTCGATTATCATGGAGAACAACTCGATGTTCTGCGGCGACCAGGTGTGCGGATGGTCTCCGAAGACGATGAAAGAATTCTAATGGAGGTAAGCGGAGAATGAAGAAAGCAATCGTATATGTAAATCAGTTTTTTGGACAGGTAGGCGGAGAAGAGCAGGCCGGGATCGAGCCGCAGCTCCATGAAGGACAGATAGGGCCTGCGATGCAGTTTCAAAAAGAGCTTGACGCGGATGTGACGCATACGATCATCTGCGGCGATAACTATATGGGATCTAATACGGAAGAAGCGGTTGACAGGATTCTTGACATGCTTAGCGGCAAGGAATTCGATATCTTCCTTGCCGGGCCGGCGTTTCAGGCAGGGCGGTATACCGTAGCCTGCGGGACGGTCTGCAAAGCGGTGAAGGAGAAGTTCGGCGTTCCGGTCGTGACGTCCATGAACAGTGAGACTCCGGGCGTCGATATGTTCAAGAAGAATATGTATATCATGAAGGGCGGAAATATTGCGTCGAAGATGCGCCAGGACGTGAAGGCTATGGCCAGGGTTGCCAATAAGCTTTTGAACAAAGAACCGGTGGGAAGCGCGGATGAGGAAGGATATTTCCCAAGAGGGATCCGTCATCAGACCTGGCTTGCGGACGGGAAACCGGCTTCAGAGCGTATGGTGGATATGCTGCTTAAGAAATTAAACGGAGAACCTTATGAGACAGAGCTGCCGATTCCGAAGAGAGACCTTGTCCCGATCGCACCGGCCGTTAAGGATCTTAAGCAGGCGAAGATCGCGCTGGTAACGACAGGCGGTATCGTCCCGGTAGAGAATCCGGACCGCATCCAGTCTGCATCTGCGACCAGGTGGGGCAGATATGATATCTCTCAGACGGAGGCGTTAAAGGGCGGGGTATATAAGACGATCCATGCCGGTTTTGACCCGGCTGCCGCTGATGCAGATCCGAACGTTATTACGCCGGTTGACGCGCTGAAGGTATTGGAGAACGAAGAAGTCTACGGAAGCCTTCATCCGTATTTCTACTCTACGGTAGGAACAGGAACGACGGAAGCCGAGGCTCAGAGGATGGCTAAGGAGATGGTTCCGTATTTTAAGGAGGATCATGTTGACGCAGTGATCATGGTTTCTACATGAGGTACTTGTACTCGTTGCGGTGCAACGATGGTAAAAGAGATCGAGAGAGCAGGATTCCCGATCGTGCAGATGTGCAACCTGATTCCGGTGGCGAAGACCGTCGGTTCCAACCGAATCGTTCCGACGATATCTATTCCTTATCCGCTGGGAGATCCGGGAACTTCCAAGGAAGACCAGTGGAAGCTTCGCTATCACAGGACGAAGGCTGCGCTTGAAGCTTTGGCAACTGATATTACTGAGCAGACAGTATTCCGCGTATAGTGCGGGATACTGGTCCTAAAAGGGCCAAAGGGGGTTATTGAATGGAGAAAAAGGACTCAAAAAACACGGTATTTTATATTTCTCTTGTTATTATTGCGGTTATGGCGGTATGGTCGGTTGCGTTAAATGAGAGCTTTACTGCAGCGTCCAATGCTGCGTTTGCATTTCTGACAACGGATTTCGGGTGGCTGTACCTGGTATCGATGATCGTGTTCCTGATATTCGTCGTCTATGTGGCGTTTGGCAAATACGGGCGGATCCGTCTTGGAGGAGACGATTCCAGACCGGAGTATAAGAATCTTACATGGTTCGGACTTCTGTTTGGCTGCGGTATGGGAGTCGGACTTGTATTCTGGGGTGTTGCGGAGCCTCTGACCCATTATCTGAATCCCATGGGAATGGAAGGCGGTACGCCTGAGGCGGCAGATTTTGCTATGCGTTCCTTCTTCATGCACTGGGGGATCCTGCCGTGGGCGAATTATGCGGTGATCGGCCTTGCCCTTGCGTATTTTATGTTCCGTAAGGATAAGAAGGGACTGATCAGCGTGATCTTAGAGCCGTTGATCGGTGAGAGGCTTGCCGAAGGATGGCTTGGGAAGCTGGTGGATATCCTGGCGGTATTTGCGACGGTGGCAGGCGTTGTGACTTCATTGGGGCTTGGGACGCTGCAGATCAACGCGGGATTCAATTATATGTTCGGACTTCCGACAACGCTTGCGGTACAGATCATCATTATCGCGGTTGTGTCGGTATTGTATATCGGATCTGCCGTTTCTGGTATTGATAAGGGGATCAAGATCATCTCAGATACGAATCTTTATGTCGCCATAGGGCTGATGGCAGTATGTTTTCTGGTGGGACCGAAGATCGAGATCCTGAACAGCTTCATCAACGGCATAGGGCAGTATATCGGTGAGTTTATCCCGGATTCGCTGGGAATACAGGCATATGGGGATAACTCATGGATCGGAAGCTGGAGAATATTCTACTGGGCATGGTTTATCGCCTGGGCTCCGTTTGTGGGAGTATTTGTGGCGCGTATCTCCAAAGGGCGTACGATCAGAGAATTTATCCTTGGCGTGGTACTGGTTCCGGCTCTTGCTTCCTGTATCTGGGGATCCGTGTTCGGAAGCCTTGGCATTAACCTGGGAGAGAAGGGCATCATGGCGGCAGAAGAACTTAGCGAAGCTGTAGCGGCGCCGGAGGTCGGGCTGTTTGCAGTGCTGAGTAAATACCCGCTTGGGTTCCTGCTGTCACTGGTGGCGATCATATCCTTGTGCGCGTTCTTTATTACATCGGCGAATTCAGGCGTGTATGTGCTGTCTATGCTTACGACGAAGGGAGACATCAATCCGCCGAACAATAAGAAGATCCTGTGGGGGATCATCCAGTCGGTGATGGCGGTCGGCCTTCTGATGGCCGGAGGATTGAAGCCTCTGCAGACGATCTCGCTGGCGGCGGCGTTCCCGTTTATCTTCATTATGTTTGCAGCCTGCGTGGCATTTATCAAGGCGCTGAAGGGAGAGAACATGTCTGCGGCAAGTAAGACAGAGCCTTCGGCGGGTGATGACGATTAATTTTTAATTTCCGGCGGACCGGCATTGACATTTCTTATCAAATTGGGTATCATTGACTTTAATGAGTAGAAGTGCTAAAGCGATAAGAAAGGGGATATTTCCAATGCCTATTACAGATATTTTGGAGAAAAACTGCCGGCTGTACGGTGATGACGTGTGCCTGGTGGAGATCAACCCGGAGATGCCGGAGACAAGACGTGTGACCTGGAAGGAGTATGAACTGATCGAGCCGGTGCGGGCGTCTTATTACAGGCGTGAGATCACGTGGAGCGTATTCAATGAGAAGTCCAACCGTTTTGCCAATCTTCTGCTGGAGCGTGGGATCAAGAAAGGCGATAAGGTGGCGATCCTTCTGATGAACTGCCTGGAATGGCTGCCGATATATTTCGGGATCCTGAAGACTGGAGCGTTGGCTGTGCCGCTTAATTTCCGTTATTCCGCGGAGGAGATCCAGTATTGCGTGGAGCTTGCCGAGGTGGACGTGCTGGTGTTCGGGCCGGAGTTTATCGGGCGTGTGGAGGAGATCGCGGACAGTATCAGCAAGCACCGCCTGCTTTACTATGTGGGGGACGGCTGTCCGGGATTCGCAGAGGATTATACCATGCATTCTGCCAACTGTTCCAGCCAGTCTCCGAAGATCGATATCAATGACGAGGATTATGCGGCGATCTATTTCTCTTCCGGGACGACCGGATTCCCTAAGGCCATCCTGCATACCCACGAGGCGTTGATGCATTCCGCCAAGGTGGAGCAGAATCACCATGGACAGACGAAGGACGATGTATTCTTATGCATTCCGCCGCTCTATCATACAGGAGCCAAGATGCACTGGTTCGGGAGTTTCCTGACAGGGGGGAAGGCGGTTCTTCTTAAGGGAACGAACCCGGAATTTATCTTAAGGGCGGTATCGGAGGAGAAGTGTACGATCGTGTGGCTTCTGGTTCCGTGGGCGCAGGATCTACTGTTGGCGTTGGACAGCGGAAAGATTAAGATGGACATGTATCAGCTGGAGCAGTGGCGGCTGATGCATATCGGAGCGCAGCCGGTGCCGCAGAGCCTTATCAAGCATTGGAAGGATTATTTCCCGCAGCATCAGTATGATACGAATTATGGATTGAGCGAATCGATCGGGCCTGGATGCGTGCATCTGGGGGTAGACAATATCCACAAGGTGGGAGCGATTGGCAAGGCGGGATTCGGCTGGAAGACGAAGATCATCGACGAGTCCGGGATACCTGTGAAACAGGGAGAGACCGGTGAACTTGCCGTCAAAGGGCCCGGCGTTATGGTGGAGTATTATAATGACAAGAAGGCAACGGAAGAGGTGCTGCATGACGGCTGGCTCTATACGGGAGATATGGCGGTGGAGGATGAAGACGGGTTCATCTTCCTGGTGGACCGCAAGAAAGACGTCATCATCAGCGGAGGTGAGAATATCTATCCGGTACAGATTGAAGACTTCCTCCGCACCAACGATGCGGTACTGGATGTCGCTGTGATAGGTCTGCCGGATGAGCGTCTCGGAGAGATTGCGGCGGCGATCGTCTCCCTGAAGCCGGGAGTGATCTGTATGGAGGACGATATTAATCTGTTCTGCAAGAAGCTTCCGAGATATAAGCGTCCGCGTAAAGTGATATTCGCAGACGTGCCGAGGAACGCGACCGGTAAGATCGAGAAGCCGAAGCTAAGAGAGATGTACGGGGCTGCGCATCTGGTGCAGGAGCAGAACCGGAGATAGATATGTATGCCGAGAGAACAGGGATCATGGATGATCTTCTGTGTCTTTCGGCATTTTTGCATGCCGACTTATGATTCGCTTTCACATATATTTTCCGCCGGAATATACTGTACCATTAGGAATTATAAGGAGGATATGTATGAAAAAGCGTATAATTGCAGCAGCGCTGGTTATTGTTCTGTCTATGACTGCTCTGCCTGCCTGCTCGTCTAAGGATGATCAGGGCGAAACTGCCGCTACAACCGGACAGACAGACGATACAAAAGATACCGGTGAAACCGAAGAGACTCTTCCCGAGTCTACGAAGGTGATCTTGAATGAGGTTGCACATTCCATCTTCTATGCTCCGATGTATGTGGCAATTGAAGAGGGGTATTTTGAAGAAGAGGGAATTGATCTGGAATTAGTTACAGGGTTTGGAGCGGATAAAACCATGACTGCCGTTATCTCCGGAAGCGCGGATATCGGGTTCATGGGCTCTGAGGCTTCTATCTATACTTATAATGAGGGCGCCAACGATTATGTCGTCAACTTCGCCCAGCTGACCCAGCGGGCCGGCAACTTCCTGGTAGCGCGGGAAGAGATGCCGGATTTCACCTGGGATGCGATCAAGGGGACGAATGTTCTTGGCGGGAGGAAAGGCGGTATGCCGGAGATGGTATTTGAATATATCCTGAAGCAGCAGGGTATCGATCCGGCAAAAGACGTGAACATAGACCAGAGCATTGATTTTGGCTCCACCGCCGCTGCTTTTGCTGAGAATCAGGGAGACTTCACGGTGGAATTCGAGCCGGGAGCTACGAATCTCGAAAAAGAAGGCAAGGGCTATGTTGTTGCGTCCCTTGGAACCGACAGCGGCTATGTGCCGTATACGGCATTCTCGGCAAAGCAGAGCTATATCAACGACAACCCGGAGGTTATCCAGGGATTCACCAATGCGCTTCAGAAGGGGATGGACTACGTGCAGGCACATACCCCGGAAGAGATCGCAGCGATCATTGCACCGCAGTTTAAAGAGACAGATCAGGATACCATCACAACGATCGTGACGCGGTATTACGATCAGGATACCTGGAAGGAAGATCTGATCTTCGAGGAGGAGAGCTTCGAGCTTCTTCAGGATATTCTTGAAGACGCCGGGGAACTGGCGAAGCGTGCTCCGTATGAGAAGCTTGTAACCACGGAATTTGCCGAAAAAGCAGCCAAATAAGATATCGATTTGATTTTTAGGGGCGGTCGCAATGACCGCCTGTTTCATATGCAGCTTTTTCATAATACCATTGAATATATCATTATATTGCTTTAAAATAGTGTTCATAGAGAGTTTGGAAGGAGAGCCGAAATATGAGCATAACGAGGGAAGCGAAAAATGCAGGCAATGCGGACAGATAGCCGAAGCAGCATATGAAATATCTCGCACAGATCCAATGGGATACTGTGTTGGAGGGGATGGAAGGAAACGCTTATATAGAGATCTGCAAAGATTGCAGAATAATTGCGATACTGCATCAACAGACGTAATGAATAAAAGTTAAGATAAAAGTTAAAGCCGGAATAACTTGTGAGGGTATGCACATTTTGTTATAATTAGGGGAGTAATGGTACAGGAGGCGAGAAGATGCGGGTTATTGATTTTAGGGATGCAAGCTGCAGGCATTGTTACAAGTGTGTGCGCAATTGCGAGGTGAAGGCGATCTCGGTCGAGAATGAGCAGGCGCACATCATGAAGGATCACTGCATTAACTGCGGACACTGTCTGGAGGTCTGTCCGCAGAATGCGAAGACATTCGCAAGCGATATGGATCGGGTAAAAGGGTATCTGAAGCAGGGGATGAAGGTGGTCATCTCCATAGCTCCTTCCTATCTCGGCGTGTTGGAATATGACAGGCCGGGACAGGTCGTGGATGCGCTCAAACGTCTGGGATTCTATGAGGTCCGCGAGACGGCGGAGGGTGCGGCGCTTGTCACGAAGGAATACGGGAATCTCCTTCGGGACGGACAGATGACGAATATCATTACTACATGCTGCCCGAGCGTCAATGATCTGATCGAGAAGTATTATCCGTCGCTGGTGTCTATGATGGCGCCGGTAGTATCGCCTATGATCGCTCATGGACGCCTGATCAAGAGTATTTACGGCGAAGATGTGAAGGTTGTGTTCTTAGGGCCGTGTATTGCGAAGAAGGAAGAGGCTGTCGGGGACGAGCGCGTAAGGGGAGCGGTCGACGCGATCCTGACATTTGAAGAGATTACGAAGTGGTGGGCTTCGGAAGGAATCGATATTCATCGCTGTGCTGATCTGCCGGCGGGGAATCCAAGCCCCAGGGTGAATCAGCTCTACCCGATCAGCGGAGGAGTGATCCAGTCTGTCCTTGCGGGTACGGAGGACGACGGGTACTATAAGGTACATATCGACGGCCTTAAGAGCTGTATGGAGTTATTTGCAGAATTAGAGAAGGGCGGGACCAGGAATTGCTTCTTCGAGGTAAATGTCTGTGAGGGCGGATGCATCAAGGGCCCGGCTTCCGACAAGTGGCATCAGTCCTTGATCCGTGCGAAGATGGATATTGAGAAACAGGTGATGCACAGAGAAGAGGCCGAGGGGATCGATGGAGGGACTTTGAATCTGCGCAAGGTATTCATCGACCGCCGCGTTGTCGATAAGCAGCCGTCTGACCGGGAGATGCAGGAGGTTCTGCACGCTATGGGCAAGTACACGAAAGAGGACGAGCTGAACTGCGGCGCCTGCGGGTACGCTACCTGCCGTGCGAAGGCGGCGGCGGTCTTCCAGAAGAAGGCAGAGATAGGTATGTGCCTTCCGTATGCACTTGCACAGGCGGAATCTATGTCGAACATTGTCATGGATGTGACGCCGAGCATGATCATGATCGTTGATAAGGATATGAGGATCCGGGAGTGCAACAAGAAGGCTATGGAGATGCTGGGAGTATCCAGGGAGGAGGCGTTGGAGCGCTATATCTTTGAATTCATAGACGACAGCGACATTGCGGAGGTTCTGGCGACCAGGCAGCAGATCATCCATAAGAAGCTGAGTCTGGACACCGTGAAGCTTAAGGTGGTGGAGACGATCATCTATATTGACAGTCTGGATTCTGTTCTTGTGACCTATCAGGATATTACGAAGGAAGAGAAGGCCAAAGAGCAGCACTATAACCTGAAGATGGAGACGGTCGAGATGGCGCAGAAGGTTATCGATAAGCAGATGATGGTAGCCCAGGAGATCGCAGGGCTCTTAGGAGAGACTACGGCAGAGACAAAGGTGACCTTGTCGAAGCTTCGTGATTCGATCCTGTTTGAAGAGGAAGAATAGTATGAGTGTGAGTGTAGATATATCCTGGAAGAGCCTGAACAAGCACGGAGAGGAGCTGTGCGGGGATAAGGTAGAGATATTGAAGACAAAGGATTCGGAGATCGTGATCCTGGCGGACGGGATGGGAAGCGGGGTTAAGGCGAATATTCTGGCGACGCTGACTTCTAAGATACTGGGGACTATGTTTCTGGAAGGTGCGGCGATAGAGTCTTGTGTTGAGACTATTGCGAAGACGCTTCCGGTCTGCAAGGTCAGGGAGGTGGCCTATGCTACGTTCAGTATCCTGCAGATCTTCCATAACGGTGAGGCGTATCTGGTTGAGTTTGACAACCCTCAGTGTATCTTTGTAAGGGACGGGAAGATCGTAGATTATCCGTATGAGGAGCGGGTGATCGAGGGGAAGAATATCCGTGAATATCGTTTTAACGTGTGTCTTAAGGATTGTTTTGTGTTAATGAGCGACGGGGTGATCTGGGCCGGCGAAGGAGAACTTATGAACCTTGGGTGGACCTGGAAGGATATGGCTGACTATACGCTGAAGTGTACGAGGCAGACGCTATCGGCTTCCCGCCTTGCGGCAATGCTGAGCCAGCTATGCGACGATCTGTATGGGAACAAGCCGGGAGACGATACGACGGTGGCGGTAGCCAGAGTGATCGAGCGGCGGATCGTGAATATATTCACCGGGCCTCCGACACACAAGGAGGATGACGAGAGGGTCGTGCGTGATTTTATGAAACAGGAGGGCCTTAAGGTAGTCTGCGGCGGTACCAGCGCCAACATCACGTCGAGAGTGTTGAAACGGGAGATCGTTACTTCCGTGAATTACGCTGATCCGACGGTCCCGCCGACCGCCTCCATAGAAGGGCTGGATCTTGTCACGGAGGGCGTTTTGACTATAGGGAAGTCGCTGGGGCTTTTGAAGCGGTATGAGCAGGACGAGTTTGACGAGGCTTTCTTCGATGAGCTGGACGCGGACAACGGCGCGGCGAAGCTTGCGAAGCTGATCATTGAAGAATGTACACAGCTGAATCTCTTCGTCGGAAAGGCGATGAACGTGGCGCATAAGAATTCAAACCTTCCCTTTGACTTAAGCGTCAGGATGAATCTGGTGGAACAGTTAAAGGAATGCGTGGAGCATCTGGGCAAGGCTGTGAATATAAAATACTATTAACGTGTGTCCATATATGAAAAATGATTGACGTATATATTCATATCCCATATAATAAAATCACGTTTTGTGTTAAAAGAAGGAAAGAACGAGGACTACATAATGAGACAGATTTTTGGTAAAAGCCATAATGGAAATTTAAAAGAAGCGGTCCGTGGGATCAGCAACCCGCAGCTTCTGATGCTGATGTCTAACAGCGATCAGTTTGAAGCACATGTAAAGGAATTGGAGGAGATATTTCCCGGAGTTCCAAGTATCGGGTGTATCGGTATGAGTTATGATACGAAGATAGTGGAGAAGGGGGTAGGCGTGGTCGCATTTTCAGACGGAGTAAGCGCAGTTACCAACGTTCTGGAGAAAGTATCCGTCATGCCTGTCAGGTATATCGAGCGTCTGGAGAAGGATGTGAATAGTATAAGAGGTTCCCATAACGACACGGTCTGCATTGATTTTTGTTCCGGCAACGACGCGTGCGTGCTGACGACGATCTATTCTGTACTGAAGCGTAGAGATATATCTTTGGTCGGCGGTACCGGTGATGCGGGCAAGGTGTCTGCCAACGGACAGATCTATGAAGATGCTGTAGCTTATGCGCTGGTGAAGAATCAGGGCGGCCGGGTGAAAGCATATAAGGAGAATATTTATCATCAGATGAAGAATCACAGGTTTATCGCCTCACAGACGGATAAGGCCAACTATGTGATCGGCGCGCTGAACGGCAAGCCGGCAAGGCAGGTCTATCAGGACATTCTTCATGTGACGGAGCAGGAGATCACGACGCGGACCTTCCAGAACCCGTTCGGCAAATTGAATGGAGACGATACCTGCATTGTATCGATCAAGGAGGTAAAGGGCGATGCGCTGACCTGTTTCAGGCAGGTCAACGATTCCGACGTTCTTGTGTTGTTGGAACTTGGCGACTACAGAGCGATCGTAAATGATACGATTCGGACGATAAAGCAGGATTTTTCCAGAGTTTCAGCGGTATTCTCAGTGAATTGCCTCTTCCGGTATCTGTTGTTTACACAGAATAATTATATGCAGGAGTATCTGAACGAGATGGGAAGATTGGGAAATCATGCGGGTCTTGTGGGATACGGAGAGCATTATAATAATCGTTTTGTGAACCAGTCTATGACTTGCGTGGTATTTGAATAGAAGAAGGGGGAAGAGCAAGGTGTTTTGGAAAAGGAATAAGCAGGAGGTCCGTACAGTATCCGAGAATGAGAACAATCTGTATCCGATATTGCACGTAATGAGCAGTTTGAAGGATTATCACAAAGAGATGGTGCAAAAGGAAGTAGATTCTCTGTGGGAATTGAATGAGATCGAGACTTCTTTTGGGGCTGTTGTCAGAGAGGGAGAAGAGTTTCAGGGAAGGCTTCTGGATTTTGGTGAGAATTTCACAAGCATCGAGCAGGTCTCCGGTGAGTTTGAGACGGTGAAGGATACGATTGCCCAATCGGTGACCCGTGCGCAGGACGGTGTGGAGGAATTAAGGAACAGCTCCGAGCAGGTTGCAAAATATTTCAATGAGATGGAGACTACCTTCGAAGATCTGCAGAAGGCAGTAGAGAGGATCAAACGGTGTACGGATAAGATCATATCCATTGCCGATCAGACGAATATTCTTGCGATCAACGCTTCCATCGAGGCTGCACGCGCCGGAGAGCAGGGCAAGGGCTTTGCGGTTGTGGCAGTGGAGGTCAAGAAGCTTGCCGACGAGATCAAGGATCTGACCGGAGAGGTGGATCTGGGAATCCAGGAGGTAGAGAAGGGAACGGACCAGCTTAACAGCAGTATCACGACTTCTGAGAATGCTCTTGGCGAGAGTCTTAATAAGGTTCGGGAAACTTACGAGATGTTTGATGAGATCACGCAGTCCGCGGAGGGAGCAACAGGCGTACATAGGGAGATCTCCGGTGTGATCGATCAGTCCAAATCAGCTCTTCAGGTTTTGTGCGGATTCTTCGATCAGATCAAGAATCAGTATCAGGAGGTCGTTCAGCATATCAATAAGGCCGGAAAGCTTGGAACGACGAAGAGTACCATGTTCGAGGATGTGGATAATATGCTGTCTCAGATCCCGCCGATCGTGAAGGACTATACTTCTTCACAGGAATAAAAGGGAAAAAGCTGCCGCCGTGTGCGGCAGCTTTTTTGATATATAAAAGAAGATAATAAAAGAGGGCGGATTTGCCGCCGCTCTCTATATCGAGTTTAGCGTCGCGAAGAATTCAGGGTAAGAGACGTCTACGCACTGACTGTCTTCAATCGCGGTTTCGCCGCCGGCGATCAGGCCGGCGATCGCGAATGCCATGGCAATGCGGTGATCCAGACGGCTCTTGATTCGTGCGCCGCGAAGAGCTGCGCCGCCTTCTATGATCATTCCGTCATCCGTGGGGGTAATGTCAGCGCCCATTGCCCGTAAGTTTTCTGTGACAGTATCGATCCGGTTCGTCTCCTTCACCTTTAATTCCGCGGCGTCTTTGATGACTGTCGTACCATTTGCGCAGGCCGCCATCACGGCAATGACCGGGATCTCGTCGATCAGCGCCGGGATCAGGCTGCCGCCGATAACAGTACCGTGAAGCCGGCTATAGCGGACAAGGATATCTGCGGTCGGTTCCCCGGCCCTGGAATCCGTATTTTTACTGTTCAGATAAGTAATATCTGCCCCCATGGCTTCACAGACCTTAAGGATTCCCGCACGGGTTGGATTGGTTCCTACGTTCCTGATGAGCAGTTCGGAGCCGGGAATGAGAAGTCCGGCGGCTATAAAATACGCTGCCGATGAGATATCTCCGGGAACCTGGATCGTTTGCCCGTAGAGCTCCCGGCAGGGCTGAATGCGTGCGGTCGCGCTCCCGTCTTCGTGAAGCTTCGAAGAGATATCGGCGCCAAAGCTTCGGAGCATCAGTTCCGTGTGGTTGCGGGAGAGAGCCGGTTCGGTCACGGAAGTCTCGCCATCAGCGTAGAGTCCTGCAAGAAGGACGGCGGATTTGACCTGGGCGGAGGCGACCGGCGACTGATAGTGAATACCGTGAAGCTTACCAGGCGTAATCTTAAGAGGGGCGCAGTTATTGCCGTGTACGCTTGCGATCTGTGCGCCCATATCGGTAAGCGGTTTGATGATCCGTCCCATAGGACGGGAGTTTAGGGATTCGTCCCCGGACATCACAGAGGAAAAGGATTGTCCCGACAGGATGCCCGACATAAGCCTTGTAGTCGTTCCGCTGTTCCCCACATCTAAGGTCCCCTGTGGGGCAGATAATCCCCGAAGTCCCTGGCCGTGTACGATGATGCTGCCGGTATCTTCAGTGATCCTGATTCCCATACTTCGAAAACAGGCGATGGTAGACAGGCAGTCCGCGCCTTTCAGGAAATTCGTGATTTTCGTAGTCCCGCGTGCGACGGCGCCGAACATGATGCTTCTGTGGGAGATAGACTTGTCGCCCGGAATCGTGAGCTCGCCTTTCAGTCCGATTCTTGGATAAATACTTTTAACGCTCATATACAATATACCTGAATTTCTGCAGAATCTCTGCGGCCTTCTTAGAAGACGCCTCGTCGTAGAATTCTATTCGCAGAACCCCTTCTTCAAATTCTCTGTTATTTACAATTCCGATATTCTTAAGATTCAGATTGTTGGAAGCTAGGATAGTAGCGATTGCCGCGATCCCGCCTGCTTCATCTATAATATCGCAATAGACCTCGTATGCCTTCTTGATCGGACCGGCAGATGACGAGGGAATGGCGTTTCGGTAGTTTCTTGCAGTATCAAACATGCGGTAGATCCCCTGTTCGTCTTCCTGATCGATCAGCTTCCTGGCGCGGCTTAAAAACTGGATATAGGAGTCGAGAATACGGGAGATATTCTCCTTGTTCTTCAGGCAGATATGCTGCCACATGGTCGGTGAGGAGGAGGCGATCCTTGTAATGTCTTTGAAGCCTCCGGCCGCAAGGTTCTTCATCAGTTCATCCCTGGTATCCGTATCCCGAACGAAGTTTACCAGACTTGACGCGATAATATGCGGAAGATGGCTGATGGTTCCTGTCACATAGTCATGCTCCTGATGATCCAGAAGAACCGGTATAGCGTGAAGATCCTGGACGAATTTTTCATAGCGTGCTATCTTTTCCGCAGAAACTTTATTGGTAGGGGTCAGCACAAAGTATGCATTTTCGATCAGCATAGCCCTAGAGTTGATGTAACCGCTTTTTTCTGAACCGGCCATGGGATGCCCGCCGATAAAATAACGTTCGATTCCTAAGGCTTCTACTTCCTTGTGGATATTGGTCTTCACACTCCCTACGTCGGTCAGAATACAGTCGTCGTGAAGATATTCTCGGATCTGCCTTAGGTACGCTGTATTGTAAGAGACGGGAGCGCACAGGAAGAGGTAACGGCAATTGCGGAAATTGTCGTCTATGGTTGTTGCTGCAACGTCGATTACGGACTCCTGGGTTGCCAGGGCCAGAGTTTCTTTATTCTTATCGAAGGCTACGATCTCGTAATCGGGGAAATACTGCCGGACTGCCCTGGCGATCGAGCCGCCGATGAGACCTAAGCCGATAAAGCCGATTTTATGGTTCATAGGTATCTCCTTTGAAATATAGATGATACTCTATTGTACCTATGAAATGAGTTTTTGTCAATTCTGTGTTGCTTTAAAGTGATAAAGAAATCGGGCTGTAACACATACTCAAGATACTATAGGTGAAAAAATTGCAGAAACGCTGTCTGTTTTACAGGAAAACGTTCGATAAATTGGGGAAATGATTTACGGCAGCGAAGGCAGAAGCGAATGCTGTACAGGGGATTCCCGAAATGATAAAGATTGATACTGGCAGGCATTTTCGCGAAATATTATAGACATAAAAAGGAAACAGGCAACCTGTTTAAGTATAAAGCTGTACACGACACTAAAATAATATTTTAGCGACAGAAAGACATTGAAGAAAATAAATGCTGCCGTTGCATTAAAATAGGAAAATAGGAAAATCGCAAAGCCCAGGCCATGCCGGTGTCAGATTTTATGATTGCACCGGAAGATAAGGCTATGCTATTGTAAAACAAAAAGGGTGGTTGAGTATGGGCTTTTTTGATGTGGACGGGAAGCTTGCGCAGGTTATATCAAGGATCTTTGATTTGATAAAGCTGAATCTTTTATGTCTGATCTTTTCCCTGCCGGTGATTACAGCAGGCGCGGGTCTGACTGCGGCATGGTACAATCTCTTGAAGATGGCGCGCAATGAAGAGTCTTATATAGGGAAGAGCTATTGGAAGGCTTTTAAGACGAACTTCCGGCAGGCGACAATCATCTGGAGCTTCTTAATAGCAGGCTTTACTGTTATTCGGTTAGATCTTGTGTTTCTCAAGGATGCAGGAGGCGGGGGTATGCCCATACGCATTGCGCTGCTTTTTATATTTTGGATTTTATGCCTTATCTCTCTGTACATATTTCCTATATTGGCAAGATTCGATAATACAATAAGAAATACAATGAGAAATGCATGTTATATGACTTTCCGTTATTTGCCATACACGTTTTTGATGATGTCATTCTTTCTGGCAGGTCCGATATTGTGTATCATAAACTGGAAATTATTTGGTTACTATATTTTGTATATGATGCTGATCGGAATTACGGGACCGGGGTATTTATCCGCCATATTATTCAGGAAAATATTTGATGATCTTCCGATGGAATAGATCTTCAGGCACCTTAATAAAAATGGGAGGAAATTTTATGTTTACGTGGATGAAACAACGAATAAAAGATATGCCGATCTTTCAGAAAATGTTTGTGATATGTATACTGGTTACGGTTACTATATCTGTAATTTCCGGTGGGATTACATATGTGACTGCGTCGGATATTATTCTGAAAAAGACGATCGCACAGACAGAAGAGACGATCAATCAAGTGTCAGAAAATTATGATTCTTTTATGGAAATGATCGCGAACCGCCTGGATTATATTGCATTCAATCCCACGGTGCAGGAGGAACTGCTGAACAGAAGACCGGAGAAGAATGAAGAAGGATATTACGGCAGTACAAGGACGGTGAAGCGCTTGCTGGTGCAGATGTTCAAGAGCTATCAGATGGAGGATATTGAGATCTATGGAGAGAATGGGAAACAGTATTTTTGCTCAATACGCGGAACGGAAGAACCGGAGCTGGAGAATGAAGATGAATTAATGGAGATTGCGGCAGCGGGCAGCGGTGCGGTAATATATGTGAATGACATCTCGGGCAGCGGGTGCCTGCAGATCGTGAAACTGGTGAGAGACAATCTGACAATGGATTCGCTTGGAGTCCTGCGGACAGGAATTCGGGCGTCTGCATTGGAGCGAATTCAGGAGAATGTGGATTTTGCATCTTCCGGGATGATTCTTTTGCTGGATGACAAGAATCAGATTATTGTAGGTGAAGCTTCGGAACTGACAGAAGAGGCAGACAGGTTGTTCAACAAATGGAACGATTCATTCCGATATGAGATAGGAGGAGAAGAGTACCGGGTCGTATATCAGGTGTCGGATTATACAGGATTCAAAGCTATTGGAATACTTCCGGAAAAGGAGATCGCGTCTGCGGTCGCTCCGGTGCAGATTGCAATGGCAGCTACAATCTTAGTTGGGATTTTCTTAAGTATCGGATTATCTGTGTTCATGTCGCGTTTTATGGGAAAGCCGATCAGGAGAACGGTACAGGCTTTGAGAGAAGTGTCAAAGGGAGATTTTTCCGTCCGCCTCGAAGAAGAGAGAAGGGATGAATTCGGAGAGATCAATCAGGAATTTAACCATACGATCGGCAGGATAGAAGAGTTGTTAGAAGAGATCGCCGTAAGTAAGATGCTGAATAGAGAGATGGAGTTCAAGGCACTGCAGGCGCAGATCAATCCGCATTTTTTATACAATGCATTAGATACGATCAACTGGATGGCAAGGAAAGAAGAGAAGGAAGAGATCTGCGAGATGGTCAGTGCCGTCAGTAATCTGCTGCGGATCAGTATCAGCAATAAAGAGACGATGTTTACGCTAGAAAAGGAATTAGATTATGTGAAAGATTATCTCTATATACAGCAGACAAGATATCGCAGCCGTTTTGAGGCAGTATTTGAGATTGATGAGCGCATCAAGTCACAGAGAATTCCGAAACTTACGATTCAGCCCTTGGTGGAAAATGCGATCGTACACAGCGTAGAGGTGAGAAAGGAAAAGACAGAACTGATGATACGTGCGTATCGGGTGAAGGAAGAAGTCTATATCGAGATAGAAGATACCGGTATCGGAATGTCCAAAGAAACTTTGGCAAATCTCTTAAGACCGCAGAAAGAGAAAATAGATATCAAGACTGCCCATACGGGACTTGGAGTCTATGCGGTGCACCAAAGGATCCAATATATGTTTGGGGAAGCGTATGGACTGCAGGTCTATTCAGAGGAAGGAAGAGGGACGCGGATTCTGATCCATTTCCCATATAAAGTATGAAAGGGCAATATTAGTAGGAGGAATGGTTGTGGAATTGGGTGTATTGATCCTTGATGACGAGGAGATTATCTTAGACGGGTTGTGCCACTTTCCATGGAAAGATTATGGATGTACAGTAGTGGCAAAGGCGGAGGACGGGGAGAAAGGGCTTGCCCTGATGACTGTGCACAAACCAGATATTATTCTGAGTGATATTAAGATGCCGGAGATGAACGGACTGGAGTTCGCAAGGAGGGCGAAAGAGATCTGTCCTGAGGTGGAGATTATTCTGCTGACGGGATATGATGATTTTGAATTTGCAAAATCCGCGATTCATATCGGTGTATCGGAATATCTTCTGAAGCCTGTTAATTTCAAAGAAATGCATACTGCCGTGGGGAAGGTATGCTGTAAGATACGCAGTACGAGAAAGGTTCAGAGAGATTACGCAGAGCTGCAGCGGAAATATCAAAAGACGATTCCGGCAGTGCGCAGGAAAGTAATCTCAGATCTGATCTATGGAAGATTTAATGATAGCAAAGAGATGCAAAAGCGTCTGGAGAATTTGAATATTTATATTGAACAGTATGTACTTGTCTATGGTTCGATCCATGCGGATGAGGGGAAGGAAAGGGCTGGATTAGAACCGAATTTGTTCGATTTTGTTGTGGAGAATATCTGTGAAGAATTTTTGAAGCAGACGGGGCAGCAGGTGTATTATGAATTTGATAATCTGGGCTATTGCTTTATCGTAACATTTCCGCGGCATATGGCAGAGAAGGATTGTGAGGTGTGCTGTGAACAGGCATGCGAGAAGATCCAGAAGAATATAAGAGAAGTGCTGCAGGTGGAGATGGCATTTGGAATCAGCCGGCAGGAGAAGAATCTGTTCCGGATGAATCATGCCTACGAGCAGGCGTTAGAGGCCTGTGAACAGGGGGCTTATCTGGGAGAGGGATCGGGTATCCTGACCTATGCGGATGTGGCTGATATAAAGCTTCCGGTCTGGCGGGTGTCGGACGGCGAGAAGAAGAGGCTTCTTTCAGAGTTAATGCAGGGAAATATTGAGACAGCGAAGAAGCTGATCCAGGAAATATTCGAGCAGTGTCCGGATATTGAAACGATGCGGTATAATGTGATGGAGGTGATGCTCCTTAGCGCTCAATATTTGGCTGATAGAAGAATCGTAGAGCATACAGATAAAGAGAACAGCATATTTATCACGGAATGCCTGAAGAAGGTGTATGAAAGTCATACAAAGCAGGCAGTATTAAGTGTCCTGAAGTCGATTGTCGAATATCTGGCAGAGCGAAACAGAGATGAAAGGCTGAGCCGGAACCAGAAAAGCGCAAAAAGTATGATGGAATATATCGAAGAGAATTACGGCGAGGATTTGTCATTGGATACACTTGCGGACCATTTTAAGCTAAGTAAAACATATATTAACCGTCTGCTTAAAAATTACAGCGGGAAAAGCTTTCTGGAGATTTTGCTTAAATGCAGAATGGAGAAGGCGGAAGATCTGATCGCCCAAGGCGAGCACAAGATCTATGAAATCGCGGAGATGGTTGGGTATCATGATCAGAGTTATTTCATACGAGTATTCAAGAAATATTATGGGATGACTCCGAACGTGTATAAGCGAATTTGAAGTATAGGACAAAAGAACACCTTAATTTGACGGTTGCCTTTTTTCATATAAAAAGTATGGATTTTTCCGATTTGTGTCAAAATTTCCTATGTGTTGACTGCGTGTTGGACAGTATAATTAAGTTATAAAAATAAGTCGTTGATGCATCGGACTTTCATATCAAACAAGTAGGAGGAAATGATAATGAAAATGAAGAAATTGACTGCGTTGCTGTTGGCAGGTGTGATGGTAATGTCTGCAGCGCTTACAGGGTGTGGTTCCGGTGATTCGGGGTCCGGTTCCGAAAAAGATTCAGGCGGACAGGCAGGGGAACGCAAGAAGATCACGGTGCTGCTCCGCAGCAGTGAGACTTCAGCAAAATATATTATATTGAAGAAGCTGCTGACAGAGTTCAGCGAAGAGAATGGGCTGGAAGAGCCGGAATTCGAATTGGTAAGCGGGGATGCGGATTATGTAACGAAACTGCAGCTTTACATTAACAGCAATTCACTACCGGATATCTATGGATGTGCGAATGGCGCGCTGTCTGCCGCAGCAAAGGATATTGATGCGATGGTTAATGTGGGTGATGAATTAGAGCGCATTGGCATGAAGGATGATATGAATAGTGCGGTATATGATTTCTTTACAGATGCAGATGACGGTAATGTATATCTGTTTCCGGAGAGTTTGAACTGTGAATTCTTCTTCTACAGAAAAGATATTTTTGACAAATATGATCTGGAAGCGCCAAAGGATTGGGATGAATTTCTTGCGGTATGCAAGACATTGAAGGAGAAAGGTGAGATTCCGGTAGTTGTGGCAGGAAAGGAAAACTGGCAGTTAATGAGATATCTCTCTTTCGCTCCATGGAGAATGACGAAAGATGGCTTCATCAAGGGGTATATGGAAGGAACAGAGACATTTTCAGATAATATAGCGGCAAAATCGGGTGCAGAGCTTCTTCATACAATGGGGACAGAAGAATATTTCCAGGGCGGTTTCCTGAGTACAGATTATACCGCGGCGACAGATCTGTTCTTTGGCGGCACCGGATGTATGTGGTACAGCGGTTCCGGTCAGATTACGCAGGCGAGCGAGATGTATGAGGCAGGTGAGCTTGGATTCTTCGCAGTACCGGATGTAAAGGGCGAGGATAATATGGATACGAATGTACCGATCCATGGCGGGTTTGGCACAGCGTTCAATGCACAGACTTATGATGATACAATGAAAGAATGCTTCCAGTATATCTGCGAGAATTATTCGGAAGCATGCTACAAAGAGGCAAAAGTATTCTCCCCGTTCAATGACGAGATGCCGGAAGGGTTAGATTCTCTGTTTTATGACCTGTATCCGATGTTCGAGACGGCGACGGACGCATGGGTATCATGGGATGATAAATTAGATTCAGCGACACTCACAAGCCTTGTAGATGAGCAGCAGAAACTTGCACAGGGAAGTGAGACACCGGAAGAATTTGAAAAGGCGGCAGACTCCTTTATAACAAAGTAAAAGTTGTATTCCTTGCACTGGATCTGTATGAAGCGGCAGATTCAGTGCAATTGTTAAGAAAGGAGTTGAATTTGTGCAAAAAGCATTTGGAAGAAAAAAAGTAATATTGATGTTCCTGCTTCCGGCGTTGATCGTATACATATTATTCGTAGTAGTGTCCGTGGTATGGGCAGGGTTTTACAGCTTTTTTGACTGGAGCGGCGTAGGAGAGAAGACATTTATCGGGATTCAGAATTATGTACAGCTTATGCAGGATGCGACATTCTGGGCTACGGTCGGCCATACATTGGCCTACACGGTGATCTGTGTATTGATACAGGTGTTTGGCGGTTTGTTATTTGCAATCTTCTTGACCCGGCTTACGAAGGGACGGGCATTGCTGCAGACCTTGTATTATGTGCCGGTAGTCATCTCTTCGGTGGCGATTTGCCAGATATTCAGTAAACTGCTCTCGGTAACGCCGATCGGTGTGATCAATGCGGTGCTCAGTATATTTCATGCGGATCTGGCGACAATGGAATGGATCTCCAACGGAGAAGTATCCCTGTATGTGGCAGCATTTGTAGAAGGGTATAAGTACCTGGGGCTTTATATGGTCATATTTTATGCAGCATTGATAGGGGTTCCAAAGGATCTGGAAGAAGCGGCGATCGTGGACGGGGCGAATGTAATCCAGCAGTATTGGAGGGTGAAGATTCCATATATCAAGCCGGTGATTATATCCAACTGTATCCTGGTCCTGAATGGTTCTCTGCGTTCCTTTGATATTTCCTACCTGTTGACCAAAGGAGGGCCTGGAAATGCGTCAGAATTGATGTCAACTTATATGTATAAGCAGGCATTTTCCAGTATGAAATACGGATATGGCAGTGCGATCGCGATGGTGATCGTTATCATCTGCATGGTGGTTGGCTTTACATTCAGACGGGTGACGGAGAGGGGCGAGACAGCATGAACAGAATAATTAAGAGAAGGACATTGACCGTTTTGAAGACTCTTGTTGCTGCCGTTCTACTGGTGATACAGGTATACCCGATTTTTTATGTGGTCACGTCCAGTATGAAGACGACGGATGATTTCCGGCATCTTGCATCCTACGCACTACCCAGCGCTTTCAATCTGGAGAATTACGTGAAGGTATTTACGACCAGTTCGATGCTCACCTATTTCAAAAACAGTATTATTATTACGGTCGGCGTACTGATCCCGCTGTTGATCATCAGCTTTATGGCGGGGTTTGCGCTGAGCAAGATCCGTTTCAAAGGCAATAAGAGGGTGCTGGAATTCCTGATGCTGGGGCTGATGCTTCCGTTTCAGGTCGCGTTGATCCCATTGTTTACGATTTTCAATAATCTGGGGATCTTGAATACATATCCGGCGGTTATACTGCCGCAGATTGCTTTTTCTCTGTCGTATTCGATTCAGTTATTTTATTCATTCAGCAAATTCCTGCCGGATGAGATTATTGAGGCGGCGATCATAGACGGTTGTTCTCCGTTTCGGACTTTTGTGGAGATTGTTGTGCCGATGTCCACGAATTCCCTGCTCACGGTAGCGACCATGCAGGGAGTATTTACCTGGAATGACTTTATTAATGCCTATACATTTACCAAGTCAACGGCTATGAAGACAGTCACTTTGGGGTTAAATGATTTCGTAGGGTTTATGGGAACTACGGATTGGGGAGCAACCTTTGCCGCGATCACAGTGACGGTATTGCCGACCTTTATATTCTATTTTATTACAAGTAAATATATGATGAGCGGACTGACCGCAGGGGCAGTCAAGGAATAAATATTGATATGAGGAGGAGTTTTAACATGACAAAATTATATTATCAGTTTCCGGAAACCTGGTTTGGCGATTGCATGCCCTTTGGCAAGGATGGTAAATTCTTTCTGTTCCATCAAAGGGACACAAGGAAGCCGGGACCATTTGGAGAACCTTTTGGGTGGGATCTTGCTGTAACGGCAGATTTCGTAAATTATGAGGACTGCGGTGCAGCAATTCCACGGGGAACGGACGAGGAGCAGGATCAGTTTATCTTTGCCGGGAGTGTGTTTGAGGCAGAGGGGCAGTATCACGCCTTCTATACCGGGTACAACCGGGATTATCCGGCGCAGGGGAAGGCGTCCCAGGTGTTGATGCATGCGGTGTCGGATGACCTCTATCACTGGACCAAATCACAGGAGGCGCTGACCTTCTATCCGCAGGAAGGATACGACCCGGACGACTGGCGCGATCCGTGGGTGATCCGGGATGAAGAGAAGGAAGAGTATCTATTGATCCTGGGAACGAGGAAAGCCGGTCCTAAAACGCAGCAGACGGGACGGACGGTAAAATTTACCTCCAAGGACCTAAAAGACTGGAAGTTCGAGGGGGATTTCTGGGCGCCTGATTTGTATACGATGCATGAGATGCCGGATCTTTTTAAGATAGGAGACTGGTGGTACCATATTGTGACGGAATACAGCGACCGCAGCAAGATGATTTACCGCATGAGCAAGAGTCTTGACGGGCCGTGGACCGCGCCGAAGGACGATGCATTTGACGGGCGCGCGTATTATGCAGGAAGGACATTTTGCTTAAACGGACGGAGGATCTTATTTGGCTGGGTTCCTACGAAGATTGACTGTGACGACAGGAAGAATTTTGAATGGGCGGGAACCTTTGTTGCCCATGAGGTGTACCAGAGAGAAGACGGGACATTGGGGGTGCGGATCCCGGATACGGTATGGGAAGCGTTTGGAGAGCGGAACCGGGTAGAAGACTTCGTAATAGACGGTTCAAATAAGCGTACCGAGAAGGTAATAGAGAAGGCATGCGGGGGACTGTATTCCTTAGAAGCGGATATCAGTTTCATTGAAGGGACACATTCTTTCGGGATACGGATGCTGGAGAATGAGGAGACACAGCAGTCGTATCAGTATATGTTCCGTACAGCCGAGAATAGGTATGTATTCGAGAAGAATCCCAACTGGCCCTGGTTCGACTGTATGAATATCGGCCTTGAACGTCCAATCGAGCTGACAGCGGGAAGGACTTACCATATTCAGATGATCGTGGATGATACGATCGCAACGATATATGCAGACGGCGTGGCTTTGAACGCGAGGATGTATGAGAGGCCGGGCGATGCTCTGAGCATGTTTGTAACAGACGGGAAGCTTATGGTGAAGAATTGTTCTGTAAATATCGGAATCAGGTAGAATGTTGTAAAAAATTGTAAATCCTGCATAAAAGAGTTGTAATGCCCCTGATTTTTTAGTACAATGTAAACATGAGATTTTACCAAGTATAAGGAGGCACCGAGAATATGAAGGTTTACAGAACTGATGAGATCAGGAACGTTGTTCTCTTAGGACATGGCGGGAGCGGTAAGACAAGCCTTGTGGAAGCCATGGCTTATGTATCAGGAGCGACGAATCGTATGGGGAAGATCACGGACCACAATACGATCAGTGATTTCGATAAAGAGGAGCAGAAGAGAGAATTTTCAATCAGCGCGACGCTGATACCGATCGAGTGGGAGAAGGCGAAGATCAATGTCCTTGATACCCCGGGATATTTCGATTTTGTCGGAGAGGTTGAAGAGGCAGTCAGCGCGGCGGACGCGGCGGTGATCGTGGTATCCGGTAAGTCCGGTGTGGAAGTCGGAACAGAGAAGGCCTGGGAATTGTGCGATAAATACAATCTGCCCCGTATGATCTATGTGACGGAGATGGATGTAGACGACGCAAGCTTCCGTCAGGTAGTGGAGGATCTGAACGAGAGATACGGCAAGGTGATCGCGCCTCATTTCCAGCCGATCAGAGAGAATGAGAAGCTGGTAGGATATGTCAATGTTATCAAGAATGCCGGCAGACGTTATACCGGCATCGGCCAGAGAGAAGAATGCGAGATTCCTGAATACTGTAAGGAGAATCTTGAGAATTACCGTGAGAAGCTTCTTGAGGCAGTAGCCGAGATCAGTGACGAGTATATGGAGCGTTATTTTGCAGGAGAGGAATTCTCTGTAGAAGAGATCCGTGCGGCGATGCGTACCGAGGTTATGGAAGGCAGGATCGTTCCGGTTGCAATGGGTTCTAACGTGCAGGCGCAGGGTGTTGCGAACCTGTTATCAGATATCGTAAGATTCTTCCCAAGCCCGGATTGGAGAGAGTGCGCGGGTATCAACCGCAAGACCAACGAGATCTATGAGGCGAATTATGATTTCGCGAAAGCCAAGTCAGCCTATGTATTCAAGACGATGGTGGATCCGTTCATCGGTAAGTATTCTTTCGTTAAGGTATGCTCCGGCGTGCTGAAGGGCGAGGATACGCTGTACAATGCGGATTCAGAGACGGATGAGAAGCTTGGCAAGATCTATACTATGATCGGGAATAAGCCGGTAGAGGTCAAGGAATTATTTGCGGGCGATATCGGGGCGATCGCGAAGCTTGCGAATACGAAGACAGGCGATACGCTCTCAGCGAAGGCAACGCCGATCCTCTTTGGCAAGACAGAGTATTCCAAGCCGTATACATATATGAAGTATGTGACCAAGAACAAAGGCGATGAGGATAAGGTATCCCAGGCATTGCAGAAGATGATGGCGGAGGATATTACCCTGAAGGCGGTCAATGACAGTGAGAACCGTCAGACGTTGATCTACGGTATGGGCGACCAGCATTTAGAGATTGCTGTGAGCAAACTCCTTGAGAGATACAAGTGCGAAGTTACTTTGGAGACGCCGAAGGTTGCGTTCCGTGAGACTATTAAGAAGAATTCCGATGTAGACACCAAGTATAAGAAGCAGTCCGGCGGACACGGTCAGTATGGACATGTTAAGATGAAGTTCGCAGCATCCGGCGACCTTGATACACCGTATATCTTCGAAGAGACGGTAGTCGGCGGTGCGGTTCCGAAGAACTACTTCCCGGCAGTTGAGAAGGGACTCCAGGAATCTGTGCTGAAGGGACCTCTGGCAGGATATCCGGTTGTCGGCGTGAAGGCGACACTGTATGACGGATCTTACCATCCGGTAGATTCCTCCGAGATGGCGTTCAAGACGGCTACGGTTCAGGCTTTCAAGAAGGGCTTTATGGAGGCAGGACCGATTCTGTTAGAGCCGATCGCATCTATTAAGGTAATTGTTCCGGATGATTATACGGGAGACGTTATGGGCGACCTGAATAAGCGCCGCGGACGTGTGCTCGGTATGAACCCGATCGCAGGCGGCTTACAGGAGATCGTGGCAGATATCCCGATGACAGGCGTGTTTGGATATTGTACGATCCTTCGTTCCATGACAGGAGGAAGAGGAACATATTCCTATGAATTTGCACGCTATGAGCAGGCTCCGTCTGACGTACAGGAAGCGGAGATCGCGAAGAGGGCGGCAGAAGAATAGACAGAGATTTGAAGAACAGATAAAGATTCAAGAAGAAAAGCCTGTAAGGGCTTTTTTTCTTATGGTAAAAGTGCTATAATCTCTTTTGCTATGAGTCATAGCAAATACTAGTGAGATATGAATGAGGATCAAAAAAATGAAGATAGTAATAATTGGTGACGGTAAGGTCGGGCATAAACTGACCACTCAGTTGTCAGAAGAGGACTATGATATTGTTTTAATTGATCAGAATGCGGGGAAACTAAAGGAAGCTCTGAATCAGCTTGATATTTTCTGCATTACAGGGAACGGAGCGGATGTAGAAGTACAGAAGCAGGCGGATGTTCCCCATGCCGATCTGGTTATCGCATGCGCGTCTATGGATGAACTGAATATGCTGAGCTGTCTGCTCGCAAGAAGGCTTGGGGCCAAGCATACGATAGCGCGTGTACGCAATCCCATATATTACAGGCAGATCGATCTGTTTAAGGAAGATCTGCATATGAGTATGGCGGTTAATCCAGAATTATCGGCGGCCAATGAGATTGCCAGAATCCTGCTGTTTCCCGAGGCATGTAAGGTGGAGACATTTATGAAGGGCAGAGTGGAGCTGGTGGAACACGTTCTGAAGACGGGGAGTCCGCTGGCGGGATTGTCGCTTGCCAAGATCGACCGCAAGTTCCAGATGAACATCCTGGTCTGTGCGGTGAAGCGGGGAGATTCGGTCTATATCCCGGACGGAGATTTTGTACTGCAGGAGGATGACAGACTGCATATTGCTGCGGGGCATCAGGATTTGAGATCATTTTTTAAGTCGTTGGGACGCAAGAGTACGAAGATCAAGAAGGTGATGATCTGCGGTGGAGGGAATCTGTGCTTCTATCTCACCCGTCAGCTTCTCCAGGCGGGAATGCAGGTGAAGATCATCGAGCGCAACCCTGAGAAGTGCGAGTACCTGTGTGAAGCGCTTCCCAAAGCTACGATCATACAGGGGGACGCGGCGGACCATGATCTTCTTCTCGAGGAAGGCATACAGGGAACGGATGCGGTGGTCGCGCTGACCGGTATGGACGAGGAGAATATTATTATGTCTCTCTTTGCGAAGGCGCAGGGGGTAGATAAGATCATTGCCAAGGTGAATGAGGATTCCAGGGCGCAGATGGTAGAAGGCCTGGGAATCGACAGTATCGTCTCTGTGAAGAGTGCGGCGGCGGATGAGATCGTGAATTATGTGCGTGCAAGGAAGAATTCCTACAGCAGCGCCAACGTCGAGACGATCTACCGTCTGCTTGGAGGAAGAGTTGAGGCGATGGAGTTCATTATTAAGAAGGAGTGCAAATTCACCAATGTTGCGCTCAAGGACCTGCCTACGAAGCCGAACAATCTGATCGCGTGTATCGGAAGAAGACGCAAGATCATCATTCCCGGCGGTGACGACCATTTGGAGGTGGGAGACAGCGTGATTATTGTTACCAAAGAGCATAGAATCAATGATTTTACAGACATACTGGCATAGGGGAGACGAGAAGTAAAATTATGAATACGAAGATGATACGGTATATACTGGGAAAGATGCTGGGAGTGGAGGCGGTGCTTTTGCTGTTGCCGGCGTTTGTTTCTCTGGTCTATCGTGAATTTAGCGGGATCTATTTCCTGATTCCGGCGGGAATCATAGGTGTGGTATATCTTTTGTTTGGAGTGAAGAAGCCGGAGAATCGGAACATTTACGGCAAGGAAGGGATGGTCATCGTTGCCAGTGCGTGGATACTGTGGTCGCTGTTCGGGGCGCTGCCGTTCTCGCTGTCGGGGAGTATCCCATACTATCTGGATGCTTTTTTTGAGACGGTCTCAGGCTTCACGACCACAGGGTCTACGATTCTGACAGATATTGAGTCGCTGCCCCAGGGAATGCTGTTCTGGAGGAGCTTCACTCATTGGATCGGCGGTATGGGGGTGCTGGTATTCGTGATGGTGCTCACGACGCTGGATAAGAGGAATTCCATGTATCTGATGAGGGCTGAGGTGCCGGGGCCGGAGAAGGATAAGCTGGTGCCCAAGACCATGTCGACGGCGAGGATCCTCTACGGGATGTATTTCGGAATGACGGCGATCGAGGTGATTCTGCTGCTGTTCGGCGGGATGAATGTGTTTGACAGCCTGATCTTCTCTTTCGGTACTGCGGGCACAGGAGGATTCGCGAATTATTCGGCGAGCGTGGGACATTTTAACAGTGTGTATATTGATACAGTGATCACTGTATTTATGATATTGTTCGGGATTAACTTTAATCTGTATTATTTCCTGCTTCTGAAGGATTGGAAATCTGTCTGGAAGAATGAGGAACTGAAGACATATCTCACACTGATACTGTCAGCGGCGCTTCTGATTACCGTGAATATGAACCACATGTACCCAAACCCGTTCAAGGCGTTCCGTTATGCGATCTTCCAGGTTGCATCGATCATAACTACGACGGGATATGCGACGGCAGATTTTATCGAATGGCCGATGTTCTCGCAGTGTATGCTCATGTTTCTGATGATGGTGGGGGCATGCGCATCCTCGACAGGCGGAGGTATGAAGGTCTCCAGGGTAATGATGATGGTGAAATGTGTCAAGCGTGAGATCATGCAGATGGCGCATCCCAAATCAGTCAGCATTATCAGGATGAATGGCAAGAAGGTGGATCAGGATGTATTGAAGACTCTGTATATCTATCTGATCGCTTATCTGGGAATTGTGATCGGATCGGTTCTGCTGGTGTCTGTTGATAATATGGATTTTGGGACGACATTCAGTTCGGTATTGACTACGATGAATAATATCGGTCCGGGTATCGGGGCGGTAGGGCCAAACGGAAGCTTCGCGGATTTCTCGCCGCTGTCAAAGCTGGTGTTCTGTTTCGATATGCTGGCAGGCCGTTTGGAGATATTCCCGTTCCTCATGCTGTTTACGGCTTCCGCATGGAATCGTAAGTTTTAGTATCATGTTTTGACACTGATATCATCATATAGTGAAGGAGGTATTATGAAATTAAGAAATAAATTGTTAATTGCGGTGATTCTGATCCTTGCAGCCGGATTGTATTATTATGTCACGCTGCCGGCGTTCAATTTCCACTCTTCAGATACATGGTTTTTCGTGCTGTTTTTGCTGGCGGCGGTGCTGGTGATCTATATACTGCGTAAGAAACCGGACAAGAAGGAATTGAAGAAAAGCAAGATGGTAAGATTTCTCGGTACGGTGATATTGGGAGTGGGGATTGTATATCTGTTAGGTTCACTGTTGTCTTCCCCGATCATCAACGCTAAGAAATATCAGAAGCTGCTTACTGTGAAGGAAGGAGAATTTACAGAGGATGTGGAGGAGCTTTCCTTTGACAAGATTCCGCTGCTTGACAAGGATACGGCGGAGATTCTCGGCGACCGTAAGATGGGAAGTATGGTAGATATGGTGTCGCAGTTTGAGGTGGACAGCATCTACAGCCAGATCAATTATAAGGATAATCCTGTCAGGGTGTCGCCGCTTCGTTATGCCAGCCTGATCAAATGGTTTACCAACCGATCAAACGGTATTCCGGCATATATCAGGATCAATATGGCAACGCAGACGACAGAGCTTGTGAAGCTTGAAGATGGGATTAAATATACGACCAGTGAACATCTGAACCGGAATATTTACCGGCATCTGCGTTTCGCACATCCGACCTATATCTACGGGGAGTTAAGCTTTGAAATCGACGAAGAGGGGATTCCTTACTGGATCGCTCCGGTAAAGAAGTTCAATATCGGACTGTTCGGGGGAGAGACGGTCGGAAAGGTGGTTCTGTGCAATGCGATCACGGGGGAGACGAAGACCTATGACATCAAGGATGTACCGGAATGGGTAGACCGTGCGTATTCGGCGGATCTGCTGGTACAGCTTTTCGACTATTACGGAACCTTGAAGCATGGATTCTTCAACAGTGTCTTGAGCCAGAAGGATTGTTTGAAGACGACGGACGGATATAACTACCTAGCTCTGGAAGATGATGTGTGGATGTATACAGGTGTGACTTCGGTCAATGGGGATCAGTCCAACGTAGGTTTCGTGCTGTCCAATCAGAGGACCATGGAGACGAAGTATTATAAAGTAGAAGGCGCTACGGAAGCTTCAGCTATGTCTTCGGCAGAGGGGCAGGTACAGAATCTGAAGTACAGGGCGACATTCCCGCTGCTCCTTAATATCAGCGATGAACCGACGTATTTTATCGCATTGAAGGATGATGCGGGACTGGTGAAGAAGTATGCTATGGTCAATGTGCAGAAGTACCAGATCGTTGCGATCGGCGACAGTGTAAGCCAGTGCGAGGAGAATTATCTGGAACTGCTCTTAAGCAACGGCGTCAAGCAGGTTGCGGAAGATACCAGGGAAGTGAAGAAGATCACCGGCAGGATCACGAAGATCGCACAGGCTGTCATAGACGGAACCTCTCATTACTATCTCATGATAGAGGGGGCGGAAGATATCTTTGACGTGTCGGTGGTAGAATTCCTGGATGTAGTCAGATGTGAGGCCGGACAGAAGGTTGCTCTGGAATACAAGGTGGATGAGCGTGCGAATCTGGTGATGTCTCTTGAGGTCCTGGACGGGAATCAGGAAGGAACTCTTGAGCATGCAGGAGAACAGACAGAGGAAGAAGACTGATGGAATTAAGCATATTATTGGTACAGCAGATAGCGGCGATGTTCCTCACGATGGCAGTAGGTTATGCCATCGTGAAGATTGGCCTGTTTACGGTGGAGGACAGTAAGGTCATCTCGAATGTGGTTGTCTATATCTGTTCTCCCTGTGTGGTCATTGACTCTTTTCAAATTGAGCTGACACCGGATAAGATCAGAGGGCTGCTCCTGTCGATCGCGGCGTCGGTCGCGGTTCATATCCTGATGCTTGCCGGGATCAGGCTGGCGGAGAAGCCGCTTCATTTCAACGGGATAGAGAAGGCATCTATCATATATTCGAATTCTGGATATCTGATCATCCCGCTGGTGGCGGCCGTACTGGGCAGCGAGTGGGTATTCTATACGACGGCGTATATTATTGTCCAGACTATACTGGTATGGACCCATGGCATCAGCGTGGTCAATCAGCAGCAGACGAAGGATTACAGGCAGATATTCCTGAATCCGAATCTCATAGCCATTGTGATCGGTGTCCTGCTCTTTGTTATGGAGATACGCCTTCCGGTGGTGATCGGAAGCTGTGTCAGCGGATTTGGAGATATGATCGCTTCTGCAAGTATGCTGGTCATCGGTATGGTAATCGGTAAAGTGGATCTGCTGTGGGTATTCCAACAGAAGAGGCCGTATCTGATCTGCATGTTCAGGCTGGTCGTATTTCCATTGATCGTTGTGTTCGCCTTTGCTTTCGTCGGACGATTCCATGTCCATCCGGATGCAGAGTATATACTTATGATCGTGCTGCTGGCGGCAGCGGCGCCGGCCGGCGCCATCATCACACAGCTTGCCCAGATCTATAACAAGGATTCTATGTATGCGAGCGTGATCAATGTGATGTCGGTGGTTTTCTGTATCATTACGATGCCGCTTATGACTTTATTATATGAGACAATATTTTAGATAATAGGATACTTTACCATTGGCTATATTGTTCTATCTTATTCAGGATCCGCTGTTTCTCATCTCCGTCCAATATAGTGGGGCAGTAGTCGTTATAGCCGCTGGCGGAGGAGAGGGAGCAGGGAATAATGTTGATGTTCTCATCCTTCTTGACTTTCCCGTCTTCGATGGTGAAGGTCTGCTGAAATATCATGGTGTCCTTATCCTCCGGGTTGGAATTGCCTCCGAAACAGAAATTCCCCAAGCTGTAAGCGATGTATTTGTCCTTATAACGCTCGATGCCCTGCAGAACATGGGGGTGATGTCCGATTACCAGATCTGCCCCCTCATCAATGGCGAGATGTGCCAGGTTCTTCTGAATATCTGTGGGAGTATATTCTCGCTCATTCCCCCAATGGAAATTGACGATGACGAGTTTCGCGCCGGCTTCTTTCAATGCGGTGATATTCTCCTTCACCTGCTGCTGCTTCTCAAGATGGTCGGCAAGCTCGTAGATGCCGGTTAAGCCGACCTTGACGCCCTTGATCTTAAGGATCTTGGCGCGCTCATAGCCAAAAGTGGAAACCTTGGAATTCTCTAAGGCGCTGATGGTATCGGTGTAGCTGGACTCACCGTAATCCTTGCTATGGTTGTTGGCCATATTGGCTGCTTCTACGGAGCTGTCTGAGAGGATAGCGGCGAATTCAGGAGGCGCCTTGAATGCGAATTGCTTCTCCTGGCGTTCGTCGGAAGCCGTAAGCGTCCCTTCCATATTCACGATGGACAGATCGTCGTTCGTAAGTACCGGACGGACATTCTGGAAGAAATAATCCGGTCCCTGGGCGTCGAAGTAGGCGTTCAGGCTGGCGGAATAGTCGAAATTCACATCCGTTCCAAGCGTACAGTCCCCCATGGAGCTGACGGTGATGGTGACGGTCTGCCCCTGGTCTTCATCAGAGCCAAGGGTCAGTTCTTCGATCTGAACCTTGGAGGTGTCGATCTTCTCTCTGGAACTGCCGGAATCGGCCCCAGCTTGTGCCCCGGTCTCCGGCTTTGGCGTCTTCTTCCAGGAAGACAGGATAGCTCGGACACCCCAGGTGAGAATGAAACATAGACAAACCAAAAAAGAGGCACACAAAATAATGCGGATCTTAAGAATACGGCGGCGCCGTTCCCTCCTGCGTTTTGCCTCCCGGATGCTGTTTTTATTTGGATTATGCGGCGTCTGCCGCGGATTTCTCATAGTGTTCATCTTTTGATACCGAAAAGGCAGTCCATGAGGACTGCCTGATACTCTTCTGAAAATTCAGATAACCGCAGATAATTACAAATAATTACAGCCCTCTTCGCTGACTAAGGAAATATCCTTCTTATCGGCGCTAAGGCTTACAAAGAACTCAATACCGCATTCTGCAGAGATCTTCTTCAGTCTTTCGACAAATTCAGGCACATTGCTCATGGAAATATCAGCATGCTTCAAAATACCGTCGATAAAGATGCATTCAACATCATGGTTCGAACTATACATACCGTATAAGAAACCAATGTACTCGTCGGTATTCGTGATGGAGGTGAAATCATCCATACAGATGGTACGGATGTCAAATGCAACGCTTGCGGTATCCCGGTGGGTCTTCTTGATAAATACTACATTACCGTTGCATTCCTTTACCTTTTTGTTAGCGAGCTCAATCATCTGCTGTGTCTTGCCACTGCCTTTAGGGCCAGTCAATAAATTTACCATCGTAAACCTCTCCTTTATGTATCATAATTTACTGAAATTATCAGTACGATCTGCTTATTATTTATTATACACTAAAGAGAGGAGAGGAACAACCAAAAATATCACTTTTATAAAGGAAAATACTACTTGACTTATTTTGGCATTCTTCTTATAATAAGTAAGGAATTCGATTGTGAGCCTTTTCGTCTCTCAGGCAGGGGGGATGGGAAGGCTTTTTATACCTAAATGCGGAGTGCGGTTTGACAGGCTCCGGGAAAGAGAGGAAGTAAGATATGTCTAAGATCCCTTATAACCATAAGGCAATCGAGAAGAAGTGGCGTGAGAACTGGGAGAAGAACCCGGTGAATGTCAAGGTGGGTGCAGACGGCAGGGAGCGTCAGAAGTACTACTGTCTGGATATGTTCCCGTATCCGTCAGGAAATGGTCTGCATGTAGGACACTGGAGAGGTTATGTGATCTCTGATGTGTGGAGCAGATACAAGCTGCAGCAGGGATATTATATTATCCATCCTATGGGGTGGGATGCGTTCGGTCTTCCGGCTGAGAACTACGCCATCAAGATGGGTGTTCATCCGGCGATATCTACCGCTGAGAATGTGAAGAATATCAAGAAGCAGATCAATGAGATCGCGGCCCTCTATGACTGGGACCGGGAAGTGAATACAACGGATCCTGAATTCTATAAATGGACTCAGTGGATCTTCGTGAAGATGTTCAAGGAGGGGCTTGCCTATGAGAAGGAATTTCCGATCAACTGGTGCCCGTCCTGTAAGACAGGCCTTGCCAATGAAGAGGTAGTCAACGGCAAATGCGAACGCTGCGGCGCGGAAGTGACGAAGAAGAATCTGCGTCAGTGGATGCTTAAGATCACTGCATATGCGGAGCGTCTGCTGAATGATTTGGATAAGCTTGACTGGCCGGAGAAAGTTAAGAAGATGCAGTCTGACTGGATCGGCAAATCTTACGGTGCAGAGGTTGAATTCCCGATTGAGGGCCGAAGCGAGAAGATTACAGTCTATACTACAAGGCCGGATACCCTGTACGGGGCGACATTTATGGTACTGGCTCCGGAGCATGAGCTGGCGAAGAGCCTGGCAACCGATGAGACGTTAGAGGCGGTTGAGAAGTACATTTTAGATGCATCCATGAAGTCGAATGTGGACCGTATGCAGGATAAGGAGAAGACGGGTGTATTCACCGGAAGCTATGCCATCAACCCGCTGAATGGGGAGAAGACCCCGATCTGGCTGTCGGATTATGTTCTGGCTGATTATGGTACGGGTGCGATCATGTGTGTTCCTGCCCACGATGACCGTGACTTTGAGTTCGCGACGAAGTTTGGTATTCCGATCGTCCAGGTTATTGCCAAAGACGGCAAAGAGATCGAACATATGACAGAAGCTTATACGGAGGCAAGCGGCACCATGATCAATTCCGGCGAGTGGAATGGCATGGAGTCGGCAGTCCTTAAGAAGGAAGCGCCTCATATCATAGAAGAACGGGGAATCGGACGTGCAACCGTGAATTATAAGCTGCGCGACTGGGTATTTTCCCGTCAGCGCTACTGGGGCGAGCCGATTCCGATCGTGCACTGTCCGGACTGCGGCAATGTCCCGGTGCCGGAAGAAGAGCTTCCGCTTAGACTGCCGGAGGTAGAGTCCTATGAGCCGACAGGAACAGGGGAGTCTCCGCTTGCCGGAATTGAGGAGTGGGTCAATTGTAAGTGTCCGGTGTGCGGCAAGCCTGCCAAGCGCGAGACGAATACCATGCCTCAGTGGGCAGGTTCCTCCTGGTATTTCCTGCGCTATGTGGACAATCATAACGACAAGGAACTGGTATCCAGGGAGAAGGCAGACGCAATGCTTCCGGTAGATATGTATATCGGCGGCGTAGAACATGCGGTGCTTCATCTTCTGTACTCCCGTTTCTATACGAAGTTCCTGTGCGATATCGGCGCGGTTGATTTCGACGAGCCGTTCCAGAAGCTTTTTAACCAGGGGATGATCACCGGCAAGAACGGGATCAAGATGAGCAAGTCTAAGGGGAATGTGGTATCTCCGGATGATCTGGTAAGGGATTACGGCTGTGACTCTCTTAGGATGTACGAGCTGTTCGTGGGACCGCCGGAGCTGGATGCCGAGTGGGATGACCGCGGGATCGACGGCGTGAATCGTTTCCTGAAGCGTGTATGGAATCTTGTGATGGACAGTAAGGATGCGGATATCAAGGCGTCTAAGGCTATGATCAAGGAACGTCATCGTCTGGTATGTGATATTACGAAGCGTCTGGAAGGCTTCAGCCTGAATACAGCGATCTCCGGGTTCATGGAGCACAATAACAACCTGATCGAGATTGCGAAGAAGGAGGGCGGCGTCGACAGGGAGACTCTGTCAACTATGGCAGTGCTGCTGTCTCCGTTTGCACCGCATATCGCAGAGGAGATCTGGGAGCAGCTCGGGCATGAGGGAAGTGTATTTACAGCCGGATGGCCGACTTATGATGAAGAGCTGATGAAGGATGACGAGATCGAGGTTCCGGTACAGATCAACGGCAAGACGAGAGCCGTGATCTCTGTGGCGGCGGATATCTCTAAGGAAGATGCGATCGCAGCCGGGAAGGCGGCGATTGCAGATAAGCTGACAGGGAATATCGTGAAAGAGATCTATGTTCCGAAGAAAATCATTAATATTGTGCAGAAATAATTCTACCTGTATGGTTGGAACGTTGTTCAAATGTATAAGAAAAAACTGGGATGCAGACAGTTTATCTGCATCCCAATGAAAAATACGGGTATTTTCACACTCTTATACTACAACTTCTAGGATTGTTTTACCATTACAATGAATCTCTTTCATCCCTGTCTTTTTATTTTTGTTAAAGTTGAAGCTTAAGAGATAACCTTTATCCAAGGCATAGTCATCCAGATATCTTACCAGTTGCAATTCTCCGCGCCGATTATACTCTTCTCCATGCCAGATCTTCATTTCAACCACCTGTTGTTGTCCAAGGTAGTCGATCACTACATCTGTCCGGCGCAGATCTCTGGTGCGGGCCTCAATATAGTAATTTCCCACGCCATTAATAATTGGTTTTAAATATGTCAAAAAAATGCGCCGTCCATGTTCCTCCAGAAAAGATACATCACTGTCTCCATAAATCTCTGTAAAATGAATCATGAATTTCTTCATTACCAGATCCATGTTCAAAATACCGCCGGATGTAAATTGATTCCTGTCAAAACTTGCGGTATCTGCCAGCTTATTTTCTGCTATATCCTCTGAGAGATAGCGGTTGTATAACCGTGTTTCAAAGATACGATTGGACACTGCAACAAGCCCGTCTTCGTTTTTCAAATAACCAAACATCGTTCCCAGATTTATTGCATGCTCATCCGGGCTATACGGAATCTTTTTCCCGTTGAACAGGATCAGGCGAATGATGTTATCCAGTTCTCTTGAATCAGAGAGTTTCTTCCCCATATCGTCAAACAGAGTATTCTGTTCGTTCAGGAGTTGTTTTACTGCATCCAAGATAGTATCGTTCGTCCATTTGTAATATCTGTTGTCGGGTGCTTCATTTAAGCGCGTGGCAGAAGATACAGATTGCCCAGATGACTCTACAGTAGCTTCCTCAGCTAATTGACAAATACGGGATACCAGAAAAGGATATCCTCCTGTATAATCGTAGATTAACTGTGCAATAGCGTCTATATCCATGATCGCGTTCCTGTCATCCTTATATTCAGTCAGCATCCCGGCGATATCCTTTGGAGAAAAATTCATATCTACTGTAAATTTTGCAGCAATGTTCCACGGACTATTGTATATAGATTCTTTACCTTTTTTTATCTTTAGTTTCAAATTCTTGATATCATATACACCTGCAAGAATCACGGAACGGAAGGTTGGCCGACTTCTTCGTTTCATATACTTATCCCGCAGCATTCCAAGAAAATCTAGAAAAACCTCCTGATTTGAGGCCTGGTCAACCTCATCAATAATGAAAATGACAGGTTTTTCGGATTCTTTGCAGATCAATGAGAAGAAGTTGGAAAGAGTGCGAAGATCCGGTCTTGCATCATTAAGGCTCATGCGATAACATTCTGTTTGAATCACATCTGAAACTTCACTGGTTTCCCCGTAATAGATCACATCATAGAGCAGTCCGTATACTTTGCGGCAGAACGACCATTCGTCCTTGTATGAGGAACTCCCCAGCCCTTCAAAGCTGATGGAAAAGATCTGATATACAGAAGAGAACCTTTGCGCCAGCATATGAAGGGTGGTCGTCTTGCCATATTGCCTTGCCCGGTTCATAACGAAATACTTCCCGTCATCAATTAATGTCTGAATCTGTTCCAGACGGTTATCGATATTTACCATATAATGTTCATCCGGATAGCAGAGTCCATCCACATTGAATCGTTTTCCCATGCGTTACCTCCCAAGTTATATCCTGTAATGATATCTTCATTATAGACATTTTTTGCCTGGGTGTAAACATTGAAAAATTCTTTTCAGATTTACAGGATTGTGTTAGTATGAGGATATGTAAATCTATTGGTCTAAGAATCAGGAGGAGGTATTTCCAGATGGAGTTGGAGGTAAAGAGAAGAAAAGCACAGATATATATACAGCAAGGGATTGGAGTGGGGATCATTGTCCTTGCCGCTGTCTATCTTTTTTACATGACGTTACGGATAGAATCTTACTATTTGCTGATGGCGTTTGGCAGAGGGGTTTTATTTCTTACGAATATCAGCATCGGTATTGTCTATATATTGATTGTGGTGATCGGCGCTCTTGTTATGCGGTTTGCCGCCGTCAGACTTCATTCGATCCTCACGAAAGAATGTGATCCATACCTATACGAGGCATGTATCAGCGGACAGAGCCGCCTGGTATTCAAGGACAGGCTGCTTGTGAATCTGGCGCTGGCACAGCATTCTCAGGGAGATTATGAGCGTGCATGGAGGACGCTTCAGGAGATCAATGTTCATAGAATTAAGGGGGCTTTCCGTGCCAATTATTATATCCTATTGTCGGACCAGTATTTCAAGCGGGGGATGGGAGAGCAGGTGAGAGGGCTGGAGGAAGCATTTCGCCATAGTATCAGAGGAAAGAGGGATCAGAAGTTTTTTGAGATGCTCTGTGCGGGGAATAATCTTACCAGGGCGCTTGAGAACAAGGATTATCAAGCAGCGGCAGAATTCTTGCAGAAGAAGATCGAACTGAACGGGACGGTATCGCATACCTGGATGCGTGTGGGATATGCGTTCAAAGAAGCACAGATTTACCTGGGGTTGGGGGAGAAGGAGAGCGCCAGGATGAAGCTTGAGTATGTGGCTTTAAACGGCAGGCGGATGTGGATCGCAATGGAGGCACGGCGGCTGTTGAGTAATGATATGAATGAAGGGGAGGAAATGCATGGGAACCTATCTTAATCCCGGTAATCAGGGATTTGACGGCATCAGGAATGATATCTATGTGGATAAAAGCGGTCTGATCGGCCTGGTCAATCAGAGCATCAATACGCCCCGGAGACTTACCTGCATCAGCAGACCCCGAAGGTTCGGCAAATCTTTTGCGGCGCAGATGTTGTGTGCGTATTATGACAGGACATGTGATTCTTCCAAGTTGTTTGAAGATCTCGAGATAGCTCAGAGTCATAGTGAAAGCTATGAAACATATCTTAATGAATTTGACGTGATTTATCTTGATATTACGAATATCATGGGTGAGGCCGGTCAGGAAGGGCTTATTTCCTTTATCAAACGTAAGGTAACAGAAGAGCTCTTGACTGCATATCCCCAGCTTAAGACAGATGAATCCTTCTCCACAACACTGATCAACGCAGTGGAATTGACCGGGAATAAATTTATTGCGATCATAGATGAATGGGACGCTCCTATCCGGGAGACGCCGGAAGTAGCCAGTCAATATCTGGCATTCCTGCGTACATTGTTCAAAAGCAGCGGTACTACGGCAAGGATATTTGCGGCGGCGTATATGACGGGGATTTTACCTATTAAGAAGGATGGTTCACAGTCGGCAATCTCGGATTTTCATGAATTTTCGATGGTCAGTCCGATGGAATATGCCCGATATGCGGGATTTACCGAGGAGGAAGTAGAAAGCTTATGCAATGAATATCATCGGGATTTTGAGGGAATGAAGAGATGGTATGATGGTTATGTGCTTGATGAGGCAGGATATGTTTATAATCCGAATTCAGTTATGAAAGCGATCCGCAGCAATAAATTTCATTCCTATTGGACAGAGACTTCTGCTGCGAAAAGCCTGATGGGATATATTGGTCTGGGTTTTGACGGTTTATCAGTAACGATTGCGAAATTGCTGGGCGGTATCAGTGTTCCGGTGGATACGAATGGTTTCGCAAATGATCTGTCTACTTTTCAAAATCAGGATGATGTACTTACGCTGTTGATTCATCTTGGCTATCTTGCTTATGATGAAGAGACAGGAAAGGTACGTATTCCAAATGAAGAAATCCGGTTGGAGTTCGCCAGGGCAATCCGTGAAGTGAAACGTGATGATACGATCCGGCGTGTTCAAGAAAGCGAGCAGTTGATCTATGATACGGTCCATAAAGATGCGGACGCCGTGGCTGCGCAGGTCCAGAAGATCCATATGGAGGAATCTGCAATACTCTTCTACAATGATGAGCAGGCGCTTCGCAGTGTTATCAAGCTGGCTTATTTCAGTTACAGAGATCATTATATTAAGTTTGAAGAACTGCCGGCCGGGGAAGGCTATGCCGATATTGTATATCTGCCAAAGAAAGCGTCGCCTATGCCCGCGTTGGTTGTTGAACTGAAATGGAAGCAGTCGGCGAAGGGTGCGATCGACCAGATCAAAGAGAGAAGCTACCCATCTGCGTTAAGCGGCTATGGCGGGCGGATATTGTTGGTTGGTATCTCTTACGAAAAAGACGCTTCAAAGGATAAGCACAGACATACGTGTGTGATTGAAGAAGTATAGATATAGGGGTCAAAATGTCTTTTGACCCCTGTCATAAGATGTTGTCAGTAAATCCCTTTGCTGCCGCAAGCCTTTCATAGAATTCTTGATAGAAATCCCCGTTCTCGTTAAAAGGCAGCAGATAAAACTGCCGCAGGATATACATACTGATCTTCTGTATTTGCTCTCCATGGCTGAAATCCATAGCATATTCCTGCAGATCCTTCAGATAGTAGTGCCAATCAATAATATACTGTTCATAACGCTTGACATCCGGTGTGTCGATCCATTTGCGGATCTTGACCTTACTCTTTGCGGGAGCCGGGCATTCGTGTACCTGGAGAAAATACCGGAAGGAACGGTTCTCATAGAAGCGTCCAAGGGGAAAGATCCGGCAGAATCCGGGCCGAAGTTCATGGATACTGCACCTGTCGCTTATGAGAAATGCACATGTCTCTTTATCTCCCGTCATCTTAAGATTGGGAAGTATAATGCCGTCCACTACATTCAACTCGATGGATTGATTCAATAATTCTTCAAAAGTCTTATGAAGCCCACATGTAAGGCGGCATATATCCAACGGGTCTAAGATGATGGAATGGCCCATACCCTGGCAGCAGGAAGAACAGCCCTTGCAGCCGTTGCAGTCTGCCCGGGCCATATCGTTGATCCCATATAATTTCCCATCTGATACTTCATTCAGGTTGATATCTCTTAGCATATGTTTCTCCTTTTGGTTTTTAACAAATTCTCGGCCTGCTTCTGGATCAGTTCATTGAGGAAGCGAAGCCGTGAACCTGGCAGATTATATTTTTCGTGAGGTATCAGTTCAAATTGTCTGAAACTCTCTAACTTATCGATCAGATTATCCGTGATCATGCTGGCGCCTACCGGAAGAAAATCCCCGCCTAATTTATGTCCAGGGTCCAGGTCCCTTATATATCGTTCGAATCCGTCCCATAGATCCTGCTTCATAGCTCTGGAGAGCAGAGACATATTGTGGTCGAATACGGGCACAAATCTTAGTATCTTCTGTGTCTCATTATCTACAATAAATCCGAAGTTTCCCAGGTGTCTGTCCTGATTCCAGATAATACTGTCCAGAACGATCATATTCTTGAAATCGTCTGCGCAATGGTATCTTTCGCAGAATTCAATGACTTCACGGTAACGTACCGTACTCTTGTCTGGTGTGTATTTATAGAAGGGCACAAATCCTTCTTTTTCTGAGGTAAACATCCTGCATTTTGAGACGAGTGCACCTTTATATTTTATCAGATCGTAATCTACACTTTCGCGGCATAGGACCCGGGCGATCTGGGAAGCGTAGTATTCAGAATAAGGCTCCAGTCCGCTGTTAGCGAACCCGCTGCTTCCCTTTTTATACAGGTAGATTCCGTCCGGCTCACGAATCCAGCATTTTTCGAAGCTTCCTTCAGACGTGAATTCCGGTGATGTGGAAGAGAGCTTCAGACCGTGCAGTCCGGTTTCGAAAGCGGTCCGGGAAACAATATCACTGAAATCATTGGTGTATAGATTTATTTCTTGCCAGTGAAGCTTGGAGTCCTCTGCCCGGATCCAGAAACAGTCGTTTAGGGATAATCCGTGTGTGATCTGGATAAAGCCTTCCAGATCATCTATCTGCCATTCTTTCAGCCATCTTCTAAGGTGCGTCTTGTGCTTTGCGATATTCCGCTGGTTCAGCCAGCTCTGGATGTCTGTGAAGCCGACCGGCAGAAGTGAGGGATGTACAAAGCGTTCATCCTGATATGCAGTTTTTTCGCCATATTCTTCTGTAATGTAGAATGATAGAAGTGCCTGCTCCTTATTCATCAAATGATAGATCTGCATTTACAGTTTTCCCTCCTTGCATAGTCTGTCCGGAAACGATATACTTACATAAGATGATTATAGGTAAAATTATTTTGGAAGTAAATAGAAAGGAAGCTTTTTATGAAATTTTTCCATCTGTCTGACTTACATATAGGCAAGCAGCTCCACCATTATAACTTAAGAGAAGATCAGGAGGCAGTCCTTATGCAGGTGGCGGAGTATGCCGGTTCGATCCGTCCGGATGCAGTTGTGATCGCGGGGGACATCTATGACCGTTCTGTTCCTTCGGCAGAGGCAGTCACGGTGTTTGATGAGTTCCTGACACGTCTTTCGGCGATCACACCAGCAATTCCGATTCTGATCATCAGCGGGAATCATGATTCTGCTGAGCGGCTTGAGTATGCGTCTGCGATTCTTAAGAGACATCAGATCTATCTGGCGGGAACGGCGCCGAGAGACGAGACAGAATATCTTAAGAAGGTTACCCTGGAGGATGAATACGGAGAAGTGGACTTCTATCTTATGCCGTTCTTGAAGCCTTCCCATGTGAGAAATGTGTTCCGGGATGAAGCACCGCAGACTTATACCGATGCGGTGGCAGGTATACTTGGACGGGAAGAGATCGATTATGAGAATCGAAGGAATGTGCTGGTGTCGCATCAGTTTTATACAGGGGAAGCCGGAGGCGGAGACAGTCCTGCGACCTGTGATTCGGAAGTTTTTTCTGTGGGAGGAATTGAGAACGTGGACGTAAGCGCGGCGGCAGGATTTGATTATGCTGCATTGGGGCATCTTCACGGACCGCAGGATATAAGGAGCCGGCAGAGTGCCGATGTATCTATAGACAATCTGCCGTATATCCGCTACTGCGGAACTCTTCTGAAATATTCGATAAGTGAATATCGGCATGAGAAGAGCCTTACAGTGGTGACTCTTGGCGAGAAGGGATCCGCCCCCAAGGTGGAACTTCTGCCCATACATCCGCTTCGGGACGTGAAGAAGAAGGTAGGAAACCTTGCAGATATCCTAAGTCAGGCGGAAGAAAAAGAGCGGGATGATTATGTGAGCATAACACTTACGGACGATGTGGATCCTTATAAACCAAAAGAGCAGCTTCAGAAGGTATTTACACACATCTTGGAGGTGCGTGTGGATAATAAGAGAACCAGACAGAAGCTTAAGGAACTGGACGAGGAGCCAGGCCTGAAGGATCCGATCGAGAATTTTGCGGAATTCTATCAGGAGATGCAGGGCAGGGAACTGGATGAGAAGGAGCGGGATGTGATGCTGGGAGTTTTTGAAAGTATTCTTGACGGCTAAGGAGGTGTAAGCATGAAACCAGTCAGATTAGAGATGTCGGCATTCGGATCCTACGCGGACAAGACAGTCATTGATTTTACCGCCGTACAGCAGGGGTTGTTCTTGATCACCGGAGATACGGGCGCAGGTAAGACGACGTTATTTGATGCGATCATTTATGCCTTGTATGACCAGACCAGCGGCGGGAAGAGAGACGGTAACATGATGCGTAGCCAGTACGCGGCGGAGGATGTGGATACCTATGTGGAGTATACATTCTCTTATAGAGAGAAGAGTTATACCGTCCGGCGCAATCCGGAATATCTGCGCCTGGGGAAGAGACGCTATGCAGACGGGTCTCCCAGATACGTGAAGGAATCCTCCGGGGTAGAGCTGATCTTGCCGGACGGAAGCACATACAGGGGGAAGAAGCGGGAGACGGATCAGAAGATTGCAGAGATCATGGGGATGGATGCGTCTCAGTTTACCCAGATTGCTATGATCGCTCAGGGAGATTTCCTGAGGCTTCTCCACGCGGAATCCAGAGAGCGCAAGAAGATCTTCACGAAGATCTTCCAGACCCGATTGTACTATCGTGTTCAGGAGGAATTGAAACAGCGTGCGGGAAGGCTGTATGGGGCGCTGGAGGACAACCAGAAGGATGCAAGGCGGGAGATGGACCGCGTTGAATATATCGGAGACGAATCTGCCAGGAAGCAGTGGGAGGAGTATCGGACATATCCGGTGATTCCTTACGAAGAAGCAGTTGGGATGCTTGGAAGGATGCTTAAGGAGGGAAATGCACTTCAAAGAGAGAAGAGATCGGAGGCAGATGCATTTCAGAAGAGAATTGATGAGCTGAACAGAAGGAAGAGCGAAGGGGAAGCCAGGAACCGGCTGTTTGAAGCACTGGAGCGGGTGAAGGAGCAGGAAAAGACACTTCTTAGGAAGAAGCCAGAGATAGAAGAGAAGGAGAAGAGGCTTGAAGAGGCGAAGCGTGCGGAGAAGGTCAGAGTTTTCGAGACGGGCCTTTTGCAGGCGGAGGAAGCAGTAGAGAGAAGTAAGAGAAGTATCGAAGAGCTTACAGAACAATTATCTGCTTCTGAGATACAGGTGAGAGAACTCCGGGAAATCAGAGTGCAGAGGGAGGAAGAACTGACAAAGCAGGAGAAAGAATGCAAGGCGGAACTTATCAGGATCCAGGATGCGCTGCCGAGATATGCGGAGGTCGAACAGCTTAAGAACTATTATGATGAAGAGAAGAAGAAACAGGAATTAAGGAAGGGGGAGCTTGAGAAGCATAAGAAGGCTCTGGATGATATGAGGATTCAGCTGGAGGAATTTGAAAGGACGCAGAAAGTATATGGGGAGAGTCCTGGAAGGCTTGAGAAGCTGAAGCTTAAGGAAGAGTATCAGAGTCTTAAGTGCAGAGAGCTTAGTGGCTTGAAGGATCAGTGGGAAATGCTCTATCAGGAAGAACAGGACAGGCGGGGCAGGAAGAAGCAGGCAGAGCGGGATCAGATCGCTTACCAGAAAGCATTCCAGGATTATGAAGAGAAGTACCGGGCATTTCTGGCAGAACAGGCGGGAATCCTTGCAAGCCGGTTAGAGCCGGGCATGCCTTGTCCCGTGTGCGGCTCCTGTGAACATCCATCTGTCTGCAGCCTGTCTAAGGAAGCTGTTACCCAGCAGGATGTGGAGAAGGCGAAGAAGAGGCGGGAACAGGCAGAAGCAAAGCGGGAGCAGTCTGGTATGGCAGTCCGGGAGCAGGCGGCCAGGTGCCGGGCGAAGCAAGAAGCATTCATACAAGAGTATGAACGGATACTTGGAACGGCCGATGTGCATGAGGCAGTGGGAGTCAGGGAGATAACCACAGAGAAGGATATGATTGCCGGATATGAGAAGATGAAGGCGCTGATACAGGAGTACATAGCCAAGAACGAGCAGATATCAGCGAAGCAGCAGGAGGAGCTTATCATTGTCCAACGGGAAGCAGAGCTTTTACGGCAGGCGGTTGAAAACGGGCAGAAGCTCAGAGAAGAGCTTCAGAGCCGGGAGCGGGAATATAAGCAGCTTGAGACAGAATATGCCGATATACTTCTGGAAGAGAAGCGTCTGGAATCGGAGCTTAAGATTAAGAGTGAGAATCTTCCGCTAACATCTATGAGACAGGCAAAAATGCGCCAGAAGGAGCTTGTGGAGCTTCTTAAGACGGCCAGGTCTGGCTGCGGGCAGGCGGAGCAGGAGGAGCGGGAAGCTGTCAGGAGGCAGCAGCAGCTTGAAGGACACAAAAGCAGCAGTATAGAGACGCTTAAGCATCAGGAGACAGAGGCGAAGGACAGGCAGTCGGCCTATGAGGAAGCGTTAAAGGGGCAGGGATTCGGCACGGAGACTGCGTATCAGGACGGGAAGCTTCAGGCCGAAGAGATGGAGAGGCTTGATGGAGAGATTCATGATCATCATATGCAGGCGAATGAGATATCCGGGAGAAGACAGTCGCTTGCGGAACAGCTATCGGGAAAAGAGAGGGCTGATCTGAATGAACTGGAAGAAGAGCTTACAGAAGCGGTTCTAATACAGAAGGAGAAACAGGATGAATATGTGCGGTTCTGCGGTATGAATCAGAAGAACCAGGAGGCCTTGGATAATCTGAAGCGATATCTGGAGAAGAACGGAGAGCTTAAGAAGCAGTATGAGATGGTAGGAAACCTAAGCCGGACTGCTAACGGAGCCTTAAGCGGCTCGGTGAAGATGGATTTTGAGACGTATGTACAGAGACAGTATTTTAAGCAGATCATCCGTGCGGCCAACAAGCGGCTGGTCCAGATGACATCCGGAGAGTTTATTCTAAAGTGCCGCGAGGTGAAGGATCTTGGGAGCCAGGGGCAGGCAGGATTAGATCTGGATATTTATCATATGGCAAGTGATTCGGTCAGGGATGTGAAGACCCTCTCTGGAGGGGAATCCTTCATGGCGTCGCTGTCTATGGCGCTTGGGCTGGCGGATATCGTTCAGAATACGGCGGGGGCAATCCGGCTTGATACGATGTTTGTGGACGAAGGGTTCGGCTCTCTGGATGACGGGGCAAGGGAACAGGCGATCCGTGTGCTTAACGAGCTTGCGGATGAACAGAGGCTAGTGGGGATCATTTCTCATGTAAATGAATTAAAAGAGCAGATCGAGCGCAAACTTGTAGTGACAAGAACGGAGAAGGGAAGTAAGGTCAGATGGCAGGACGGCGTCTGAGTATAAAAAGCAGGGAAGGAAGAATAAGATGAGATACGATTATTTAGTAGTAGGAGCAGGTTTATTCGGTGCGATTTTTGCATATGAGGCACACAGAGCGGGAAAGAAGGTATTGGTAATCGACCGGCGTGATCATGTAGGCGGGAACATATACACGAAAGAGATAGAAGGGATCCAGGTACATCAGTACGGCGCGCATATCTTCCATACATCAGATAAGGAGGTGTGGGATTATGTGCAGCAGTTTGCGGAATTCAACCGCTATACCAACAGTCCGGTGGCGAGATATAAGGATGAATTATATAATCTGCCCTTTAATATGAACACATTCAGCAAGATGTGGGGAGTTAAGACGCCCCAGGAAGCGAAGGAGATCATTGAGCGGCAGATCAGGGAGGCCGGGATTGCGGAGCCTGAGAATCTGGAGGAACAGGCGATCTCCCTGGTGGGCCGGGATATCTACGAGAAGCTGGTGAAGGGCTATACGGAGAAGCAGTGGGGCAAGCGGGCAACGGAGCTTCCAAGCTTCATTATCCGGCGGCTTCCGGTTCGGTTCGTGTATGATAATAATTACTTTAACGACAAGTACCAGGGGATTCCGGTAGGGGGCTATACCCAGATGATCGAGAAGATGCTTGCCGGAATCGAAGTGCGCCTTGGTACGGATTTCTTTGAGGACAGGGAGAGCCTGGCGTCAGAGGCAGAAGATATCGTGTTCACCGGAATGATCGACACTTACTACGAATATTGCTATGGCGAACTGGAATACCGGAGCCTGAGATTCGAGACAGAGATTATGCCTATAGAGAATTATCAGGGAAATGCAGTGGTAAATTATACGGAATACGAGGTTCCGTATACCAGGATTATTGAGCATAAGCATTTTGAGTATGGATGCCAGGGCGGATATGGGAATACAGGTGCCGAAGTGAATCCGCGGACGGTGGTCACAAGAGAGTATCCGGCGGCGTGGAAGAAAGGGGAAGAACCGTATTATCCCATGAATGATGAGAAGAATAATGCTTTGTATGGGAAGTACCGGGAACTGGCCGAGAAAGAAGAACATGTGATCTTCGGCGGCCGCCTGGGCATGTACCGCTATTACGACATGCACCAGGTGGTGGCTGAAGCGCTGAAATGCGTCAGAGAATGTCTGTAAGCAGATCTATCTGCAATCCCGGTAATCTAACGCCGCTTCTATGAATCCCTTGAACAATGGATGCGGGCGGTTGGGCCGGGATTTTAATTCCGGATGCGCCTGGGTTGCGATAAACCAAGGGTGATCCGGGATCTCGATCATCTCTACGATCCTGCCGTCCGGGGAGAGGCCGGAGAGCTTCATCCCGTGGGCGGTAAGCTTCTCGCGGTAATCATTGTTGACCTCGTAGCGGTGGCGGTGCCGTTCGCTGATCTCTTTCTTGCCGTACATCTCATAAGCTTTGGAAGTATCGTCTAAGATACAGGGATAGGCGCCCAGTCTTAAGGTTCCGCCGATATCCTCCACGCCGATCTGCTCCGGCAGGATATGAATGACCGGATACGTGGTATGCGGATTGAGTTCAGCACTGTGGGCGTCGTTGTAGCCCAGAACATTTCGTGCAAATTCTACGATCGCAAGCTGCATGCCCAGGCACAGGCCTAAGAATGGGATGCCGTTGGTGCGTGCATAGTGGATGGCGGCAAGCTTGCCGTCGATCCCGCGGGAGCCAAAGCCTCCGGGTACCAGGATTCCGCAGACGCCCTGGAGTTGTTCTGCGATGTTGTCCGCGGTCAGAGTCTCAGAATCGATCCATCTGATATTGACAGTCGCGCGGCTGAAGATGCCGCCGTGCTTCAAGGCTTCCACGACGCTGATGTAGGCGTCGTGGAGCTGAATGTATTTGCCGACCAGGGCGACGGTGATCTCGGTGTTGGGATGCTTCAGATATTCGACCATCTCCGTCCAGTCCGCAAGATCCGGAGCCGGACAGCCGAGATGAAGGCATTCACAGACCACCTCTGCAAGATGTTCTTCTTCCATTGCAAGAGGAGCTTCGTACAGATATTCGACATCTAGGTTCTGCAGTACGCGGGTGGCCGGTACGTTGCAGAAGAGTGCGATCTTATCCCGGATTCCGATGCTCAGAGGATATTCGGAACGGCACACCAGGATGTCCGGCCAGATTCCCATCCCCTGCAGGTCTTTGACGCTGGCCTGGGTAGGCTTCGTCTTCATCTCCTGTGAGGCACGCAGGTAGGGGATCAGGGTCACATGGATCAGGATCACATTCTCATGGCCTTTCTCGTGCTGGAACTGCCGGATGGCCTCCAGGAAGGGCTGGCTCTCGATATCGCCGACGGTTCCGCCGACTTCGATAATGGCAATCTCTGTATGTTCTGCGGCAGGATTGCGGTAGAAACGGTCCTTAATCTCGTTGGTGATATGCGGGATCACCTGAACGGTTCCGCCGCCGAAATCCCCCCGGCGTTCCTTCTGCAGAACGGACCAGTAGATCTTCCCGGTGGTGACGTTGGAATTCTTGCCCAGACTCTCATCGATAAAACGTTCATAATGCCCCAGATCCAGATCCGTCTCTGCGCCGTCGTCGGTCACGAAGACCTCGCCGTGCTGTACCGGGTTCATGGTACCGGGGTCGATGTTGATGTAAGGGTCGAACTTCTGCATGGTTACAGTGTATCCCCGGGCTTTTAAGAGTCGTCCGAGAGAGGCCGCTGTAATCCCCTTGCCAAGTCCTGATACCACACCGCCTGTCACAAATACATATTTAACTGCCATAGTGTCCTCCTTCTGTTAAAAAAATATCTATGAATTATACACCCATTTCGTTAAAAAATACAGGATTTTTTTCATATTTTGCTTCAAAAGTCGCCTGGATCGATAATTTCTTGAATTGTTTCATATCGACAGAGCTGACCATAACAGAAGTATGGGCCTGGCAGCCTCTTAACAGAGGAAGCTGATCCAGAGCCAATTGAGCGGTAGGATCGGTTGCTGCGCTGACAGACAGGGCGATCAGGACTTCATCCGTATGAAGCCTTGGATTCTTGCTTCCCTGATAGAGCGTCTTAAGCTTCTGGATCGGTTCGATGGCTTCCGGAGAGATCACGTGCCGTCTGTGGTCGATCTCTGCCAGTTCTTTCAATGCATTCAGCAGAAGGGCGGCAGAAGCCCCCAGAAGGTTCGAGGTCTTGCCGGTGATAATGCGTCCGTCGTGAAGCTGGAGCGCTGCCGCCGGTCCGTCCGTCTCTGCGGCGCGGGCTAAGGCCACATCCACAACAGGGCGGTCATGAACCGTGATCTGTGCCTGATTCATGAGCATCTCGATCTTCATGACCTCTGTGTCGGAGCATGTACCAAACAGAAGCCGCTGCAGAGAGTTATAATACCGCCTTAAGATCTCCTGGCAGGAAGCCGCCTTGCACGCCTCATCATCGCAGATACAGTTCCCGGCCATATTCACTCCCATATCTGTGGGAGATTTGTAGGGGCTTTCCCCATAGATCTGCTGGAACATGGCATTAAGAACCGGGAAGATCTCTACATCGCGGTTATAATTGACCGTGGTCTCTCCGTAAGCTTCCAGGTGGAAGGGATCGATCATGTTGATATCGTTGAGGTCCGCGGTTGCCGCCTCATAAGCCAGGTTCACCGGATGCTTAAGCGGAATGTTCCAGATCGGAAATGTCTCGAACTTGGCATAGCCGGCGGAAATCCCGCGTCTGTGCTCCTGGTACAGCTGAGAGAGGCAGACTGCCATCTTGCCGCTTCCGGGACCCGGCGCGGTGACGACGGCTAAGGGGCGCGAGGTCTCAATATAGTCGTTCTTGCCGTAGCCCTCGTCGCTTACGATATAAGGGACGTTGGAAGGATAGCCTGGAATCACATAGTGGCGGTATACGCGGATCCCAAGCTTCTCCAGGCGGGTCTTGAAAAGTCCGGCGCTCTCCTGGCCGCTGTATTTGGTGATCACGACGCTTCCAACATAGAGTCCCTGCGCCTGGTATGCTGAAATCAGCCGGAGAACATCTGAATCATATGTGATCCCCAGATCGCCCCGGATCTTATTCTTCTCGATATCTTCCGCACTGATTGTGATGATGATCTCGGCCTGGTCGGATAATTGCTTCAGCATCCGTAATTTGCTGTCAGGCTGGAATCCCGGAAGAACTCTGGAAGCATGGAAGTCATCGAATAATTTGCCTCCGAATTCTAGGTATAATTTCTGTCCGAACTGTTCGATACGCTCACGAATGTGTTCTGACTGCATTTTAAGATATTTTTCGTTGTCAAATCCTGTTTTCATCTGTTATTCCCCTTTTGTTTTTTCAGGTAAATATGCCGTATTGGGGCATAAGCATCACTATTCAAAGTATACTACAGAATATGGGGAGTTTACAATCTTTTCATAATGTTTTATGGAATTAAAAGAGAGTGGAAAAGATGCGAATACGTGTTCATGGTCATTTTTACATCTTCATGCCCCAGGCGTTCTATCATCTTCCTTTCATCTGTGCGCGTGGTAGCGGTTTTGAAATGAAAGGATAGTATTTGACATATTTGGAGAGATTGACTATAATATACTTAATAAGAGAGCCGAAAGCTAGATGCAGCCTAGCCGCCGGTAAAATGGTTTTACAAAAGTAGCGCCTTAGTTTACCAGACCGAGGGCGCTATTTTTTGCGTGTGATATAAACAACAAGAGTGATCACGGCGCAAAGCATAATCACAAATTGGATTAAATCCGAATATGTAACCATAAGCACCAGCCTCCTTTCTTTCGTCCGGCGGCTGGCATATCGCCCCTTCGGCTCCCTGGGTAAGTATATTATTGTCAATGTACCATTCGTCCTGCAAGACGGTCTTCTTTTTGATTAATAATTTTTTCTAATTCTTCACTTGCCATATCAAAAGAATACAATGATTCGGCTTTTCAAATTGGCTTATTGCTGCAGGGGTTATTCCTAATTTTCCCCCCAATTCAGCTTGTGTAAGTCCTGCTTTTTTTCGTGCTAACTTAATTAATTCGCCTGTTGTCTTTTCTTTTTCCATAGATTTTCCTTTTTTATTTTACAATATCATGTAAATAAAAGTAAAGCTAAAACTTAATATGGAGGTGTTCAAACATGAGAATTGACAGAATTAAACAGGAAGAATTTAAGACAATGATGGATGATTTCGTAGCACAGGAAGAGAAGCGCCTGGGAGTGGGAAGCGAAGACTTCCTGAAGCGTAACCAGGAGATCATGGAGCTGATCGGCGAGACTGAGAGGTACCAGAAAGAAAGGAGACAGAGAATGGAAAGGCAATTCATGAGGGCAAAGGAGGTATGTATTGACATTTCTCAGATCCGGTGCTATATTATAAACAACCAATTAACTAAATGGTTAAAAGCTGTGAAAGGGGTGTTCTCTTTGTTAGAAGTATCCGGCCTGTCTTTTCATTATCAACCTCATGTACCTGTGCTGACCGATCTTACTTTTTCCGTATTAGATGGAGAGATCGCTGGCCTGTTAGGGAAGAACGGAGTTGGGAAAACTACAGCCTTAAAGCTGATTCTGGGGCTGCTGCCGCTTGAAAAAGGCACTATCTGCCTTGGTAACTACTCGCTGTATCTACATCCCATGCAATACAAGAAACGAATTAACTATGTTTCTGACAGCCACGATATATACAACAATCTTACGGGAAAGGAATATTTGAATTTTATAGCAGATATGTACGAAGTACCTTCTGAAACAAGAGGTAAAATTTATACTCCGCTGATAGAAGCGTTTCAGGTTGAAAAATATCTGAATAGCCCTGTTAAAAGGTTATCTCATGGGACAAAGCAAAAAATTGCTATTATTGCATCCCTGGTTAATGATCCCTTGATTTGGGTGTTAGATGAGCCAATGACGGGACTGGATGTAGAAGCTGTCAGGGTCTTAAAGGAATTGATTCGATCCAGAGCAGCCTGCGGAAAATCTGTCCTGTTTTCATCTCACATATTGGAAATTTGTGAGAATTTGTGTGATAAAATTGTTATCATGCAGGCAGGAACGATTAAGAAGACAATCGAGCTTCGAGGGAATCCTTCCGATACTTCTTTGGAGGATATTTATATGGAGGTGGTTAATGATGTACCGATGGAGAAAGGTTTTTCAATTAAGCAAAACAATAAGTAAGATCAATTTCAGCTTTTTGAATTTTCGGTATAAGTTAAAAGAACGCCCTGATACCTACTTTATTGTGCTGACTTGCTTTGTTTTAAGTATGATAGGCGTGTTCTATTACTACTATTTTCAAATGCTTGGGCGGCTTTATGATGGACTTTCCAGGCTGGGGCTGGGAGCTTTGTTTTGCCGGCTTGCACTGTTTGCAGCGGCGATGATACTCTCGATAGCAGGCGCCTTCCTGCTGATCAATATTTTTTGCTTTTCAAAGGATATAGAACACTTGCTGCTGTTTCCAGTGAGGCCATGCGACATTTTTACAAGTAAGTACATTACAGTAATCTTGTTTTGCTATGGGATTGAAATTATACTGCTGCTTCCTGTGTGTATCATCCAAATGCACTATATGGGAGACATTTCTGTGATACTTACATATATCTCTGCGGCAGCGATACTGCCTCATATTGTTGTGTTCCCTTTGGCGGTTCTTGTGACAATATGCTTGAAAATTGCCATGCTTCTGAAACGTAGGAGGACAGTGTTGGCAGTCACAGGAATCATAGTGTATTTTGCGGGCGGCATGATCGGCGTTCTATTATCAAATGGACAAATAGGCGCAGAACGAGACGCGTATATCCGTCTTCATCCAGGAATAAAACTATTCTGCATCATACTTGCCGCTGTGTTTATCTGCGGATACTACTATTTGAGTAATCTTGTGATCGGAAAGAAATATGCCATTTATGATAAAGAGGGACGGATTCGCTCAAAGGCGATGAAATACAACTCGTCGTCAAAGCTGAGAAGCTATTTTAAGAAAGAGTATCAAACTTTTTTCCGTGATCCGGCGAATGTCATAAACGGATTGTTTGGGATTTTTATTACCCCCTTTTTATTGACGCTGTCTTTTCGGATCAGTGCAGACGCAGAGAGTATAGAACAAATAAGAGCCTTGGTGTCAGCCCCGGAATTTTCCTTTTATGCGGTACTGTCTGCGCTTGCGGTAATTGTACTTACATCCGCAATCAATGCAGTGGCTTCAAGCAGTTTTTCCAGAGAGGGGGCAAGTTTTTGGATCACGAAGATCATTCCGTATCCATTAAAGCAGCAAGCGTTTGTGAAAGCCCTGTTTTCTACAAGTATCTCGATTATGGGGATTATCATTAATTGCTTAATATTCAAGATCTACTTTAACTATGGTTTTATCCAGATTGGAGTAATCTCTTTCGTTGGCATATTATTTGCAGCGCTATGGAACTTGATCGGAGTATTTATCGACATGAAACGTCCAAAATTGGAATGGACAAATGAAACAGAAGCAATCAAGCAAAATGTTAATGTGGTTTTGTCTGTTTTGCTTTGTATCGCAGTTTCAACAGGGTATTTCTTTGCGGCGGCAAAAATGCTTCAGAACGGATTCGCTGCCGGAGGCGTGATAACCTTTTTATTGTGCAGTGTATGTATTCTAATTTTACTTGTGTGTAAAGGAATTGCGTCTCATCAAGAGTGATCTTTCAAAATATGTCAGTCAATCAAAAGGAGGAAGAAGCTATGAGTAAGAAGAAAATGATCCCGGCAGCGTTATTGATTGGAACCTTTGCCATATTGTTTGTGGCAACATTGTTCCTTCCAGACAAGATACCCTTCCATTTTGATGTGAACGGAGAGGCAGGCTGGTATGCAAGTAAGTATTTTGTCCTGCTGTTTACACCTGTTCCGTATTTGATTTACCATCAATTTACACACAAGAAAAAATGAATACAGTATTATGTGGAAAGGAGATGGGGGTAGATGACTACTGTATTCAAAGCTCTATCTGATGATACCAGACGGCAGATCCTAAAGCTGCTCGCAGATGGTGATATGACGGCGAAGGAAATCTCTGAAAACTTTACGATCTCAAAGCCCGCCATATCAAAACACCTTGATATTTTGAAAGAAGCAAGGTTAGTGACAGGCGAACGGACGGGGATGTCCGTTACTTATTCTCTTAATGCTTCTGTATTGCAGACAACTTTAGGCGCATTTTTAGAGTTTTTTGATACAAATAAATCGACAGGAAAAGAGGGAAACGAGAATGAAACTATATAGAAGTCTGAATATGATATTCTTGATTATATTCATTGCAGGGACAGCCTTATGCTTTAAATACCTTCCCGGCGAAATACCTTTGTTTATGCAAAGTCCTTCCCGTGGGGTTTTTATAGGGATTTGTTCTGTTATTTTCCTTGCGTTGGCTATTGCAGCCTTTTTTCCTCACAAAATCTCCCAAAACGACAATGAAGTGAGAAATGATATTACTCTGACTGTAATTAACCTCTTTGGACTTGGAATTTTTCTTTTCTATTTTGTCACGATAGCTAAGTATTGCGGTTTGCAAATGAATTACATGAAAGGTATTGTGCTTATCGTGGGGGGCTTAATGGTATTAGTCGGTAATTTCTTGCCGCAAATGCCTTATCGCAGCCGGATTGGGTTTAAATTGCCTTGGATTCTAAAAGATAAACTATGCTGGCAAAAAACGCATAGATTTGCCGGGTACACGGCAATTCCTTTTGGGCTTATTCAGTGTTTGCTTGCTTTGTTTGTGCCGAACGACGATCTTGTATTTTTGTTGGGACTTGGGATTTGGATTATTATTGTGTGTATTTATTCATTGATTGCTTATTATCAGAACAAGGGGAATTGTAAAAATTATATAAAAAACATAAAATAAACCTGATACAAGCCTAAAAAATCAATCTTTCGTAATGTTTTTATTGATTTCTAGGTAGGCTGTCCGTATAATGGAAGGGAAGTACAGGAGGAAAAAAATGGACAACCAGAATAATAACCCCAATCGAAATAATAATAGAAATAACAAGCAAGGGCTGTCCTTTATCATTTTGGTGACCGTGGTCACGATGATAATGGTGATGGCGCTGTTCCGCTTCCAGGGAGCGGGCAGTGACAATGAGATCAGTTATGATGAATTCCTTGAGATGGTGGACGACGGTAAGGTCGAAGAAGTGGTGATCCAGAGCAGCAGGATCGTCATAACGGAGAAGAAGGAGAAGGGGCAGAAGATTGCCAAGGAATATTATACCGGTGTTGTGAGGGATGATTCTCTCGCGGAACGCCTGGAGAAGGCAGATGTCAAGTTTGGCCAGCAGATTCCGGATACCACATCCGCCATTATCGCGCAGACCTTGTTCGCACTTCTTCCGGTCTTCTTATTGGTAGGTGTATTTGTGTGGATGACTAGGAAGATGTCCAAGGGCGGCGGGATGATGGGAATCGGCAGAAGCAATGCCAAGATGTATGTCGAGAAGCAGACCGGTGTGACGTTCAAGGATGTGGCAGGACAGGACGAGGCGAAGGAATCCCTGCAGGAGGTGGTGGATTTCCTGCATAATCCAGGCAAATATACCAGCGTAGGTGCGAAGCTTCCCAAGGGAGCGCTTCTGGTGGGGCCGCCTGGTACTGGTAAGACCTTGCTTGCAAAGGCCGTGGCAGGAGAGGCGAACGTACCGTTCTTTTCCTTAAGCGGTTCGGCATTTGTGGAGATGTATGTAGGCGTGGGAGCGTCCAGAGTCCGTGACCTGTTCAAGCAGGCACAGCAGATGGCGCCCTGTATCATATTTATCGACGAGATCGACGCGATCGGCAAGAGCCGTGACAACCAGCTTGGAAGCAACGATGAGAGGGAGCAGACGTTGAACCAGCTCTTGGCGGAGATGGATGGATTCGAGAGCAATAAGGGCCTGGTGCTCCTTGCCGCTACGAACCGTCCTGAGATCCTGGATCCGGCTCTCTTGCGTCCGGGACGGTTTGACCGGAGGATTGTGGTAGAGAAGCCGGATCTCAAAGGAAGAGTGGATGTTCTGAAGGTGCATTCCAAAGATGTGCGCATGGATGAGACGGTGGATTTAGAAGCGATCGCCCTGGCGACGAGCGGTGCGGTAGGTTCGGATCTTGCCAATATGATCAATGAAGCGGCGATCAATGCCGTGAAGAACGGGCGGACAGCGGTGTCGCAGTCAGATCTTTTTGAAGCAGTGGAAGTTGTACTGGTGGGTAAGGAGAAGAAGGATCGTATCATGAGCCAGGAGGAGCGGAAGATCGTATCCTACCACGAGGTCGGCCATGCGTTGGTGAGTGCGCTTCAGAAGGATGCGGAACCGGTGCAGAAGATTACGATCGTGCCAAGAACGATGGGGGCGCTTGGTTATGTTATGCAGACACCGGAGGAAGAGAAGTTCCTGAACACCAAGAAGGAGCTTCACGCGATGCTGGTAGGAATGCTTGCAGGACGCGCGGCGGAGGAGATCGTGTTCGATACGGTCACCACAGGTGCATCCAATGATATTGAGAAGGCGACCAAGGTGGCAAGGGCGATGGTCACCCAGTATGGTATGAGCGAGAAGTTTGGCCTGATCGGATTAGAATCTATTCAGAACCGTTACCTGGACGGAAGACCGGTGGCGAACTGCGGGCAGGAGACTGCCTCGGAGATTGACCAAGAGGTTATGAGGATCCTGAAGGAATCTTATGAGACGGCGAAGAAGCTTCTCAGTGAACATCGCAAATCACTGGATAAGATCGCGGCATATCTGATTGAGAAGGAGACGATCACCGGGAAGGAATTCATGGAGATCTTCCATGAGACAGAAGGGATCGACCCCGAGAAGAAGAAGGAGAAGACCGAAGAGCGTATCGCCATGAATCCGGTTGAGACCGGGGAGAATCCGGAAGAAACTGAGGATATCCTAGGCGAAGCCAGAGAGCAGATCACTCTGAATTCGATAGAAGAGTCATAATAGTTACCCCAAGGGCATCCTGTGATATATGCTCCGCGGGGCGGGCGGACTGTCGTCCGATGAAGTTAGAGCCTGGGAGTCTGAACGGATTTCCAGGCTTTTTATGATATTGCGCAACAAATTACGAGGACAAGGAGATAAAACCATGTTTGACATTCAGGAAGAATTGAAAAAACTGCCGGGGAAGCCCGGGGTGTATATCATGCATGATGAACGGGATGATATCATCTATGTGGGGAAAGCAATCAGCCTTAAGAACCGGGTGCGGCAGTATTTCCAGAGCAGCCGGAATAAAGGTGTCAAGATTGAACAGATGGTGACCCATATCGTCCGTTTTGAGTATATTGTTACAGATTCTGAGCTGGAAGCGTTGGTGCTGGAATGTAATCTGATCAAGGAGCACAGGCCGAAGTATAACACCATGCTGATGGATGATAAGACTTATCCGTTTATCAAAGTGACGGTGGATGAGCCGTTCCCCAGGGTGATGGTAGCAAGAAGGATGGCAAAGGATAAGTCACGGTACTTTGGTCCTTATACCAGCGCCGGGGCGGTGAAGGATACCATAGAATTGATACGCAAGTTATACAATATCCGAAGCTGCAGCCGGAAGCTTCCCAGGGATATCGGTAAGGAAAGACCTTGTCTGAATTACCATATCCATCAGTGCAAAGCGCCGTGCCAGGGGTATATTTCCCAGGAGGAATACCGGAAGTCTATCCAGGAGGTGGTGCATTTCCTGAATGGGAATTATGATGTGATCCTGAAGGAATTGGAGGGGATGATGACGGAGGCTTCGGAGGCGCTTGAGTTCGAGAAGGCCATTGAGTACCGGGAATTGCTTACCAGCGTCAGGAAGATTGCGCAGAAGCAGAAGATCACGGATACGGCAGGCGACGACAGGGATATTCTTGCGGCGGCGATTGATGAAGAGGACGCAGTGGTCCAGGTGTTCTTCATCCGCGGCGGAAGGCTGATCGGAAGGGATCATTTCTACCTGAAGATCACGAAAGGTGAGGACGAGAGAGAGATCTTATCTAGCTTCATCAAGCAGTTCTATGCGGGGACGCCGTATATACCTGCAAAGATCATGCTTCCGGAGGAAGTGGAGGATATGGAGCTCATTGAAGAATGGCTGTCTAAGAGACGGGGGCACCGTGTACACTTAAGGGTTCCAAAGAAGGGAACGAAAGAGAAGCTGGTGGAGCTTGCGGCGAAGAATGCTTCTATGGTATTGAATACGGACAGGGAACGACTGAAACGGGAGGAGGGAAGAACCATCGGCGCGGTCAAGGAACTTGAGAAGATGCTTGGACTTAGCGGGATCGTGCGGATGGAGGCGTTCGATATCTCCAATACGAATGGATTTGCTTCCGTAGGTTCCATGGTAGTATATGAAAGGGGAAAGCCGAAGCGCAATGATTACCGCAAGTTTAAGATCAAAGGCGTCCAGGGAGCGGATGATTACGCAAGTATGGAAGAGGTGCTGACCAGAAGATTCGAGCATGGAATACGCGAGCAGGAGGAAGGCAAGGAAATGGGCGGCTTTACGGCATTTCCGGATCTGCTTCTTATGGATGGAGGAAAGGGACAGGTGAATGTGGCGCTTAAGGTATTAGAAAAGCTTCGGATTAATATTCCTGTCTGCGGTATGGTCAAGGACGATAATCACAGGACCCGCGGGCTGTACTACCAGAATATGGAGCTTCCGATCGACCGAAATTCAGAGTGCTTCCGGCTGATCACCAGGATACAGGATGAAGCTCACAGATTCGCGATTACATTCCACAGGCAGCTTCGGGGGAAGAATCAGGTACATTCCATGCTGGACGATATCCCGGGGGTAGGACCAGCCAGAAGGAAGGATCTGATGAGACATTTTGAGAATATTGAGGCGATCAAGAATGCCACGGTGGAGCAGTTGAAGGATCTCCCTTCCATGAACGAAAAATCTGCCCGGGATGTCTATAACTTTTTTCACTGATATGGTATAATAAATATATTGGTGTATAATCGGGTTACCGATGAAAGTGAGAGTAAAGGAGAGTGTTATGGCAGGTAAAGTCGAGTTAAAGAAAGTGGTAGAGAAGATGAATCTTAAGAATCTTACGCCCAATGTAGATCTGACGGATAAGATGATCGGGATTCCGGATATTAACCGTCCGGCTCTGCAGCTTACAGGATATTTTGAGCATTTTGATTCTGATCGGGTTCAGTTGATCGGATATGTAGAATACACATTCCTGGAGAAGATGGATGAGGGACACAAGAAGGAGATCTATAGAGAGTTGTTATCCTATCCGATTCCATGTATTGTATTTTCAAGGAATATGAAGCCGGGCGAGCTTCTCCTTGAAATGGCTGAGGAGGCGAATATCCCGGTGTTCAATACGGAGAAGAAGACTTCTGAATTCACGGCCGAGATCATACGCTGGCTGAATGTACAGTTGGCGCCCTGTATCTCGATCCACGGTGTTCTGGTGGACGTATATGGTGTCGGCGTGCTGATCATGGGAGAGAGCGGGATCGGAAAGAGCGAGGCGGCTCTGGAGTTGATCAAGAGGGGACATCGTCTGGTCAGTGATGATGTGGTTGAGATCCGCAAGGTCAGCGATGAGACGCTGGTCGGAACGGCGCCGGATATCACAAGACATTTTATAGAATTAAGAGGAATCGGCATTGTGGATGTCAAGACACTGTACGGTGTACAGAGCGTCAGGGCAACGCAGAACATTGATCTGGTCATTACACTGGAGGACTGGGATAAGGAGAAGAAGTACGACAGGCTTGGGCTGGAGGAGGAGTATACGGAATTCCTGGGGAATAAGGTCGTATGCCATCAGCTTCCGATTCGCCCGGGACGGAATCTTGCGATCATTGTTGAGACGGCTGCCATTAATTACCGTCAGAAGAAGATGGGATATAATGCGGCGCAGGAATTATATAAGAGGGTACAGCAGAACCTTGCAAAGAAATAGGAGGTAGACAGATGAAGTATTGTTTTGGCGTTGATATCGGAGGGACTACGGTGAAGATCGGTCTGTTTAAGACGGACGGAGAACTGGTCGACAAGTGGGAGATCAAGACACATACTGAGAATCAGGGAGAAGCGGTTCTTCCGGATATCGCGGCATCCCTGAAAGAGAAGATGCAGGAGAGAGAGATGGATACCGCGCAGGTGTCAGGAATCGGAATCGGGCTTCCGGCTCCTGTGGATGAGAACGGGATTGTAAAGAATTCGGCGAATATCGGATGGGGTTACAAAGAAGTGACCCGCGAGATGGAAGAACTGACCGGCATGAAGGTGGCTTCCGGCAACGATGCCAATGTGGCGGCTCTTGGCGAGATGTGGCTTGGCGCCGGAAGAGGTCATAAGAATCTGATCATGGTGACGCTGGGAACCGGTGTGGGCGGCGGCATCATCGTGAACGGACAGCCCTTGATCGGAGCGCACGGAGCAGGCGGCGAGATCGGCCACCTCTGCATGAACTATGAAGAGTCGGAAGCCTGCGGCTGCGGGAACAAGGGATGTCTGGAGATGTATGCGTCCGCTACCGGAGTGGTCAGACTGGCCAGGAGAAGGCTTGGGGCAGATGACAGTCCGTCCTCCCTCAGAGAAGGCGAGCTGAGTGCGAAGGCGGTGTTCGATGCGCTGAAAGAAGGAGATCAGGTTGCAGGTGAGATCGTAGAGGAATTCGCCTCCTACCTGGGGCATGGAATGGCGAACATAGCGGCTGTGACAGATCCGTCCGTGATCGTGATCGGCGGCGGAGTCTCCAAGGCAGGAAGTATCTTGCTGGGCTATATTGAGAAATATTTTCAGGAGAAGGCATTCTTTGCGAACAAGGATACGAAGTTTGTACTGGCAGAACTTGGGAATGATGCAGGGATCTGCGGAGCGGCGAAGCTGATCTTATAGAAATATTATACTAGTACATCATTGCATAATTAACAGTGGATAATGTGCTTGATATCTGCGTCAGATGTGCGTCTACAAGCCGACGGCGTAGCGTCCACTACGCCTCATTCCTCCGCCTTGCATATGAAAAATCATTCTGCGTTATATGGCTAGGAACTTATTTTTCGGTGTACTAGAAATAGAACGGGATGCCTGTGAGAGGGCATCCCGTTTTTAATGGTTATTATTATTGTATAACACCCGGAATAACACTGTCTATCGGAATATCTGTCGATCCGGGGTCTGTCGGAGGTTCGGTTGGCTGATTCGGATCCGATGCCGGAGGGACAGTCGTATTATTATCACTGTTGTCGGTACCATCACCATTGCCGGTACCGTCACCGTTGCCGGTACCATTACCATTGCCGGTACCGTCGCCGTTATCGGGTCCTTCTGTCGGCTCATCGCCTTCTTCCTCATAATCAGAATCGTCATCCGAGTAATAGCTGTGTCCGGGACAACGGTCATTCATAAGCATATCCGTGGCAAAAAGCTCAGTGACTCCGGGACAGCTTCCGGATACTGCAAGCAGCCCGCTGATCGAGCATACAGTCTTGCGCTCCACAGTCGGAGGTATGGTAAAATCTTTCGGCGGCAGATTCGCGTGGATCCTGCTCATGATACTTCTCCAGAGACGGAATCGGAAATTCGTGTCGGTGTTGCATTCCTTATTGTCGTCATATCCGCCCCATACGGCACAGGTATAATACGGTGTGAAACCGCAGAACCATAAGTCCTTGTTGGAGGTCGTCGTACCTGTCTTGCCGGCAACCGGCATGTTGGGCAGCCTACAGGCGGTACCTGTACCGGAATCCACGACATCCTGCATCGCGCTGGTTAAGAGGGCGGCAGTGCTGTCCTTCAGGACAGTACGCGTCTCGCCGGTTCCTTCCAGGAGTACGTTGCCGTCATGGTCAAGGATCTTGGTATACAGTGTCGGAGAGTTGTAGATACCTCCGTTGGCGATGGTCGCGTATGCGGCGCACATCTCATAATTATACACACCGTCGGTGATACCTCCAAGCGCAAGCGTCTGGTTGTCAAGATCGCTGAATATACCGGCGCTGGTTGTCTTGCTCTTGACGAGGGTGCTGATTCCGAACTTCTCACAATAGTCAAATCCAAGCTGCTGGGTGATCTCATCGCTCAGTTTAACTGCACACACGTTGATGGACCAGGTGATGGCGCGGCGGATCGTGGTATCGCCGCCGTAACGTCCGTTGGCATTACGAAGGACATTGCCGTTCCTTAAGGTGTAGGGTTCGTCCTTGATAACCGTAGCAAGTGACTTGCCGCAGGAATCCAGGGCAGGAGCATATGCTGCAAGGATCTTGAAACAGGATCCGGGTTGTCTCTTGGAACCCCTATAAGCTCTGTTCAGTCCCAAACTGGTCGCCTTCGTACCGCGGCCGCCTACCATAGCTTTGATCTGTCCGGTGGTCTGGTCAATTACCGTTACAGAAGCCTGCGGCTGAGGTGAAACATTAATGACCTCGTCATAGGTATCGCCTTCCCGGGCGATCGTGGTCTTCCATTCTTCTACCATCGCGCGTGCAGCCTCTTCGCTTGAGAAGAGAAGTCCCTGCTCACGTCCGTGAGCAGCCTTTACATACTGCTTAATGTGACCGGAACTGAAGTTCTCCACGGTTCCGTCTGCGCGGGTTACGGTAACGGCACAGTCTAATCCGTATTCCTTCAGATATGGATAGTTGGCGTCGTTGTTCATCTCTTCGTCGCAGATCTGCTGCATTGCAAGGTTCTGGGTTGAATAAATACCCAAACCGCCGCTGTACACTGCATTATAGGCTTGTGTGTCTGTGTAGCCCAGCTGGCTTCGAAGATCATCGATCACCTGTTCTGCGAGTGCATCCACGAAATAACTGTAGGGACTGTCATCGATCACTGCGTTGTTGACAGTCTGGATCCTGGAATATACGTCGTCAGCCATCGCCTCGTCGTAAGCAGCTTTATCAATATATCCCTGGTCAAGCATATCATCCAATACCTTCTTACGCCGCTTTGTGTTGCCTTCCGGGTTCGTGATCGGATTCAGAGTACCCGGACTCTGAGTGATCCCGGCAATCACGGCGCTCTCTGACAGAGTCAACTCACTGACATCCTTACCGAAATACCGCTTTGCCGCTGCCTGTACACCCAGGCAGTTCTGCCCAAGGTTGATCGTGTTGAGATAACTCTCCATGATGGTATCCTTGTCCATCTGTTTCTCGATCTGAACCGCCAGAAACTGTTCCTGGAGCTTTCGTTCGACCCTGTCGTATAAGGTCTCCTCATTTACAAAGTTAGGGAAGACATTGTTCTTGATCAACTGCTGGGTAAGAGTACTGGCGCCCTGTGACAGATCCCCGGAAGTGATTCCGACTACCGCCGCACGGGCAATACCCTGCAGGTCGATTCCGTTGTGGTCATAAAAACGCTCGTCCTCAATGGCAACAAAAGCATGCTGCAGATCCTTGGGGATCTGGTCAATGGATTTGTATACGCGGTTGGAACCTGAGGATACAAAACGTTCAATCTCTGTAGTACCGTCATCTGCATAAACAAAGGTAGTGAAGCCTTTTGGTTTGACATCGTCGGGAGAGACTTCGGGGGTATTGTCAATAATCTTCTTGGCAAATATACCAACTCCGGCCACTCCGGCAACCGCTACCACTATCATACAGAGGAGAAATGCTTTAAAAAGCCGTACACCGATCCGCTTGCCCTGCATCGTGGACTTAGACGTTATCTGGTTTTGCTTTTGTGAAGCTTTTTTCTTACCATAATTCATGTGCGAAGCCTCCTTTATACCAAGTTATTATAACAAACAAACGTAATTTAATAAAGAAAAAAATAAAAACTTCATATTTCAGTAGGAAAATCTTAAGAAATCCGTTATAGTAATTCATATGATGATATTCATGCATGGTATTCGGAGCGGTCCGTGTATCATGGATCATAGGAAGGAAGGTATTATGGCGGCAGAATACAGGACAGTATATACAGGCGGCGAAGGAGAGATCGTGGAGAAGAAATCCCGTTTTATAGCGACGGCGGCTCCGGTCAGGTCAGAGGAGGAGGCCTTGCAGATAATTGAGCAGATCAGGAAGAAATACTGGGATGCAAGGCATAATTGTTACGCATACGTGATCGGGGAGCGCGGGGAGCTTGAACGTTTCAGCGACGACGGCGAGCCGGGCGGTACCGCAGGCAAGCCCATCCTGGAAGTCATTAAGGGGGAGGAACTGCGCAACACTCTTATCGTAGTAACCAGATACTTCGGCGGAACCCTGCTTGGAACCGGCGGCTTAGTGCGCGCCTATTCAGCGGCGGCAAAAGCAGGTATCGCTTCATCTGTAATTATAACCAGGATTCCAGGAATCAAACTCCATATCACGACAGAATACACAGGATTAGGCAAGATCCAATACATATTAGGCCAGAGAGGGATCACGACCTTAGACTCTGTCTACACAGACAAAGTAGAATTAGAAGTGCTCACGGCCGAAGCGGAAGCGGAAGCCGTAAAAGCCGAACTCACAGAAGGCACCAATGGCCAGGCTATCATAGAAACCGGCGCCGTCTGCCATTTTGCGAAAATAAACGGAACCCCTCAAATACTTGATTGATTAGCATTTAACTATTCTATTGCGTAAGAAAGGGGACCGCCCTCTCGGCAGTCCCCTTTGAAAAACCATCTCAATTATTCACTTTTCAATCTCTATGAAAATTCCGGCTCAATCAACCCAAATGCCCCGTTCTTCCTACGGTATACCACATTCACCTCATCCGTCTCCGCATTGCAGAATACATAGAAGTCATGTCCGAGAAGATCCATCTGTATGCAGGCATCCTCTGGATACATAGGCTTGAAACCGAACTTTTTCGTGCGGACGATCCTGATCTCGCCCTCATCTTCGGCAACGTCTTCACCTTCATAGAATTCATGCTTGAAGTTGCCGCCCTCCTGATGCCTTGCGATCAGTTTGTTCTTATACTTACGAAGCTGGCGTTCGATCACCTCTTCTACCAGGTCGATGGAGACATACATATCATTGCTCTCCTGCTCCGAGCGGATGATATCGCCCTTCACAGGAATGGTTACCTCAATCTTCTGGCGTTCCTTCTGCACACTCAAGGTAACATGAATCTCTGTATCCGGAGTGAAATATCTCTCCAACTTCCCCAATTTGTTTTCCACCGCTTCTCTTAATCCAGATGTTACTTCGATGTTCTTTCCAATAATGATAAACTTCATGCTGTCCAACTCCTTTTCGAAACAATTTCAAAAGATTAGTCTGACAATTATTAGTCAAACTAGCAATCTATCTGATATATGTAGTATATCACGTTTGATTACTAATGTATAGAACGAATTACTTCAATTCTGGAAATTTTTTCATTATGGAGTTTGGCGACACGGAGGCCAACATCTGTGAAGTAAGCGCAGGCGCCTACGCGGGGAACTTGATTTTCGGATTCTAGGGAGCGGATCAGCACGTCCATAAGCCTGTCGTTATTCTCATATGGGATGTTGATCCCAAGCAGAGTATTGATGGACTTCACTCTGGCGCTGGCGCGGAAGATGATTGCATCGGAAATGTCAAATTCACAGAAGAGATATTTCCTTGTGGCAAATAATACCGCGATAGCGCTTACGCCGACCAAACTGCCCCAGATGGAGGAGTGATCGGTGATGATCTGACGGGCAATGGCAAACAGCAGCACCTCGAACACCGTATCGGGCGTATGGTAATACATCATGCGGATCAGCTCCACTCCGATGATCAGATTGAAGCAATTCTCCAGGAGGTCGTCGTAGTTGGGCCAGACCTCAAGATTGGGGATATGGATTAAAGATACGGCGATCCGAAAGCAGAGCAATATGATTCCGAGCGCAAGCATGATGGAGATGACAAATTCAAGGAACTCAGTGATCTTTTTTAGTATGTTGGCTATGACCTGCTGCATAGAAACCTCCTTCTATAACGGCTTATTTCGAGAGAGTAATCTGCTGAAAATATATGGATAGATGACAAGCACCCATAACACTAGTATAAAGTATTCTGACATTTTTGCCAAGATAGAACTTCCGAAGATGAGAGAAAAACTTTCTTTGAGCAGGAGGGCAGCGGCAAGCCCGGCAAGAAGCCGGATCACCTTGGATTGGGTACTGCCGGTATGCGGGTCAAAATTAATCTTCGTCCGTTCGGTATACCAGCCTGCTGCAAAGCCAAGTCCTGCGCCTGCGGCCTTACAGCAGTCCATAGCATATCTGGTCTCTATGACGCCGTCCTTAAGGAGCAGCAGGGAATAAGCAGCGGCTGCAAGGGACAGGCAGACCAGCACGGCGGCAATTACCCGCAGATAACGTCTGTCCTCCAACAGCACATCCCGGTATCTCCAGATCACACAGGAGATGAGAATGGAGAGTGTCATAGATACCATTACGTCCTTGGGAGTATGGCATCCCAGATACATCCTAGAGAATCCGATGCATAAGAACGCAAGTACGCATAAAACCTTCGCCCAGACCTGGGAAATGCGTAAGGCTAAGGGGAAGAACAGACAGGTGGCTCCCTGGGTGTGGCCGCTTGGGAAGGAGTAGCCTGTGGCGCCGGGAAGGGCGCTTTCTACCGCCTTGAATTTAGGGTCCAGGATCCAGGGCCGGGGAATCCGGAAGGTGATCTTAAGAGTCTGTACGCACAGGCCGGCAGTAAAATAAGTGAAGCCGAGCAGATAAGCAAAGCGCTTGTCTGCGCACCAGTAGAGGGCGCAGATAACCGCTATGATAATAAGCTCCTGTCCGAAGTATGTGACAAACTGCATGAATCTGTCTAAAAAGGGAGTACGGATCCCTTCTAACATCCATAAAAATGTCATGATCTGTTTCCTCGCTTCCGCATCTTGGGATCAAGGATCTTCTTGCGGATCCTCAACGTCTTAGGAGTGACCTCCAGGAGTTCATCCGTGTCGATAAAGTCAAGCGCCTCCTCAAGGCTTAAGATCTTAGGCGGTGTCAGGCGCAGCGCTTCGTCCGCACTTGATGAACGGGTGTTGGTCAGATGCTTGGTCTTACAGATATTGACTTCAATGTCGTCTGTCTTGGCATTCTGACCGATCACCATGCCGGAATACACCTTCTCTCCGGGTCCGATAAAGAGGATCCCGCGCTCCTGGGCGCTGAAAAGCCCGTAAGTGACAGATTCTCCGGTCTCGAATGCGATTAGGGAGCCGCTCTTGCGGTACTGGATATCACCCTTATATGGGGCATAGCCCTCGAAGGCGGTATTCATGATACCGTTTCCTTTGGTATCGGTCAAGAATTCACCCCGGTATCCGATCAGACCTCTGGCAGGAATCAGGAATTCCAGACGGGTATAACCGCCGTTGGACGCGCCCATGTTCTGTAATTCGCCTTTGCGCTGGCTTAGTTTGTCGATCACGGTTCCGGTGAATTCATCGGGGACATCGATGTAGGCGGTCTCCATGGGTTCCAGTAATTTGCCGTTCTCATCCTTCTTATACAGGACTTCGGCCTTGCTGACCGCGAATTCATAGCCTTCCCGGCGCATATTCTCGATCAGTACGGACAGATGCAGTTCCCCGCGTCCGGATACCTTGAAGCTGTCTGTGCTGTCAGACTCTTCCACACGGAGGCTTACGTCCGTATTCAGTTCCCGGAACAGACGGTCGCGCAGATGGCGGGAGGTGACGTATTTGCCTTCCAGTCCGGCAAACGGGCTGTCGTTGACGATAAACTGCATAGCTATAGTAGGTTCAGAGATCTTCTGGAACGGTATTGCTCTGGGATTCTCCGGCGAGCAGATAGTATCGCCGATGGAGATATCAGAGATACCTGAGATCGCTACGATGGAACCGATGGAGGCTTCTTTTACATCAACCTTGTTCAGTCCGTCGAATTCATACAGCTTGCTTATGCGTACCTTCTCCTGGCGGTCCGGATCGTGATCATTGACGACGACCGCATCCATGCCGACACGGATCGTGCCGTTATCCACCTTGCCGATGCCGATCCGTCCCACATATTCATTATAGTCTATGGTGCTGATCAATACCTGGGTATCCGCATCCGGGTCGCCCTCCGGCGCGGGGATATATTCAAGGATCGTCTCAAAGAGCGGCTTCATATCCCGTTCTTCATCTGTAAGATCCAGTACGGCAACGCCGGCTTTGGCGGACGCATAGACGAAGGGGCAGTCTAACTGATCGTCCGAGGCGTCCAGATCCATGAACAGCTCCAGCACTTCGTCGATCACTTCGTCGGGTCTTGCCTCAGGACGGTCGATCTTGTTGATGCATACGATAACGGGCAAGCTTAGTTCCAGCGCCTTTCTCAAAACGAATTTCGTCTGCGGCATGGCACCCTCGAAGGCGTCCACCACAAGTACTACACCGTTTACCATCTTAAGGACACGCTCGACCTCGCCGCCGAAGTCCGCATGGCCGGGGGTGTCGATAATGTTGATCTTCGTTCCGTTATAATAGACAGCGGTGTTCTTAGAGAGAATCGTGATGCCGCGCTCGCGCTCGATATCGTTGGAATCCATGACCCGCTCCTCTACCGCCTGATTCTCTCGGAACACTCCGCTTTGTTTTAACAATTCATCCACCAGGGTCGTCTTCCCATGGTCTACATGCGCAATGATCGCAATGTTTCTTACATCCTCACGTGTCGTCTTCATATTAATATCATCATCCTTTTCTCTTATCATCCATTTTTATTCATCCGTTAGTTTACCATATTTTATAAAATTTACAAGTATTTTGGTTCTAAAATGGGAACTTGCCTCATAAACTATGTATTGACCCTGCAAAAAAGAGCAGGAATGCCTGACAACTTAAAATACGATTCAGAGGAAGGGAGATTATAAGATTATGTCAGATAAGATTATTGAAAACAACCAGGTGACTATCATGGGAGAGATCGCGTCCCCGTTTATTTTCAGCCATGAAGTATACGGAGAGGGATTCTATATGGTGGATGTACATGTAAAGCGCCTAAGTAATTCAGAGGACAATATTCCGTTGATGATCTCGGAGCGGCTGATCGATGTATCGCAGGATTATACCGGAGAGTTCATTATGGTGAGCGGGCAGTTCCGCTCTTACAACCGGCATGACGAACAGAAGAACCGGCTGGTGCTGTCTGTGTTTGTGAGAGAAGTGGAATTCATTGAGGAAGAGCTTGACGGGGCGAAGACGAATAATATATTCCTGGACGGATACATATGCAAGCTGCCTGTCTACCGGAAGACGCCGCTTGGCAGGGAGATTGCAGACCTTTTGCTTGCCGTGAACAGGCCTTACGGGAAATCAGACTACATACCGTGTATTTGCTGGGGAAGAAATGCCAGATTTGCGTCGGGCTTTGAAGTTGGCGAGCATGTGCAGATCATTGGGAGGATTCAGAGCAGGGAATATATTAAGAAGTTAACAGAGACTGAGACAGAAAAAAGAGTTGCCTATGAGGTGTCCGTAAGCAAGCTGGAATGTCTGGAGAATTAATAACTTGCATTGACATCATATTTGATTGATGTTAGAATCAAATCATTATGAATGTCAGGAGGATTACGAATGGCTATTTTTAAAGGAGCCGGCGTGGCGATTGTCACACCATTCAAAGAAGATGAAAGTATTGATTATGATAGACTGGATGAGTTGATCAATTTTCACTGTGAGAACGGGACGGACAGTATTATCATATGCGGAACGACCGGAGAGTCTGCGACGATGACGGAAGAGGAGCATTTAGAGTGCGTGAAGTTTACGATCGAGCGGACGAAGGGGCGGATACCGGTGATCGCGGGGACAGGTTCGAACTGCACAAGGACGGCGGTCGAGATGTCCAGGGAAGCGGAATCCTACGGCGCGGACGGACTATTGCTTGTGACTCCGTATTATAATAAGGCGACTCAGGCAGGACTGATCGCACACTATACCGCGGTTGCGAAGGAAGTGAAGACGCCGATCATCATGTACAGCGTGGCGAGCCGTACCGGATGTCATATTGAACCGGCAACAGTGGCGGCTCTGGTCAATAATGTAGAGAATATCGTAGGGATCAAGGAAGCCTCTGGCAACATCGGACAGGTGGCGAGGATCATGGCGCTCACAGACGGTAACATTGACCTGTATTCAGGCAACGATGATCAGATCGTTCCGCTTCTGTCACTGGGCGGTAAGGGAGTGATCTCGGTATTATCGAATATTGCGCCCAGGGAGACCCATGATATGTGTGAGAAGTTCTTCGAGGGAGATGTCAAGGGAAGCGCCGAATTACAGCTTAGGGCACTTCCGTTGGTGGATCAGTTGTTCTGTGAGGTGAATCCGATTCCGGTGAAGAAGGCGATGCAGTTGATCGGTATGGATTGCGGAGGATTGCGCATGCCGCTTACGGAGCTTACCAAGGTTCACGAGGAGTCTCTGGCCAGGGCAATGAAGGACTTTGGGCTGAAGCTGGTATAACCGGTGGGGCGTTACCTTAGTTAAGGAGGAGAAAAGATGGTACGTGCGGTCATGCATGGATGCAACGGCAGGATGGGGCAGGTGATCACAGGCCTTATCAGAGCCGATGAGGGGATAGAATTAGTAGCGGGAATTGACACATATACGGGGATCAAGAATGATTACCCAGTGTTTGAATGTATAGACCAGTGCGATGTAGAGGCGGATGTCATCATTGATTTCTCTAATGCGGGAGCGATAGACGGACTGCTTGAATATTGCGCTGACAGACAGGTGCCTGTCGTGCTGTGTACGACAGGACTTTCGGAGGAGCAGATCAGGATAGCAGAGGAGACGTCGCAGAAGACGGCGGTTCTTAAGTCTGCCAATATGTCCCTGGGGATCAATCTTCTGATGAAGATTCTGAAGGATGCGGCGAAGGTGCTTGGCACGGCGGGATTCGATATTGAGCTGGTGGAGCGGCACCATAACCAGAAGGTGGACGCGCCGAGCGGGACGGCACTGGCGTTGGCGGATTCCATTAATGAGGCGATGGATCATGGATATGAGTATATCTATGACAGGAGCCAGGTGCGCAGGAAACGCGATAAGAAGGAGATGGGGATCTCGGCAGTTCGGGGAGGGACCATCGTGGGAGAGCACGAGGTGATCTTCGCAGGGGCGGACGAGGTCATAGAATTCAAGCATACGGCGTATTCTAAGGCAGTCTTTGGCAAGGGCGCCGTGGAGGCGGCGAAGTTTCTGGCGGGGAAGCCGGCAGGGATGTACGATATGTCGGATGTGATTCGATTTTAATCCGGTTTTAACACAGAGCATGGATTTGCAGAAGAAGATATTTATACTATACAAGGGAGGATAACTATGAAAGAACTTGAGGTACGTTATCTGGAGAGACTTTCAGAGCTTTATCCGACCATCGCAAAGGCATCGACGGAGATTATCAATCTCCAGGCGATTCTGAACCTACCCAAGGGAACGGAGCATTTCCTTACGGATATCCACGGGGAATATGAGGCATTTTCCCATGTGCTTAAGAACGGTTCGGGTGCAGTGCGCCGCAAAGTCGATGATGTCTTCGGGAATACTATGAGTAGCAAGAACAAACAGGCTCTTGCTACTCTTATTTATTATCCGAAGGAGAAGATGGAGCGGATCAAGAAAGAAGAGGATAACATGGAGGATTGGTACAAGATCACCTTGTACCGGCTGATCAAGATCAGCAAGCGCGCGGCGAGCAAATACACCCGTTCCAAGGTGAGGAAGTCTCTGCCGGAAGATTTTGCCTATGTGATCGAAGAGCTGATCACGGAGAAAGCGGATGTGACGGATAAGAATTCCTATTACAATTCTATCGTGAGTACGATCATCCAGATAGGAAGGGCGGAGGAATTCATTATTGCCTTAAGCGAGCTGATTCAGCGGCTTACGGTGGATCATCTGCACATCGTGGGGGATATCTACGACCGGGGTCCGGGACCGCATATTATCATGGACAAGCTGATCGCACATCATTCCGTGGACATCCAGTGGGGCAATCATGATGTGCTGTGGATGGGAGCGGCGGCAGGCCAGAGAGGTTGTATCGCCAATGTGATCCGCATCTGCGCAAGATACGGCAATCTGGATATTCTGGAGGAAGGCTATGGAATCAACCTGCTTCCCCTTGCAACCTTTGCCTTGAATACATACAGGGACGATCCGTGCAGTTGTTTCCAATTGAAGGGGGATTCCGGACACGGCAAGAACGAGATGCTGATTGATATCAAGATGCACAAGGCAATCTCGGTGATCCAGTTCAAGGTGGAAGGGCAGATCATCAAGAAGAATCCGGGCTTTAAGATGGATGATCGGAATCTGCTCCATCACATTGATTATGAGAAGGGAACCATAGAGCTTGACGGTAAGACCTATGATATGCTGGATATGAATTTCCCGACTATTGATCCGAAGCGTCCGTATGCCCTGACGCGGGAAGAGGAAGATATCATGAAGCGTCTGGAACAGGCGTTCCTGAACTGTGAGAAGCTTCAGAAGCATATGCGTTTCCTGTTGAATAAGGGGGCGTTATATAAGGTCTATAACAATAATCTCCTGTACCATGGCTGTGTGCCGCTTAATGCGGACGGAAGCCTTAAGTCCGTGCGCATCTACGGGCATTCTTATAAGGGAAAGAGTCTGTATGAGATCCTGGAGAGCTATGTAAGGAAGGGTTTCCATGCGCTGGACCCAAAGGAGAGGGAGCGCGGCAGGGATATGATGTGGTATATCTGGCTCAGCGAAGGGTCGCCGCTTTTCGGCAAGGATAAGATGGCGACGTTTGAGCGGTATTTCCTTGCAGAGAAGGAGACGCACAAGGAGAAGAAGAATCCATATTACAGCCTTCTCGAGGAGGAGAAGGTGGTGAACAGGATCCTTAAGGAATTCGGGCTTCCGGCGGAAGGGACGCATATCATCAACGGGCATGTGCCTGTCAAGAGCAAGAACGGAGAGAGCCCGGTCAAGTGTAACGGCAAGGTTATGGTCATCGACGGAGGCTTCTCCCGGGAATATCAGAAGGAGACGGGGATCGCGGGCTATACTCTGATCTCGAATTCCTACGGGCTGATCCTTGTTGCGCATGAGCCCTTCGAGTCGACGGAAGCGGCGATAGAGAGGGAGAGCGATATTCATTCGGACAGTGTGATCGTAAACCGCGTGCTGGAGAGGAAGCTGGTGGGAGATACGGACGTAGGGCGTGATCTCAGGGAACAGATCGCAGACCTGGAGGTGTTGCTTGCCGCTTACCGCAGCGGGCAGATCGCAGAGAGGGTATAATTTTTATTGTAAAAAAATGCCATGGACAAAAATACTTTTCAAGTATATTATCCTGCTTTTTGCAGATATTACTAGCAACAAGTATTACTTGATTATTGATAATATACATGAAAGGGAGAAGAGACATGAAACAGTTAAAAAGAATGGTATTGATCCTTATGTGCACAGGCACCATGCTTGGCATGACGGCCTGCGGAAGCAATGATGCAGATGATAATGCTGCCAATAACAATGCGGCGACGGATAACAACGGCAACGCAGCCAATAACGGTACCAATAACGGCAGCGATACGAACGGTGCGACCGACGGTACGGACCGCAACGGTAATGACAATATAGCCGACGAGATCGGCGACGATATCCGCGACGGCGTGGATGATATGGGAGATGCTCTGGACGGCGAGGATAATGATGTTAACAGGGATAACAACAACGATAAGGTAAGAGATTAGCAGAGATCAAGAGGAGAGCTGTTTTCCGGTATTTTGAATACGGGGAAGCGGCTCTTTTTCTGCCGGTGTTTTTTCGGCAAAATGAATAAAAGATTAAAAAAATATTGTACAAATTTCTCTAAACAAAGGCTTGTTAATTAATTATCAATGTGTTATGATACATAAAGACGGCGGCAGAAAACGACAGAATATCAGGATTTCTGTAAGCCATGTATACTGGAATATTTGGACGAGTTGAACAGTATACTAGAATCAGTAAAATGCATAAAGAAGGAGAAGAAAACATGAGCTGCAAAGTCACAATCATTGGTGCCGGGAGCGTAGGCGCCACAATTGCGTACACATTGTCCGGTGAGGACATGGCGTCCGAGATCGTCATGATCGACATCAACAAGGAGAAGGTAGAAGGCGAGGTTATGGATATCGAGCAGGGAACCTGTTTCAGAGATCCTGTAGCAATCATTGCGGGCGATTATGATGATGCGAAGGATTCTGATATTGTAATCATCACATCAGGAATCGCACGTAAGCCAGGCCAGACAAGAATTGAACTGACACAGACCAATGTTAATATCTTGAAGCAGATCACACCGGAGATTGTAAAGGCGGCACCGAAGGCGCTTTATATCATTGTAAGCAACCCGGTTGATATCATGACCTATGTATTCACGAAGATTTCAGGAATTCCGGAGAATCAGATTATCGGTTCCGGAACCGTCTTAGATTCCGCAAGACTTCGCTGCGGACTTTCCGAACATTTCAAAGTAGCACAGAGAAATATCCATGCATATGTATTCGGCGAGCATGGGGATACTTCCTTCATTCCATGGTCGGCGGCACGTATTGCAGGCGTTACGGTAGACGACTATCTGAAGATGATGCCGCAGCTTGGCAAGGAAGCCAAGGAGCTTGATAAGGATGCGATGCTTACTTATGTACAGAAGTCCGGCGGCAAGATCATTGCGAATAAGGGTGCGACCTTCTATGCGGTAACCAGAGGCGTATGCAGATTATGCAGCATCCTGATGTCTGCCTCCGAGTCTGTATCCACAGTATCTTCTATGATGCACGGAGAATACGGTATCGAGGATGTGTGTTTAAGCACGCTGGCGCTGGTAGGGCCGAACGGTATCCAGGGCAAGATCCCGATGGCGCTGACCGATGATGAGGTAGAGAAGCTTAAGGCAAGTGCGGATGCACTGAAGGAAGTTATTGCTCAGATCGAGTTATAAGTTTATAATTTAAATTATTATTTATAGAAAGGACAGCGAGAACTATGAAGTACAGTTATTATCCGGGATGCACTTTGAGAACAAAGGCAAAGGATCTGGATGTCTATGCGAGGGCTTCAGCAGCGGCGCTTGGAATCGAGTTAGAAGAGATCGAAGACTGGCAGTGCTGCGGCGGGGTCTATCCGCTTGGTTCGGACGAGATCGCGACGAAGCTGTCTTCCGTTCGTGCGCTGAATGCGGCGAAGGAGAAGGAACAGGATCTCGTAACGATGTGTTCCGCATGTCATCATGTGATCAAACGTGTCAATGATGATATGAAGAATGTGGAGGACATCCGTACCAGAGCGAACAATTACATGGAACTTGAGGAGCCTTACGCAGGTGAGACGGAGGTTCTTCATTTCCTGGAAGTCCTTCGTGACAGAGTAGGATTTGACGAATTGAAGAAGAAGGTTAAGAATCCGCTGACGGGTAAGAAGATCGGTGCATATTACGGCTGCCTGCTCCTTCGCCCAAGCAAGCTCTTAAGCTTTGACGATCCGGAGAATCCGGCGATCATTGAAGATTTCATACGCGCCATCGGAGCGGAGCCGGTAGTATATCCATACCGCAACGAGTGCTGCGGCGGCTACATTTCCTTAAAGGAGAAGGATCTGTCCAAGGGAATGTGCGAGAAGATCATGGCAAGCGCCGAAGGCTTCGGAGCCGAGATGCTCACGACGGCATGCCCGCTCTGCCTGTATAATCTGAATAAGAGTACGGGAGCAAAACTTCCGGTCGTCTACTTTACAGAGCTTCTGGCAGAAGCGTTGGGCGTAAAAGAAGAAGTGAAAGAGGAGGTGCAGAAGTAATGAGTTCCGAGAAGAAACAGGCGGAGCTGATCAAGGAGATCAGCGGCGTGAATCCGCTCAAATGCATGAAGTGCGGCAAATGTTCTGCAACCTGCCCATCCTATAACGAGATGGATATCAAACCGCATCAGTTTGTATCCTATGTGATCAATGAAGATATCGAGAGCCTGGTGAATTCCAAGTCATTATGGAAGTGTCTCTCCTGTTTTGCATGTGTGGAGAGATGTCCGCGCGATGTGAAACCAGGCAAGCTTATCGACGCTGCAAGACAGGTGGTAGTGCGCCAGAAGGATCAGAATTACCTGTTGGCAGATGAGATCCCAGAGCTTTTGGATCCAGAGCTCCCGCAGCAGTTATTAGTCAGTGCATTCAGAAGATATAGGAGGTGAGTCTAAGTGCAGAGGATAGGAGTATTTGTCTGCCATTGCGGAAGTAATATTGCCGCTACGGTGGACGTAAGCAAAGTAGCAGAGATGTCTCTCATGGAGCCGGGCGTTGTCCATGCCGAAGACTACCAGTATATGTGTTCCGAAGCAGGCCAGGCTAAGATCGCCGCAGCGATCAAGGAGAAGAATTTGACAGGAATCGTCGTATGTTCCTGTTCCCCGCGTATGCATGAGGCTACATTCAGAAAGGCGGCGGAGCGTGCGGGACTGAATCCGTACATGGTAGAGATCGCCAACATCCGCGAGCATTGTTCCTGGATCCATAAGGATATGGAAGAGGCGACCAAGAAAGCAGTGATCCTCATGAGGGCGGCGGTTGCGAAGGTGAACTTAAACGCTCCGCTTCAGGCGGGAGAGAGCCGTGTGACCAAGAGGGCGCTGGTGATCGGAGGCGGAATCGCAGGTATCCAGACAGCCCTTGATATTGCGGACGCAGGCTATGAGGTTGATATCGTGGAGAAGACGCCGAGTATCGGAGGAAGGATGTCGCAGCTTGACAAGACGTTCCCGACTCTTGACTGTTCCGCGTGTATCCTGACGCCGAAGATGGTGGAAGCGTCAGCCCATGAGAAGATCACCATCTATACATACAGCGAAGTAGAGAAGGTAAGCGGGTTCGTAGGAGACTTCACCGTGGATATCCGCAAGAAAGCAAGAAGCGTGGATATGAACAAGTGTACCGGCTGCGGAGTCTGCCAGGAGAAATGTCCGTCCAAGAAGGCTCCGAGCGAGTTTAACAGAGGCCTGAATACCAGAAGTGCCATCTACACCCCGTTCGCACAGGCGATCCCGAATGTGCCGGTGATCGACCGTGAGGCGTGTATCAAGTTCAAGACCGGGAAGTGCGGAATCTGTTCCAAGGTCTGCCAGGCAGGCGCCGTCGACTACGAGCAGAAGGATGAGATCATCTCAGAGAAGTACGGTGCGATCGTTGTCGCGACAGGGTTTGACACCATCAACCTGGACAAATATGACGAATACGCATACAGCCAGAGCAAGGATGTCATCACGTCCTTAGAGTTGGAACGTGTAATGAACGCCGCAGGACCGACTCACGGACACTTGGAGCGTCTCTCCGACGGAAAGGCTCCGAAGGAGATCGTATTTATCCAGTGTGTGGGAAGCCGCTGTTCCGACGACAGAGGCAAGCCGTACTGTTCCAAGATCTGTTGTATGTATACGGCGAAGCACGCCATGCTGATCCGTGACAAATACCCGGATGTGAACGTGACCGTATTCTATATCGACGTGCGTACGCCAGGTAAGAACTTCGACGAGTTCTACAGAAGAGCGGTAGAGCAGTATGGAGTGAACTACATCAAAGGACAGGTCGGAAAGGTAATCCCGCAGCCGGACGGAAAGCTTCTGGTACAGGGATCAGACCTTCTTGATAACCGTCAGATCTTAAAAGAAGCGGATATGGTAGTCCTTGCCACGGCGATCGAGCCGAATCCGGACGTGCGTAAGATCGCGACCATGCTGACTGCAAGCATTGACACGAATAATTTCCTGACAGAAGCTCATGCGAAGCTCCGTCCGGTAGAGTCGCCGACAGCCGGTATCTTCTTATCCGGCGTATGCCAGGGACCAAAGGATATCCCGGAGACGGTTGCCCAGGCGGGAGCCGCCGCTGTAAAAGCGATCGGGCTTCTTGCGAAGGATAAACTGATGACCAACCCATGTACCGCACAGTCAGACATCCTGCTGTGTAACGGATGTTCTACCTGTGAGAATGTATGTCCGTACGGTGCGATCACTTATGAAGACAAAGAGGTCAACGACCATGGAATCCGCGAGACACGCCGTGTGGCAGTGGTAAATAACGCACTCTGCCAGGGCTGCGGCGCTTGTACCGTTGCATGTCCGTCAGGAGCCATGGATCTGCAGGGCTTCTCCAATAGACAGATCTTAGCGGAGGTGGATGCAATATGCCGTTAGAAAATAAAGAATTCAAACCGAAGATTGTGGCATTCTGCTGTAACTGGTGCAGTTACGCGGGAGCCGACCTGGCAGGAAGCAGCCGTCTTACCTATCCTGCCGATGTGAAGATCATCCGCGTGCCATGTTCCTGCCGTGTGAATCCCATGTTCATCTTAAGAGCATTCGAGAAGGGGGCAGACGGAGTGATCATGTGCGGATGCCACCCGGGAGACTGCCATTACAGCACTGGAAACTACTATGCGAGAAGGCGTATGACGCTGTTATTCTCCATGCTTGACTACATCGGCGTGGAAAACGGACGTACCCGTGTAGAATGGGTATCTGCAGCAGAGGGCGTGAAGTTCTCTGAGACGATGAACAGTTTCGTAGAGAAGATCTATTCTCTCGGTGAAAATGTAAGATTGGGGGATCTAAGATGCAAGAGTTAATTAACCGTGCAAAAGAACTGCTGGCAGACGGAACTGTGGCACGGGTTCTCGGCTGGAAGGCCGGAGACTTGCCTTACAATCCGGAACCGGCTTACTTCGAGACAGAAGAAGATTTGAAGGATTTTGTATATAACGGGTTCTGCGGAGCCAACTTAAGCAAATACATGATCGAAGCTTCCAAGCTGGAAGGAAAGACCATGGTCTGCTTAAAACCATGCGATACATACAGCTTTAACCAACTGATCAAGGAGCATCGGGTAGACCGGGAGAAGGCTTATATCGTAGGCGTAGGATGCAAGGGCAAACTGGATATTGAAAGAATCAGGAAGCAAGGGATCAAAGGAATCGAGAGCATCGAAGGCGCTGAGATCACGGATGAAGCGGATACTTTGAAGATTCAGACCATTTACGGAGAGAAATCTATCTCTTACGCAGACGGTATGCTGGAGAGATGCCACGTCTGCAAGGGCAAGGATCACATGATCTTTGACGAGCAGATCGGAGAGTCCAAGGAGACGAAGGATGCGGAGCGTTTCGACGAAGTAGCGAAGATCGAGGCGATGAGCCCGGAAGAAAAGTTCGCGTACTTCAGAAGTGAACTGAGTAAATGTATCCGCTGCAATGCCTGCAGGAATGCATGTCCTGCCTGCAGCTGCCGCAAATGCGTATTCGACAGCAACAAGTTCGACAGCTCCCAGAAGGCGAACGTGGATTCCTTCGAGGAGAAGATGTTCCACATCATCCGCGCGTTCCATGTGGCCGGAAGATGTACGGACTGCGGCGAGTGCAGCCGTGTATGCCCGCAGGGGATCCCGCTTCACCTGTTCAACCGCAAGTTCATCAAGGATATTGATGAATTATACGGGGAATACCAGGCAGGAGCAGATACCGATTCAAAAGCACCGCTTACAAACTATACGTTTGAGGATGCGGAACCAAGTATAGTAGGAAAGAGGGGATAATGTATGTATAAGATAGCCAAAGAGAATCTTTCCGCATTATTCCAGTTGATCGCGGAAACACGTGAGCTGTATCTTCCGGTGAAGACGGCCGGACAGACGAATTTTGCGGCGTGGAGCGAGGACGCAGAGGTAGATCTTGATACCTTAAAGACCGTAAAATCAGCCAAGGACGCATTCTTCCCGCAGAGCGAAGGTCTCTATACCGTGAAAAAAGAGGGAAAGAAGATGTCTGTCGAGCCGGAGCGCTTAAAAGAGCAGGATTTCGTCGTATTCGGCATGAAAGCCTGTGACGTGAAGGGCTTAGAGGTATTAGACAAGGTATTCTTATCTGATCCGGTCGATACGTTCTATGCGGCAAGAAGAGATCATGGGACGGTCGTGGCTATGGCCTGCCATGAGCCGGAGGAGACCTGCTTCTGTAAGGTATTCGGAGTAGACGCAGCCAACCCGGCTTCGGATGTGGCGGTCTGGACAGTCGGAGACGAATTATATTGGAAGGCGCTGACCGAGAAAGGCGAAGCGCTCACGGAAAGCGTAAAGGAACTGCTCACAGAGGACGGCGCGGGCGAGGCGGCCGTAGAAGCAGAGAAAGAGAATATCCATAAGATCGTGGAGAAGCTTCCGTATATGAACCTGTCCTTAGAAGGCTGGAACGGAGACGCGCTGTCTGAGAAGTTTGACTCTCCGGTCTGGGAAGAATTATACAAGCCATGTCTGGCGTGCGGTACATGTACCTTCGTGTGCCCGACCTGCCAGTGTTATGATATCAAGGATTACACCGCAGGAAACAGCGTATCCCGTTATAGATGCTGGGATTCCTGTATGTATTCCGACTTTACGATGATGGCCCACGGCAACAACCGTACCAGCCAGATGCAGAGATTCCGCCAGAGATTCATGCACAAGTTAGTGTACTATCCGGCGAACAACGACGGGATGTACTCCTGTGTCGGCTGCGGACGCTGTGTGGAGAAATGCCCGCAGGCGCTTAATATCGTGAAGGTTGTGAAAGCATTTCAGAATCAGGGAGGTGAAAAATAATGGGAGAATGTACATGTCATAAGAATTATACATTAGATACTCTGATCCCCCAGGTCGGCGTGATCACGGATATCCGTCAGGAGACGCCGGATGTGAAGACCTTCCGGGTAAATGCGCCCGAGGGAGGCAAGCTTTTTGAGCATATGCCGGGACAGTGCGCTATGGTCTGTGCGCCTGGGATCAGCGAAGGTATGTTTTCCATTACTTCTTCGCCGACTAATAAGGAATATCAGGAGTTCAGCATCAAGCAGTGCGGTATCTTGACGGACTATCTTCACAGCCTGGAGGTGGGCGATGAGATCACGGTCCGGGGACCATACGGCAATTCATTTCCGGTAGAGACAGAGCTTAAGGGTAAGAACCTTCTGTTCATCGCAGGCGGTATCGGCCTTGCGCCTCTTCGTTCTGTCATCAATTATGTGCTTGACAACCGTGAGAATTACGGGACGGTGGATATTGTCTACGGCTCCCGTTCCGCGGAGGACCTGGTTCAGTTAAAGGAGATCCAGGAGGTATGGATGAAGGCAGAGGGCGTGAACGTCTACCTGACCATCGACAGAGAGCAGGACAATTGGGACGGTCATGTGGGATTCGTTCCGAACTATGTGAAAGAGCTTGGATTCGACACGGACAGGACGGCTCTGGTATGCGGGCCTCCGATCATGATCAAGTTCGTGCTTGCAGGCCTTAAGGAGCTTGGGTTCACCACAGAGCAGGTGTACACGACGCTGGAGCTTCGGATGAAGTGCGGCGTAGGCAAATGCGGACGCTGCAATATCGGTTCCAAGTATGTGTGCAAGGACGGCCCGGTATTCCGGTACGACGAGATCGACGAGCTTCCGAATGAATACTAAGGCCCGCCAGTTCAGCCATGAAGCGAAAAACGCAGCAACAGAAATGTTGCGGAGAAGCTGCGAAGCAGCGGTTTTGAGCTTAGCATGGCGAAACGTCCAATTGCGAATAAATATAAGAAAGGATACGAATAACATGGAAAATATGGTAAATGTATATTTTAGCGGTAAGCGTTACAGTGTTCCGGCAGATCTTACGATCATGACCGCCATGGAATACGCCGGTTATACATGGAAAAGAGGGTGCGGCTGCCGTCATGGTTTCTGCGGAGCCTGTGCGACCGTATACCGTATCAAAGGGAAAAATGAATTAAAGACCTGCCTTGCCTGCCAGACTCAGGTAGAAGAGGGCATGTATGTGGCAAGCATCCCGTTCTTCCCGACAGATAAGAGGACCTATGAGATCGAGGATATCAAGCCGACCCAGCAGATCATGATGGAACTCTACCCGGAGATCTACAGCTGTATCGGATGCAACGCCTGTACGAAGGCATGTACACAGGATCTAAATGTTATGCAGTATATCGCATATGCACAGCGCGGGGAATTTGAGAAATGTGCGGAAGAATCCTTCGACTGTATCGGATGCGGATGCTGTACCGTAAGATGTCCGGCGGGAATCTCCCATCCGCACGTAGGTGTTCTGGCAAGAAGACTTACAGGAAAATACATTGCGCCTGAAACAGAGCATCTTGCAAACCGTGTAGATGAAGTGAACAAAGGAGAGTATGACGAGCTGATTGAGCAGATCATGCAGAAGCCGATCACGGAGATGCAGGAGCTTTATAATACAAGAGAGATTGAGAAATAAGGGAGGTCAGAATATGTATACACCATATCCAGAGAATATGATGGAATCCATCAAAAAGGTAGAGGCTACAAGAGAAAAACGTATGTCTACAGAGCCGAGACGTCTGACCGCTGATGAAAAAGATGCTCTTCTTAAGGAGTTCCATCCTGATTATAATCCAGACGCTTTTGCCGAGATCAAGGTAGGTCCGAATAAAGGACAGAAAGCGCCTCTTGAACTGGCGGAGATGCTTCACTCCACAAGCCGTCTGGTCAATGACAAGGTTGATATCACGAAGGTTGATTATGATGTGGACGTACTTGTGATCGGCGGAGGCGGCGCAGGTTCCTCCTGTGCCATCGAAGCCCACAACGCAGGCGCTAATGTTATGATCGTGACGAAGCTTCGTATCGGCGACGCCAATACGATGATGGCGGAAGGCGGTATCCAGGCGGCAGATAAGGAGAACGACTCTCCGGTTCAGCACTATCTGGACTGCTTTGGCGGCGGACACTTTGCCGCAAGGCCGGAACTGGTAAAACGTCTCGTAATGGAAGCGCCGGATGCGATCAAATGGCTGAATGAGCTTGGCGTTATGTTTGATAAGGATGCAGACGGACGTATGGTAACGACCCACGGCGGCGGTACCTCCAGAAAGAGAATGCATGCATGTAAGGACTATTCCGGCGCAGAGATCATGCGTACTCTCCGCGACGAAGTTCTGAACCGCCAGATCCCGGTGATTGAATTCACCTCCGCGGTAGAGATCATCAAGGATGACAAGGGGCAGGCGGCAGGCGCGGTCCTTCTCAACATGGAGACGGGAGACTACTCGGTTGCAAGGGCGAAGACGGTGGTGATCGCAACAGGCGGTGCAGGAAGAATGCATTACCAGGGCTTCCCGACGTCTAACCATTACGGAGCAACCGCGGACGGACTGATCTTGGGTTACAGGGCAGGCGTACCGCTTCTCTACCAGGATTCCATCCAGTATCATCCGACGGGCGTTGCTCATCCGGTACAGATCCAGGGCGCGCTTGTTACAGAGAAGGTTCGTTCTGTGGGCGCGCAGCTTGTCAACGCAGAGGGTGAAGCTTATATCCATCCATTGGAGACGCGTGATGTCAATGCGTCAGGCGTAATCCGCGAATGCAGGGAAGGACGCGGCGTAGAGGCACCAAGCGGACAGAAAGGCGTATGGCTTGATACGCCTATGATCGAGATCCTCGGCGGAGAAGGAACGATCGAGAAGAGGATTCCGGCTATGTTCCGTATGTACATGAAATACGGAATTGATATGAGAAAGGTGCCGATCCTGATCTATCCTACACTGCATTATCAAAACGGCGGTCTTGAGATCGACGGAGAAGGATTTACGAAGAACATTCCGAACCTCCTGGCAGCAGGAGAAGCCGCAGGCGGAATCCACGGAAGAAACCGTCTGATGGGCAATTCCCTTCTTGACGTGATTGTATTTGGAAGAAATGCAGGTAAGAAAGCGGCGGCGAAGGCAAAGGAAGTAGAGCTTGGCGCTATGAATCTTGACCATGTGGCAAGCTATGACGAGGAGCTTAGAGGAGCTTCTGCCGCTACAGAAGAAGTATCACCGAAGCTTCTGCCGAAGTATGCAAGGCATGAGAGATAGAAAAAGGAGATTAGACTATGCGTGAGATAGAAGTAAGCAAGATTACGGATGTCGTAGAGAAGCTTTGTATCGAAGCGAATGAGCATCTTCCCGAGGACGTGAAGTGTGCGATCAAGGGTTGCCGCGCGTGCGAGGACGGAGAGATTGCCAAAGGTGTTCTAGATAACATCATCGAGAACTTCGAGATTGCAGACAGAGAGTGCGTGCCGATCTGCCAGGATACGGGTATGGCGTGCGTATTCCTTGAGATCGGGCAGGATGTACACTTGATCGGAGGCAATCTTGCGGATGCGGTTGACGAGGGTGTGCGCCGCGGTTACGACAAGGGATATCTTCGGAAATCTGTTGTAAAGGACCCGGTGCGCCGCGGCAATACCGGAGACAATACGCCGGCAATGCTCTACACGGAGATCGTTCCGGGCGAGCAGATCAAGGTGACCGTTGGGCCTAAGGGCTTCGGAAGCGAGAATATGAGCCAGATCCGCATGTTCAAGCCGTCTCATGGGTTACAGGGGATCAAGGACTTCATCCTCGAGGTGGTAGAGACAGCGGGACCGAATCCGTGTCCGCCGATGGTCGTAGGCGTCGGTATCGGCGGGACCTTCGATAAGGCGGCGCTCCTTGCGAAGAAAGCGCTGATGCGGCCGATCGATTCCTCCAACCCGGATGCATTCTATGCAGATCTTGAAAAAGAGATGTTAGAGAAGATCAATAAGCTTGGCATCGGGCCGCAGGGCTTCGGCGGAAAGACTACGGCGATCGGATTAAATATTGAAACTCTGCCGACCCATATTGCAGGCATGCCATGTGCAGTCAACATCAACTGCCATGTTACACGCCACAAATCGGAGGTGATCTAAGATGGCAGCAAAGAAGATTACATTACCATTGACAGAAGAGCTTGCGAAGACACTGCACGCGGGCGACAGCGTACTTGTGACAGGAACGATCTACACATCCCGCGACGCAGGCCACAAGAGGATGTGCGAGGCGCTGGAGAAGGGGGAGAAGATCCCGTTTGATCCAACAGACGCTACGATCTATTATGTAGGACCGACTCCGGCGAAGCCGGGGCAGGTCATCGGTTCCGCGGGACCGACCACCAGCGGGCGTATGGACGCCTATGCGCCGACCATGATGTCTGTGGGCGCGCGCGGCATGATCGGTAAGGGCGCACGTTTGCCGGAGGTCGTTGACGCGATGAAGAAATACTCTGGAGTATACTTCGGAGCCATCGGCGGCGCAGGCGCGCTTCTTGCAAAATGTATCAAGAAGGCAGAGCTGATTGCTTACGAAGATCTGGGAGCCGAGGCGCTTCGGAAGCTGTATGTAGAGGATATGCCGTTGGTTGTCATTATCGACAGCGAGGGAAATAACCTGTATGAGAGCGGAAGAGCCGCATACTTAAAGGAGCACGAATAAGCAACACTGTAATAGTAATAGCTCAGATGTTGAAGAATGAACTGCTTTATTTATAGAAGGGAGTCAAATGACATGGAGTTATTTGGAGGGATATTGGCAGTTAAGGCTGTAGTATTTCTGACATTCTCGATCTTCGCAATTGCTGCCGTCGGATATTCCATCGGCAGGATCGAAGTGAAGGGAATCGACCTTGGAACTGCCGGAGTATTTATTGTTGCTCTGGTCTATGGATGCCTGTTATATACGAAGCTGTCGGATAACCTGATGGCAGGAGAAGTGACATTTGCTACAGATGCGCTGAAGATTGTCGAGAATATGGGTCTGGTGTTCTTTGTGACTTCCGTTGGTTTCATCGCGGGACCGAACTTCTTCGGGAATCTGAAGCGGAATTTTAAGTCCTATGTCCTGCTCGGCGCGATCATTATCCTTGCGGCGGCGGCTACCTGTGTGCTATGCATTTTTATCGGCGGGAACTTTACGGATCTTGAACACGAACAGTTCAAGGCGATCCTGGTTGGTATCCTTTCGGGTGCGCTGACCAGTACGCCGGCATTCTCCGCATCGAAGGCGGCAGTCGGCGCTGACTTAGAGGCGCTGGTATCCGTAGGGTACGGTATCGCTTATCTGTTCGGCGTGATCGGAGTGGTCTTATTCGTACAGATCGTACCGAAGATCATGAAGGCTGATATGAATGAAGAGGTGGCGAAGATCGCCGCAAAAGAAGGCGGAAGCAGCAGGAAGAAGAACCTGATCCTGACAGAAGTGGATGAGTTCGGTTTTATGGCGTTTTCGCTGGCAGCAGTCGTAGGGATCCTGGTGGGAAGCATCAGTTACCGGAACTTCTCGCTGACGACTACCGGAGGATGTCTGTTGACGGCTTTGGTGTTTGGGCATTACGGGCATATTGGAAAGATATCCATCGTGCCGAAGAGTTCTACGCTTAAGATGCTGAGGGAATTGGGATTGATGCTGTTCCTGATCGGAGCAGGGGTGTCCGGCGGTGCGAAATTCGTGCAGTATTTTGAGCCGATCTATTTCCTCTATGGAGCGATCATGACGATCCTTCCGATGATCATCGGATTCGTTATTGCAAAGAAGATTCTGAAACTGCCGCTGCTCAATAATCTCGGTTCGCTGACCGGGGGCATGACCAGTACGCCGGCGCTTGGGACGCTGATCAATATGGCCGGAACGGAGGACATTGCGTCAGCATACGCGGCGACCTACCCGATCGCACTGATCGCGGTGGTGCTTGCCTCACAGCTGATCATATTGTTCTGTTAGATAAACAGATAGTCCTAAAATAGGGGCAGCTATGGATCATATGAACCATAGCTGCCCCTGAAGCTTTTCACAGAGAAATGGCTGCCGGTTAATTTAAGAAACCAAACAGACCTTTCTTCTTAGGCTTTGACGACTTCTTGGCCGAGGTAAACGCATCATGCCTGTCTCTGTCCCGGCGCTGGTTGATAGCCTTATATAACTGAAAGAGGGTAGTCTTGTCAGTGCACCAGCTAAGCGGTAATCCCATGTCCCGGAAATGGGAGCGGATCCTCTCGTACTCCTTGTCGCCGATGGCCTGGGCGCTGTTGATACTGCGGCCCGCGAACATCTCGTCGAAGGTGTCTCTGACCTTGATAATCTTCCCCGGATTATCGGTGAGCGTCTTGTTTATCTGTTCCAATAATTCTTTTTGATCCATTCTTGTCTCCTCTCTTGACAATCAATCTGTAACCGTGAAAAAGCACGCGGATATATCTTTTTAAATGGAAACCGCAATGATGTACTAGCGTCCGTCAACGCGTACTTTAGCGTAGTGTAATATAGATCAGGAATTAATGCAATAGGAAAATAGAAATATTATTTAAAACCTAAAATATGATAAAAAAAACCGAAAATGCCGGTATGGACGTGAAGTGCAACAATCGGGGCAAGCACTGCGGTATTGCTTGTTTTTGGGGAAGAAAAGAATTATAATAGAATTACATCAAATCCTAGAAAGGAAAAAGAAAATGAACACAAAATGGAGAAGATTTAACAGTTTGACTGGAAAATGCTATAATAATATGATGGGGATCGATCAGGATAGCTCCTGTTGGGGAGCTGCGTTTGATCTCCTCAAAGAGATCGTCAGGGAGGAGCGGAGCAGGGACGCCGGATATGCGCAGGAATTATATCAGTTGGATGATGTGACGGACTTTGTATATGATATAGAAGGATGGCTTGAGGATTACATCGGTGAGCTTGATATGCGCGGTATGTGGGAAGAACTGCTTGAGGTGTGTGTGGATATGCTTGAGATGTTCGCATGGAAGGAGATATCGTCATCAGATTTTGATTTTTTAAGAATCTCTGCATTGGGGAATCTTGGAAGGAATGAAGAGGCTGTCAGGCTGAGCAGGGAATGGATGGAGAAGGAAGAGGACAATATGCTGGCAGTATCATCAGGTGTGTATGCGTATATGAACGGCGGTAATTATGAAGAGGCAGAAGCATTGATCGAGAAATACATCCATGAAGATACGGAGTGTACAGATGAGAATGAGGTTCTCTTTATTGCGGCGGGCGAACTGTATAAGGTTTCGGGGAATCAGGAAGCGGAAAGACGGATAGAGAAGATCCTGGAGGAATATGACGAGGTGGTTGAACAGGAATTGATGGAGTGGGATGAAGATGGTGAGGAGCTGCCGTTCTCATAGAGACCATTCTTTTAAGACAGGAATTCTTATACTGTGAAAATGGCGGGGAATTTCCCCGCCGGAATCTGTTAAGATACCGGCAAGGTATTTCTTTTCTGCATCCTTCGGCAGATATCTCACGATCTTGAGAAATGCGAAGGCTGTGTCAATTTCTTTCAGTTTGACATTCCATTTAAGAAGATCAAAGCCGTCATGGATCATCCTGACCTTGATAAGAACCAGAATTTTGCAAAAGTGGTAGAGTGGTATGGAAGCAAGGAAGCCGCATTATCAGCCGCGCAGGGGCATCCGGGTGTTCCTGGGATTATGACTTCATACCAGAAACGCATGGGAGCAATCCAACAGAAAATAGTAGGGAAAGCAGGAACGGACGTTCATTCTCTGGAATTGGCGGAAGGATACATCTGGCATTCGGAGCGGACGGGCTTAAAACGTCGGTGCAGATGCTATGGACGACATTTGTGATACCGGCTCTTAATGTAGGGCGGACACAGGCTGCCATAACTTTGTGAGGTTTCCTGCCGATTCTTGCTATGGTAAGCTGTACATTATTTTTATCGGCAAGATGTAAGAATGTTCAGGATACTCTTAAGATTGCACTGTTTCTGTGGCTGACGGTGAGGGCGTATTGCAGGAGAGAGTGCTGAATGCTTTATTTTTAGTACCGGATATCGTTCTTTTTCATATTTATATATAGAAGGGAGCGATATTTATGAGTATGAATGGAATTGATATCAGCAGTTGGCAGAAGGGAATCGACCTGGCGGCGGTGCCGTGTGAATTTGTAGTCATCAAGGCAACCGAAGGGACCTCTTATGTGAACCCCCATTGTGATCCGGCTTTCACACAGGCTAAGAGCCTAGGGAAGAAGCTGGGCGTGTACCATTTTGCCGGCGGCAATAACGCGGATGATGAAGCAGAGCATTTTGTAGAGAATGTCAAAGGATATGTGAAGGAAGCGATCCTGGTGCTGGACTGGGAGATAACGGCGGCAACGAATAGTGTGGACTGGGTGAAGCAGTGGCTGGATCGTGTTCATCAGTTAACGGGGGTGAAGCCCTTCGTCTATATGAGCAATTCCGTGGTCAACGGCCATGACTGGAGTTCGGTGGCGGATGCCGGCTATCGTCTGTGGAACGCTTATTACTATGCGTTTGGGGTACAGATGGGTTATAATCCGGATGCACCGTTGCCCAAGAGGATGGGAGCGTGGAAGGCGCCTACGCTGTACCAGTATACTTCGGAAGGGCGGCTTGACGGATATAACGGTAATCTGGACCTGGATGTATTCTATGGAAATGCGGCTGACTGGGATCGGTACGCGGGAAGGGACGGCAGACCGGAGCCGGAGCCGAAACCAGAGCCGAAACCGGAACCAGTTCCGCAGCCGGAGCAGATGATCGCCTACAGGATACGGTATGGCGATACCTTAAGCGGGATCGCCAAAAGGTATGGTACCAGCACGGCAGTTCTGGCTCAGTTAAACGGGATCCAGAACCCGAACAGGATCTATGCAGGTCAGGTGATCCGGGTACCGGTGAGGACAGCCGGATCGGGGCAGGAAGCGTATTATGTAGTGAGGCCGGGGGATACCTTAAGCGGGATCGCCAGCCGGTTTGGTACGACTTACCAGAGGTTGGTTCAGCTTAACGGGATCCGTAATCCCAATCTGATCTATGTAGGACAGAGACTTCGCGTCCGGTAGGATATCAGGAACGATTCCTTACATTTTTGTAAGCAGATATTTTCTCAGAATCGTGTATAATATATGTGAAAGAAGGATATTACGATGAAGAGAGGCGATTTGTTTGCAGAAAATATTACTTCTTGAGGATGATATCAGCCTAGTTGACGGACTGACATATTCTTTGAAGAAAAACGGATATGAGATAGAAGTTGCTAGAACCATAAAGGAGGCTTTCAGACTGCTCGGGGAGCAGCCTGATTTTGACCTCCTTCTTTTTGATGTGACATTGCCGGACGGGAATGGCTTTGCATTATGTGAGAAGCTTCGGGAATCCGGCAATCAGGTTCCGATCATCTTCCTGACGGCATCGGACGAGGAGACCAGTGTGATCCGGGGACTTGACTGCGGGGGAGATGATTATATCACGAAACCGTTCAAATTAGGAGAGCTGTGTTCCCGTATCCGGGCGCTGCTGCGCCGCAGCAGCCTTGGAAGTACCGGGGAGAATGTCTTGCGGTCGGGGGATCTGTCGGTCAATCTTGCGGAAAGCAGAGTTTCTATCGGCGGCGAGCCGGTGGAATTTACAGGAGCAGAGTACAGGCTTCTTTGTCTGCTGCTTCAAAACAGCGGAAGAATCCTTACCCGAGGCGTACTCCTGGACAGACTGTGGGACGGCGCCGGGAATTTTGTAGATGACAATACCCTGTCGGTATATGTGCGCCGTCTTCGGGAGAAGCTTGAGAAGAACCCGTCTAAGCCGGAGCACCTGATCACGGTCCGGGGATCAGGGTATCAGTGGAAGGAGTGAATGAGTTGCGAGCTTGCGGCGGCTTCTTATCTGCTTGAAGAGCAGGTTCCGACTTCTCTGGTTGCTTCTGCCTGGAATCATACGGAAGTGACGAAGGAGGGGCGGAACTGGACACCATCAACAGAGATTAAGCTGTTCCCTGCGGGCGGAGGAGTATTTGACTTCCGGCCTGAGATTCCGTATAATAGATGAAGATGTTGAAGAGATAGAAGCAGGAAGGAATGGAAGTATGGAATGGACGGATGGAAAGATGCGGTGCCAGTGGGCGAATCCTAAGAACGAGAGATATATCCGGTATCATGATGAAGAGTGGGGAGTTCCGGTGCATAACGATCATAAGCTGTTTGAGATGTTGGTACTTGAGGCGTTTCAGGCCGGCCTGACATGGGAATGTGTGCTGAATAAGCGGGAGAACTTCAGGAAGGCATTTGACGATTTTGATCTGGAGAAGGTCTGCGGTTATGGGGAAGAGAAAATAGAAGAACTTCTTAATAATCCAGACATCATCCGCAATCAGCTGAAGATCCGGGCGGCAGTGACGAATGCACGGATATTCTGTCAAATTCAGCAGGAATATCAGAGCTTTTCCGATTATCTGTGGCACTTTACGGATGGTAAGGTAATTTATGAGACGGGACAGACCCGGTCTGAGCTTTCCGATATGGTGTCGAAGGATTTGAAGAAGCGGGGCATGAAATTTGTCGGGACGACGATTATCTATGCCTATTTGCAGGCGGTCGGTGTGATCTATTCCCATGACGAAAGATGTTTTCTGGCAGCAGGGCAGCCGGTCAGGCAGTGAACTGTAATGTTTTCTGGGAAAATATCTTGCTAATATTTCGCTAAAAATTGACAAATCATATTAACAAGGGTATAATATGGACATTATTTCTAGGAGAAGATACATGATGTGGTGGAAAAACAGGATTTTTGGAGGAAATGCATACCAGGTGTTGCTTTGGTTTGTCTTATACAGTATATTGGGATGGCTTGTGGAGTCGATCTATATGTCCATCTGTAACAGGAAGATTACGAACAGAGGATTTGCGAGGGGGCCCATGTGCCCGATCTATGGATTCGGTGCGCTGACGGTGTTCTTTATTCTGCGTCCGTACAGTGAGAATCCGTTTCGGTTATTTGTGCTAGGCATGTTTCTTGCTACAACGTTGGAATTCGTGACGGCGCGTATTATGCAGAGAGTCTTCGGAGAGATCTGGTGGGATTATCAGGAGAAGCCCTTTAATTATCAGGGGATTATCTGTCTGGAGAGTTCGATTGCCTGGGGATTCTATACGGTGGCGTTGTTTCTGTTCTTACATAAGATGATTGTGAGTATGGTAGACTGTGTCCCGGCGCGGGCGGGGAAGATCTTAGGGAGCGTGATCATGGGGGCATATCTGATTGATTTTATGCTGACGGTGTACAGGGAGAAGAAGAGCGATCTGGAGGATGTGTTGGAAGAGAGTGATGAGAGAGAAAGGAGATTCCTTTGAGTGAGATTACATACCGTAACCCGGCAGCGGAAGACGCAGAGAATATTGTAGATTTTTATAATTATGTAGGGGGAGAGACGAGCTTCCTGAGCTTCGAGAAGGATGAGTATCCGCTTGATGTGAAGGCGCAGGAAGCTAAGATCAATGAGCTTTAGGGTGATATCAACAATACGATGCTTCTGGCTCTTGACAGTGAGAAGATCGTGGGGATTGCAACGATTAGTTCCAGTCATAAGATCAAATTCCGGCATGAAGGAGAACTGGGGATTGTTGTTGCGAAGGAATACCAGAGACAGGGAATAGGGAGTAAGCTGATTCAGATGTTGATAAACTGGTGTAAAGGGAACGGTGTGACTACGAGGATCCGCCTGGATACAAGAACAGACAATACAATGGCTGTTCACTGTATCTGAAGTTTGGGTTCGTTGTGGAAGGCTGCTGTAAGAACCAGACATTATTGGACGGGAAATACTACGATCTTTATATTATGGGAATGATGATAAAGTAACGGACAAAGCAGGGTATTATTGTAAATTCAGGACATTTTATCAAGGGGATTATGACTTGAACGAAGTTATAATCCCCTTGGTTTTCAGTGATTTTAGCCAAGCTTCAGCAGCTTCTTAAGCTCCATACGCAAGGAAATCTTCGGTTCCGGAATGGCGTATTTTAACTCTTAAGAGACCATTCCGTCTTCAATTGCAAGAAGAATCTGATTTATTTCTTCCCGGATACTATTGGCATCACTATAGTAGCCAAGGAGTATTCTCGATTTTCCCCAGAATGACTGCGAATCCACTCCATAAAGTGCATATTGAGGTATCATATCGGCAGATTTTTTAAGGCAGGATATGCGGGAGGACACTGCCTTATAACATCCGGCGAGCTGTTTCCCGTCTTGGCTTCTGATCATGATCCGTCCGGATGGGGCAGCAGTCTGGCTGTACGCAAACTGAGGTTGCATAGCGATAGTTTTAAGATATTTATGTCGAAATATGTCGGATGATTTATATTGGCAATCCCTTATTTTTATATTATTATGAAGATAATGACTATACTCGCGGCAGGTACATCTGACGTTCAGTATAACACAGTTTCGACAGAATGAGGTGATGTAATTTGGACAAACTTAACGGGAGCATAGAGTCGCTTAGTGCTATGCAGATTACGGCAGATACGGAAGGATTGGATGAGCAGAGTAAGACGCTTCTGCAATATGTGGAAGTGCTGGCAGTAATCCTTCGGGATACGGTTACAGAATATAAAGGTTACAGTCGAAAAGAAGTTCAGGAATTTATAGAGGCTGAGTCGATAATCAGTACGATGGAAGTGTCGCCGGGCAGGACTAACACGAAGGTAAGAGGTGACAGTATAGAATTCATCCATTTGAACGAGAAAACATCTATTTTCGATCTGGCGTTTCGAGCCAAGAATCCACTGCTTTCCACAGAAGATATACAGATTAACCTACATATAGACGTAGAACCGCAGAAGACATATATGCCTGGATATCCAATTGAGAAAAGAGGAGTATATTATCTTGCGAGACGTCTGTCATCTCAGTTATCTCTGGTTTTACAGGGAACGGATTACAATCAATTATCTAAGTGTTACAGTATCTTTATCTGCAGAGATGATATTCTGAAGGAGAACCGTTACAGTATACAGGTCTATGAGATAGTGAATACGAAGAACACGGCTCCTAATGAAGTTCCTAGAGAACATTATGATTTAATGACATTGGTAGTTATTAAATTGGGGAATAAGGTGTATAATGGAAATGAGGAGGATGAAGGATATGAACTTTTTCGTTTCCTGAATGCAATCATGTACCCACACGGGGAGAATTTTATGTCTACGATCTCAGAGTATATCGATTACGCTGATAATGAGGAACTGTGGAAGGAGGTAACGGAGTTGAGTTCCATAGAGCAGATAAGATACGAAGGAATGTTGGAAGAAATAACAGAAGAGGTAACAGAGAGAGTGACGGAAGAGGTAACAGAGAGAGTGACGGAAGAGGTAACAGAGAGAGTGACGGAAGAGGTAACAGAAAAAGTAAGAGAAGAAGGTATTCAGGCAGTAATCCTGGACAATTTGGAAGAACAGATTCCCAAGGAAAGGATTCTTATGAAGCTGCAGAAGCATTTTAACCTTACAGAAGAGAAGTCGAAGAAGTATTACGAGAAGTTTGCCAGCGCCCGTCTCTTGCATTAGTGCTATATCGAAAAGTAAGTTTCTAGTACAGCATTGCGTAATTAGCAGTGAATTCTGCACTCGCTATCTGTGCCAGCTGCACGCCTCCAATCCTAGACGTAGCCCGCTACGCCGTCGGCTTGTAGACGCACATCTGACGCAGATATCAAGCACATTATCCACTGTTAATTATGCAATGATGTACTAGTCAAATGACGCAGAATGATTTTTCATATGCAAGGCGGAGGAATGAGGCGCAGCGGTGGCTGCGTCGATAGACAACGTATAGACGAGTTCATCCGAACTAAGAATTTTATGTACCAGTTCAGTGCAAATATAACCAGTTTAATACAAACATGAGACTGTAAAATGCGCTAGAATAGATTTCAGATAATATTTGAAATCGGAGGTACATAGAATGAAGATTTATGTCAATTGCGTCGCGCCTAAGCAGGGAAACGGCAGTAAAGAGACACCTTTCAGACACATCAATGATGCAGCAAAGACGGCAAGACCCGGGGATGAGGTTATCGTTGCACCAGGAATCTACCGGGAGTCTGTAGATCCGGTATATGCAGGTACTGAGGATGCCCGCATTACCTATCGAAGTGAAGAGCCGCTGGGCGCAGAGATCACGGGCGCGGAGCCGGCTGTCGGATGGGAGAGATATCAGGACAATGTGTGGGTTTATCGTGTGGATAACGGGGTATTTGGAAGTTATAATCCATATACGACGTTTGTAGGCGGCGACTGGTATTTCGCGCCGGTGGTAAGGCATACGGGAGCTGTATATCTGAACGACCGTCAGCTCTATGAGACAGAGAGTTTAGAGGAATGTATCAAGGGCGAGGTATATGCGCCGTCATGGGAACCGGAGTGGTCCGTGTATAAGTGGTATACCGAGCAGGACGGCAGTGAGACAGTGATCTACGCGAATTTCCAGGGCAAGAACCCCAACGAGGAGAAGGTAGAGATCAATGTCAGAAGGAATTGCTTCATGCCGTCGAAGACAGGAATTGGTTATATTACGTTCAGCGGATTTACCGTGAATAAAGCAGCTACCACGTGGGCGCCGCCGGCCGCTTATCAGGACGGAATGATCGGACCTCATTGGTCAAAGGGTTGGATCATCGAGGACTGTGATATCAGCAACAGTAAGTGCAGCGGAATCTCTCTCGGTAAATATTATGACGAGGAGAACGATCACTATTTTACAATTAAGAAGGTAAAAAGTCCGACACAGATGGAGCGCGACGCTGTATGCCGCGGTCAGTACCACGGCTGGACAAAGGAGACGGTAGGAAGCCATATTGTAAGGCGTTGCCACATCCACCACTGTGAACAGACCGGTATCGTCGGCCGTATGGGATGTGTGTTCAGTCTGATCGAGGATAACCATATCCATCATATCAACAATATGCAGCAGTTGGGCGGGGCGGAGATCTCAGGAATCAAGCTTCACGCTGCCATTGACGTAGTGATGCGGCGCAACCATATTCATCATTCGACCATGGGTATTTGGACTGATTGGGAGGCGCAGGGCACGCGAATTTCCCAGAACCTGCTCCACGATAATCATTCACCGGAAGGAACACCGATGGCAGAAGGCGCAATGTGCAGCCAGGACATCTTCGTGGAGGTAAGCCACGGCCCGACATTGATCGATAACAATATCATGCTTTCAAGGGCGGCAGTCCGTATTGCAACGGAAGGTGTGGCATGCGTACATAACCTGATGCTCGGATCATTTACCGCTGTCGGCGCGGGAACCGACCATGCTGACGACGAAGTAGGAAGACAGCCTCGTTACACACCGTATCATATCCGTCACCGTACAGAGGTGGCAGGATTTAACACGATCCTCCATGGAGACGATCGTATCTACAACAATATCTTCATCCAGAATTATCAGCCGATGGCAGATGAGAAGGAAGCGAAGGATTTTGGTTTTGATAATCAGGTGGCCGGAACAGAAGTTTTCGATGAGTATCCGACCTATGACGAGTGGATCGCTAATTTTGAGATGGATAAGCCGGCAGACATGCATAAGCTGATGAAGTATCATTTCGGGCATCTGCCTGTATGGATCAATGGAAATGCTTATTTTAACGGTGCGAAGGCATATAAGAAAGAGGCGTCCAATCTGGTAAATGATAAAGACAAGGTGAGTGTAGAATTGGTTGAACAGGATGGAGGATATTTCCTTAAGACCAATGTATACGATCTGATGGACGAGTTCAAGACGGGTATCATTAACAGTGATATCCTTGGATATGCATTCGAGCCTGAGCAGAGATTCGAGGATCCGGACGGAACGGAGATCATATTTACAGAGGATTATCTGGGTGAACACAGAAGCGTGGCAGCAGTGCCGGGACCATTCGCGACCAAGGAAGCAGCGGGAAAGAAACTCTGGTAAGAGAGCGGGCTGCCGTACGAAAGTACGGCAGCCCTATGTGTTTAGCCCCTATGTGTTTAGCCCTTTACACCGCCGGAAGCGAGACCGCTTACCAGGTTCTTCTCAATACCCATGAATAGGATTACTACAGGTATGATAGCGAAGAGCGATGCGGCGAACAGATATTGCCACTCGATCATATTGTAGCCGTTGAAGATGTTGATACCTACCGTCAGAGGTTCACGCTCGCTGGTAGAGATCAGACATAATGCAACCGTGTACTCATTCCATGCATTGATAAAGATGAAGATCAGAGTAGTTACAATACCAGGAGCAGCTACCGGGAGCAGCACCTTGGTCATACCCTGAATGCGGTTGCAGCCGTCGATGGTCGCAGCCTGTTCCATCTCTACGGAGATCCCAATAAATGTTCCGCGCAGCAGCCAGATCGTAAACGCTTGGTTAAATGCTGCGTTGATGAAGATAAGGCCGATGATACTGTCTGTCAGGCTCAGAATAGACATTACCTTATAAATACCGATCAGAAGGACGACCGGAGCGAACATCTGGGATACAATAACGAATCCCAGGAAGATGGTCTGTCCCTTGAACTTCATACGTGCCAGGGCATAAGCGGCAGGAATACCGCAGAGCATGGCGATGATAGTAGAGCCGCCGGCGATAAGAAGAGAATTGAACAGGTAATTGGCCATAGGCGCCCGATGCCAGATATCAAGGAAGTTGGACCATAGCGACGTGATCGGAAGTATAGTCCCTTCCATGGAGAAAATCTCTGCTCGGCTCTTTAATGCAGTACAGAACATGGCAAAGTACGGATACAGAGTAATAATACATACCACAAAGATCACTGCATAGAGCAGGATCCGTAAGATTAATTTCTTAAAAGAGCCAGGTTTTTTAGTCATAATCAATCATCTCCTTTCCGCAAGGTATAGATCATGTATACACTGGCGCATATCAGCAGGATCATGAAACCGATAACAGAAACTGCCGCGGCCTGCCCTTGTTTTCCATTGTAGAAGGCCAGCTTGTAGAGGTATGTAACCAGGGTATCTGTATGGTTAGCAGGATCGCCCTTGGTGATCGTCCAGATGATTGGGAAGGAGTTGAAAACATAGATGATGTTCAACACTGTGCTGACCGTCAGGGACGAACTTACCAGAGGCATGGTAATCTGGAAGAGCTGCTGCCAATAGCTGGCTCCGTCTACCGTAGCCGCTTCATAATAGCTTGTGTCAATACTCTGCAGACCGGAAAGGACGCAGAACGTAACGAATGGAATCGTTACGAAGATACCGCAGGCAATCTCCCATGTGAAATATGCTCCCGCGGTCGGGGTCCAGTTTATGGCCTTATCTATGATCCCCAGACGAAGCAGCAGGGTATTCAGCGTACCATAATCAGTGTCGATGATGAATTTCCAGGCGCTGGCTTGTATAACCAGTGTCGTTGCCCATGGGAAAACCATGATAGCCCGCGCAATCTTGCGTCCGCGGAATTCATTGTTCAGCATCAGGGCAAGTATGAAGCCCAATACGGTGGATAATACTACTACGGCAACCGTCCATACGATCGTGTTGCGTAAGACCAGCTTGAAAGCGGAACTGTTCATTACTTTGGTGAAGTTGGCAAAACCGGAAAATCCTCGGATGATACCTGCTTTGCTGACTTCGCTTAGAGACATCCTGAAGACAAATACGATCGGAACCAGGATAAAGATCGCCATCAGGATGATACTAGGCAGAATCCAGATATAAGGTTCTGCCTTGCGAAAGGTTTTATTCTTCACAGAGACACCTCCTTAAAATTATTAGATAATTTATTAAAGTTGAATACCCCGCAGCGAGCTGCGGGGTATTAAGATTAAAAAATGGGACAGACCATGACAGTCTGGCCCATTATAAGATCTTATTCTGCGATTTCAGCCTGAAGCTCATCTAACAGTTCTTTTACATTACCCCCAAGCAATGCCTGCTGTTCTGCGTTGATAACGCCTTGTTTTACATCGTCCCATTCAGTCTTGGCTGTAGGATAGAAGTTACAGCTTCCTACGATATCAACCCAGCTTGCCATACTCTCATCTTCCTTTGCGAGGATCTCTCCGCCGGTAGATGTAGCAGGCAGGAAGCCTTCCATCAGTACCCACTCGGAGTAACGGGCATCTTCATAGAAGAAATCGAAGAATGTCTTGATCGCGTCAAGCTCAGCATCAGAGTATTCATTGTCGAAGCACATGAAACGGTCCATAACGCCTGCGGAAACAGAATCATTGCCGCCGTTCGTAGGAATCGGAGCCACCTCATAATTGATGGAATATCCGCCGTCAGCAATGTATGTAGGAATGCTGTTAGGTCCGATCATCATAGCAACCTGTCCTGCTCCGAACATATCCTGAAGGTCATAACGGGTGTCATTGGCCGGATCGCTGTTGGTATAGCCGTCGTTTACAAGACCGATCGCATACTCAATAGCTTCTACATTCTCGTCGGAATTGAGGGTCCAGTTGCCGTCGTCATCCACGAAACCGCCGCCGTTGTTCCAGGTGTAGTAAGCAAATGCTGCCTGGCCTTCGTCGGTAGTCATATCAATGCCCCATGGATAGATCTTGGAATCATGCTTCTTGATAGCCTCGCAGGCTGCAGTCAGCTCATCCCATGTGGTAGGAACTTCTACGTTAGCATCTTTTAAAATGTCGGCATTGTAGTACATTGCACGGGCAGAAGCCAAATCTGGGATTGCCCAGATTGTTCCGTCTACATTAGACTGCTCTAAGAATGCCGGATACATCTTGTCGTAGGTCTCCTTAGATACAAAATCTTCGGCAGGAAGCAGAAGATCGTCCGCCTGATAGTTGGCAAATACGTCGATGTTCAGAATGTCGGGAGCATCGTTGTTGGAAATACGTGTATTTACTACTGTGTAAATATCATTCCAGGATTCAACTTCAACTGTCAGATCGATGTCAGGATATTCTGTCGTAAATTCCTTGACAAAATCCTCCCACCATGTCTTGGTGTTCTGACCATACTGGGCAGCGATAACATTAATCGCAACTTTTCCATCAGATCCCCCTTCATCCTTGGACTCAGACCCGCCGTCTGAGGAGCCGCCGCCACTGTTGCTGCTGCATGCGGCTAATCCGCAAACCATAGAAACGGTCAGAAATAATGCTGCAAACTTTTTCATCACTTAAAAACCTCCTTTTATTGAACTCCGTCTTACAGAGTAGTGTTGTTAAGTTGAAGTATAGCATGTGGTATTTGCTTCGTCAATATGAACATATCGAAAAGAATGTTAAAAAAGATAATTATACAAAATGACGGCTTGAAAAGCGCGTAAAATCAAGGTTTTTAGCGATTTGTACAATAATGCTATTTTTTTGCACAATAATATTGGTGATTTAGTAAGAAGGAGAAAAGTTTGGATTTGACTGATTATTATCGTGTACATTTTCCCAAACTTATATTATAATAGACAGGAAGGTGGAGCAATTGTAGATGATTATAATAATAGGGGGGAAGATAGAACAATCATGGGGGAGAAGATAATTGCAAGATTGTTAGGGGTCTTCTGTCTCTTCATGCTCGCGGGGAGTGTGAGCCATGCAGAGATTCAAGGAGACGGAGCGTTTGATGACCTGAACTGGGAGCTTCAGTATGAGGATCAGGCAGCGGGGGATGTTCAGTCCATATGTGCGACAGAGGATTACATTATTACGATCGATAATGTATCGGACAGTCCGGCTGACAGCGATATAGTTTCCGCATATTATAAGAACGATGTGGATGAGCACGGGAATCCGGTAGAACGTTATTCGCTTGCGAAGCGGGTTGCAGATACATGCTGGGAACACGGGAACGGGATGACCTATAATCCGAATACTCATGAGATATATGTTGCGTTATATACGAATACCATACCGGAGAACAGAGGCTGTGTCTATGTGATGGATCCGGATACACTGGCTTACAAGAGAACCATTAAGGTCAGTGACGAGTATAATCTTCTGGGGATCGGTTATATGGAAGATACGAACCAGTATATGATCCAGACGAATGCGGAAGACGGATACAGTTTCAAGATACTGGATGAGAATTTCCGGCTTGTAGAAGATCTGGGGGAGTATGGGGAGTCCGGTAAGGGTTATAATTTTCAGGATCTGGAAGTGTCGGGAGATTATATCCTGAATTTTCCGCTGACTTTGAATATTGGGATCGGAGATTATCTTCAGGTGTATTCTATATCCAGGAGGGCGCTTGTGGCGGCTCCGAAGATTGACTTCCGATTGGAGAATGTGGTGATGGACGAGCCGGAGTCCATATGTGAGACAGAACCGGGAGTGTTCCTTGCGGCAGTCAATGTCGAGGGGGCCGACGGTGTGAAGCGGATTCGGTTCTATCAGATAGAGGTGCCGTACAATCTGTATGTCAATGTAACTTATAATGATAAGAAGATGACGAGACAGAGAGTTTCAAGAGGAGAGGATGTGCAGATCGACTGTACGCCGTGGGAGGGTTATGAGCTTACCCACCTTACGGTGAATGGGAAGGATCTGATGGAGTCCGGCGGCGGACAGGATTTTGAAGGGGGATATCTTCTTCAGAACATCAGAGAGGACCAGAATATTGAGGTCATCTTTGAAGAACCAGAGAAGGCGGTCTCTATGCCTCAGGAAGGCGAAGAGATTCCAATAGAGAAGAACAGCGTGCTGTCCATTGAGTGGACGGCGGGGCTGGTGTGTTCCGTGTGCGCGGCAGGTATCCTGGTAGTGATGTATCTGTATTACATGCATGTGAGAGCGGAACGCAGGAGGAAGGCGCTGCGTGCTAAGAAGCGCAGGAATATCAGTATATAGTAAAGACAGGATCTTATGGATTATCCCGGGAATATTTCTTATAAATATTTCCGGGGTTTTATATTCCCGCGGGGGCTTTGATTTTGTCGAAAGATGACGATATTTGATGAACAATTTTAATTGACAGCTGTTTGGCGTGATTTTAATATAGAAATGGAAGTTCTGAAAGTCTGATTAAATTTCTTACACATCATAATATCAAAGGAGGAAGACACATGGAGCGAATTTTGAAAAAAATGATGGACATGGGTATGGGACAATTCATGGATAAGAGCCGGCAAGAACTTTGCATGTCAGACATAATTTATCAGGGAGACCATGAAGACGAGAGAGAACTGGAGCAAAGATACATTGAATTGGATCTGACAAGACGCCAGAGATTGTTGGTGAATGATTACGTGGCCTGTATGGAGACGGCGCGGAGCAGATATGCGGATATTTCTTATATGGCAGGAGTGAAAGATACTGTAAAGATGCTGATTCGGATAGGAGCGTTGGAAGAAGCTAAGATATTTGAAGAAAGTGGGAGTATAATTTTGGGAATATATAATATTTAATACTGTCAGCAAGGTTTCCGGTGGTGTGGGAGTCTTGCTTGTTTGCTTTTTGGGATAAGACGGGAATTTGCTTGCCTGAGGATAGACCCGGTGATAAAATAAAATCAGCGAAAGATTGAAAGGAGCTGAATAAGTATGGGGATTTATGTAAATCCGGGGAATACTCCATTTCGGGACTCTAGTACATCATTGCATTAATTTTCGAGTAATAAGCACTTGCTATCCTTGCCATCTGCACGCCTTCGAACCTAGATGTAGCCCGCTACACCGTCGGTTCGTAGACGCACAGCTGACACGAATATCAAGCACTATTACTTCAAGATTAATGCAATGATGTACTAGTTTTTCCAGCATATATATTGATAAAAGTATGCTGATTTCAAAGGTGAATGCAGTATACAGTACGGAGAGAAAGTTCATATATGTCAGCTGTCCGCGCCGTTTTGGCAAATCGATGGCGGCGAATATGCTGGCGGCTTATTATAGCTGCGGCTGCGATTCGGCAGAGCTTTTCGCAGGATTAAAGATTGCGAAGGAAAAGAGTTTTCCGATGCACCAGAATCAACATTATGTAATCAGAATTGATGTGCAGCGCTTCATAGAATCAGAAAGAGAGCTTGATTCATTTATTAGTGATATAGGGAAAAGCGTAGTATCGGAATTGATGAAAGAGTTTTCAGACTATGAAGGCTTTGGTCTGGACAGCAGATTAAAAACTGCTCTTGACCAGATCTTTATTCAGTCGGGGAAGGGATTTGTCTTTATTATAGATGAATGGGACTGTGTATTTCGAATTGCGAAAAAATGTAAAGAAATACAGAAGGAGTATCTGGATTTTATGCGGGGGCTTTTTAAAGGGGCGGATTATGCGGAGTTGGAGAAATGGTATGATGGATACCGTGTGGGAAAGCTCCATATCTATAATCCTAAATCTGTGGCAGATGCTCTGACGTGGAATGAAATTCAGAGTTACTGGACAGGTACGGAGACTTATGAAGTATTGAAGGTATATATAGATCTGAACTTTGACGGACTGAAGGAAGCAGTCTTGACGATGCTTGGGAATGGGCGGTGTGTGATCGATCCTTCCACATTCCAGAATGATATGACAGTGTTTCGGACAAAAGATGATGTGTTGACGCTGCTGATCCATCTCGGTTATCTGACCTATGGCAAGGATATGAGCGAGGTATTGATTCCGAACCGGGAGATTGAGCAGGAATTCATGCGGGCAGTTAAGGTCGGAGGCTGGGATGGCGTGATTCAGGCGTTGGACCGTTCCAGAAAGCTTCTGGAGAGTACATGGGCTCTGGATGGAAGTACAGTGGCGGAAGAAATGTCTGCGATTCACAACGAGACTTCTTCTGTCCTGAAATATAATCATGAAAGCTCGCTTACCAGTGCGGTGCTTATGGCTTATTATAGTGCGAAAGCATACTATGTGAATCCAATCATGGAATTACCTTCGGGGAAAGGCTTCGCAGATGTGGTTTATTTGCCGAAGCGGGATGTGAACCGTCCAGCGCTGATTGTTGAGTTGAAATGGGATAAGACGGCCAGCGGTGCGATCCGGCAGATTAAGGATAAGGGATATGCTTCCTGGATAGAGGGCTATACTGGGGGTATTCTTTTGGTGGGGATTAACTATGACAAAGAAGAGAAAGTTCATGAATGCGTGATTGAAAAATATATAAAGATGGGGAGAAGCTTGCACACTAGACGTGAGACGAACACATGAGAGAGTGTGAAAGAGTGTAAGGCACTGCCGATGCGGACAGGATCTGATGGATCCGCCATGTGAGAAGTGATACTATAACAGGAGAATATAGGAGAATATAGGATGTATAAGAATATTGAAAAGCAGACAAGCTTAAGACTTAAGGATTTGGTAAATTATCAGGAGGGTCAGGTAGTCAGTAAGACTCTGGTGCAGAATACGTCTGTCAGCATGACGATCTTCTCCTTTGATAAGGGCGAAGAGATCTCGACTCATGCATCGGGCGGAGATGCCATGGTTACAGTGTTGGAAGGAAAAGGGAGATTCACGGTTGGAGGAGAGATATTCTTCCTGGAAGAAGGAGAGACGCTTGTGATGCCAAAGGATGTGCCGCATGCCGTGTATGGCGAAGAGCGGTTTAAGATGCAGCTTGTTGTCTCTTTCTAAGCGGGCTGCCGTCTGATAAAGTAACCTGTTCGGGAGAGTGAGAGGGTCACTTCTCCCGTTTTGTATTATCGTGCAGCTTTCCTATAGATTCTTGCACCGATTAAGATCAGCGCCGTTCCGGTTATCAGATAGATTCCCCATGCTGTCTGGAAATTCGTCAGATAGGTTCCGAATACCGACACAAGCCGGTCATCCCATAGCTGCCAATGTACCAGCAATGTAGTGGGCAGCAGATCATAGATCTGAGAAGCGGTTCGGAAACCGTAGGGGATATCGATCATCATGGTAAATATCATGCTTCCGGCCAGGATTGCCATCACTGTGACACTATTTTTCAGCCACCCGGATAAGAACATAGTAACGATACTGTAGAGTGCAGAAGCGACCAGGAACGTGGCAAATACGATCATCACTGCCGTGCCGACGCTGATCGGCAGAGAGCTTGAGGGGAACGCCAGCTGCAAAGCTGCTTGGAATCCGTCTGCGCCGTAGATCAGAAGGCTTGTGCCTGCAGAAACCAGGAAGAGCAGGAGTGCGGATACGACGGCAAACGTGATGCCCGCCAGAATCTTTGCCAGATACAAAGGCCCTTTCCCATGCCGGCTGCAAAGGATCAATTGGTCCGTCTTTCGCAGATGTTCTATGGAGAATACACCTGATAGACACATTGCGGTCAGCAGAAGAAGCATGTAATTCAAGGGGCAGATATGCTTAAACAGATCAATCCAGCCTTTGGTGTATTCGTAGGTCAGAGGTATTGCTATCCGATGTTCCTTTTTCTCCCAGTAGGAGATCTCGTCTTCTTCTAATAGCTGATCAATCCAGCACTGGGAGACTTCGCGCTGCCGTTCCTGATATAATTCTTCCGCATTGACGTTCAGAGCGGTATTGTGGTCGCTGATGAATTCTGTTATATAGGTAAATAAGGGTGCGTATTTGCGGGCGTTTTTGATATCGGTCTTATTTCCCGGTGTATCTGTTTCTTCAGATTCTGTGTCATCTGCGGAGACGACGGAGCTTTGGAAACCTGTAGAACGATCGACCTCGTATGTTGTACCAGGTTCTGTGTCTTCTTTATTGTGATAGGATTCCTGCATCTTACGGAGCAGCGTATCGTCGATAGTTTAGCCGGATAATTTGCGGGCGGCGTCTCTGTCTATGGCCATGAATTCGTATCCGGTGTAGTCTTCTCCGTTGATCCAGTAGCCCATGGAGGACAGGTCGGCAAAGGGAATCCAGATATTGAGTGCGATCATGACCGCGAGTGTGATCCAGACTATTTTGCGCATGAGTATTTTCTTGAGTTCAAATCCATATAAAATATATATCTTGTGCATGTGTCTCCTCCTTGTCTATTTGTTCACAGTCCCCAGGTAGAATTCTTCCAGGTCCGTGCCGTCTTCCCACGTTCCCTGATAGATCAGTCTGCCGTCTTCCATCATGATGATCCTGTCGGCAATATGTTCGATATCGGAGACAATATGGGTGGAGAGCAGGACAATGCTTTCTTTCCCAAGTTCCTGTATCATATTGCGGAACCGCGCCCGTTCCTTGGGATCCAGGCCCGCGGTGGGTTCATCCAGGACGAGGAGCCGGGGCGGTTAAGGAGCGCCTGGGCGATTCCAAGCCGTTGTTTCATTCCGCCGGAATAGGTCTTGATCTTCTTACGGGCAGTTTCGGTCAGAGCCACAAGCTCCAATAATTCTTCGGCCCGCCTCCTGGCCTGGGGCTTTGTCATTCCCTTTAAAACCGCCATATAGAGCAGGAAGTCCATACCTGTGAATTCCGGGTAATAGCCGAAATCCTGCGGGAGATACCCAAGCCATGAGCGGTATTCCTCGGTAGTGACGTCCATTCCATCCATTGTGATAGTTCCGCTGTCGGATCTCAGGACGCCGCAGATCATCCGCATGAAAGTCGTCTTTCCTGCACCGTTCGCTCCAAGCAGTCCATAGATTCCCTTGGTGAATGTCAGGGAAATGCGGTCGACCGCGATCTTGTTCTGGTATTGCTTTGATATTCTGTCTACGATAAGTTCCATTCTAATTCCTCCGTTTCCTGGATGATCTTGGTAAATTCATATATTACGGCTCCTGCCAGCAGGACCAGGAGAATCCCCCATCGGTGGAAATGTCTCGTCTGATAGCAGTCCGGAAGCGCTGCCTGAATATACATAAGGAATCCGCTGATGAAGACCGCCGTTCCCAGATAGGCATATCCGGCTTCCTTCCCGCGTATTTTCCGGCTGATCCATAGTCCTGTCAGCGTGGCTGCGAGATAAGGTGTCAGGAGATATACGCCCGTCTGCAGGAAGCCTGCCGTATTATGGAGAGTTCCCAACGGGATCAGGGCGGCAAGCAGGAGCAGATGAGAGAGTCCAAGGATTCCCATGCGTGCGAGGATCACGCTTTTAAGAGAGAATCGGGACGACATCTCCAATTCTGCCATGGCGTAAATATGGGATCTGCCGCTTTCGATTCCGGAAGCTATGGCAACGAAAGGAATGACTGCGGATAGTATCTGCAGAATATCCTGTTCTAGCAGACAGGCGGCTGCAAGCGCCAGAACAAATATTACGGCAGACATCCCCCAGATCCATTTGGGGATATAGCCGACCTGAAATCGCAGGAAGGCAAGAGTGCTGATCTTGCGATTAGGCAGAGCTTGTATAAATGAGTCTCTGCGAAGCGGCGGGGGAGCTTCGCAGGCTTCTTGCAAGAGCCGAATGGTATTCTGCTTTGCGGTATGTGTAGTTCGGTATCTGTGATATGATTTCATGATTTATCCTCCTACAGAGCTTCTTTTAACTGAGACAGCGATTTCGTTGTCCGGCGGTAAAGTGTGAAACGTGAGATGTTATAGATCTGGCAGATCGTGGCTGCGGGAACTTCGTTCACATATTTGAGAAGCAGGATCTCCTGGTCTTCTTCAGGCAGCCTGGTAAGAGCATTTTTCAGGCAGATGCTATCTAACAGTTGATTCTCCAATTTGTTTTCCGTTGATTCCGGGAGATCCGGGGGCAGCTCTTCCAAGGGTTTTCTGCGGAATTCGTCAATACACAGGTTGCGCGCGATCGTGTACAGATATTGCAGGCCTTTCCCGGTATCCTGATAATGTTCATTTTCGAGAAAGCGCAGGGAAGCCTCCTGGGTGATATCTTCGGCCTTTTCACGGTGATGCAGTTTGTAATAGCAGTAGCGGTAGATCTTGTCATACTGTTCTTCTAAGTCTATAAACACGGCAGGCGTACTCCTTTGCGGCAGGTTCATCTTGTTGTCCTATAAAGTATACCCAAGGGCATCCCACAATACAAGCCTTGCGGGCGGGAGGGCTTCGTCCTATAGTGTATAACGGATAATGAGGGGAAAATGTGCGGATTTTTTAGAATTTTTTGTTTTGGGGAGAGAATTGTATATGACAGGAAAAATAAGAAACACAGATGTAAAATAGAAAAACTGGATTGACAGATCATGTAAAAATGCAAAGTAAAATCCACTGTACGAATCTTCTCTTCGGTACAGTGGATTACTTAAACTCTGTGTCCATTGGACGATACCTCGCTTTTCTTATATTTTCTTTGATTTATAGATTTAAGTTTTTGGTGGTCTGTCCTCCTTTTCTTTTGTTAGTATTATGATATCGCATAAAAGTGAAAATGTCAAGAGGAAATCAGAAAAAAATATAGCAATTTGTTACTATTCACAGTTGATATAAACCCAAGGCTTATCCACTAGAAATTTTGAGTACAAACATAACAAGAAAATTTCTATTTAGAAAGTCGCTAAAACA
>CAJTCH010000005.1 GCA_910574715.1 Lachnospiraceae bacterium | reverse complement strand
TCCGGGTGAGGCTGTCCCCACATATTTCCGCTGTATTTGATGATGTCGTGGTACGGCGGATGAAAGAAGATCAGGTCTGCCGAGTCCTCCACATCATTCTTTAATGCGTTCCAGTTCTCATAGCCATAAGCAGGTACAGGATTCAGGTCATAAAGCAATGAACGTACCTGAAACTGGTCTGCTACAGTCTGGGAAGTGCCGGAACCACTCATGGGGTCCATCAGGGTAAACTGGCTTATATCTTTGCCGTAGTAACGCTTGCAGTCCAGAACATAGCGCAGGATGGAAGCAACCACTTCCGGAGAGCAGTTTCCTCTCCAGTGGTTATCTCCGCCATTTCCGCGCTCTGGAAACGCCATAAAGGATGTGAGCTCTTTGCCTACACGCTTCCGCAGTCCTTCTGTGCCGAGCATTCCGGCAATGGTCTGCCATTCCGGGCCAAATTCATTCTGAAGAAGCTCTGCCGCCCGTTGTATTTGCAAATCGTTCATAGGAATCCTCCTCTACATCAGGGCAAGACTTCGTAACCGCCGGCGCATCCGGCTGAAACGGCTTCCACGCCATATACGGTGAGGCTGCATTTCTCTGCAATCTCCTGATAGGTGTAGCCGTCCGCTTTCAGACGGACCACTTCCTGTTCTTTCGGGGTGATATAGGCAAGCAGCTTGACCAACAGTTTCTGGTTATCCAGAGTTTCCTCCGCCCTTTGCATCTGGTTGGGGAGAAGCGTGTCAATGGACAGATATTCCTCCTCTAAGGGACCGGTAACAGCCGAACGCTTCCCGTGGCTCCAGTAGGTATATTCATTGATGAGGCAGTCATTCATGTTGCGCCATGCAATGGTACTGAAGGCATAATCGGCTAATCTGGGTTTCTCCAGATATTCCTGTACGGCTAACAGATAGCCGAAGATGACAACATCATAAAATTCTTCTGCATCCAGCCTTTTTCTGGAGAGAAAACGGTCTACGATCTGATGGTTCTGCTCTGCAAACTGTTGTTGTTCCGGGGTTAATAGATGTATTTTTTTCATAGTATTTTTGTCCTTTCTTTTAAATAGATGGTGTAGATTGTAATTTTCGTGATTGAAATCTGTATAGGATAGTGACTGTTTCCTGTTCAGATTGTTTTTTGCTAATCAAATTCACGTGCGATTGTGGCTGCAACTAACCTTGCACAGCCGATCTCCACCTCGGTAAGCGGCTTTGCAGAAAGCACTGCTAATGCCAGAGTCTTTTCGGCATGGACAGGGAAAAGTGCAGCGACTGGCGCTCCTGGACAGGAGGTGAGATAGATTGGTCTGCCCATGTCCTGGAGATATTCTTTTTTAGTCTGAATGTAGGCAGAAAGTTCCTTGGAGACAGGGGTTCTGTCCGGAAGAAAACCTCCTACTGCGCTAACGACCTGCGTATCGGAGCAGAGGGCAACGGTGTGCCGGTTGCTGTTGTACAGGATGGTAAGGAGGGATGCGAGCCTGTGTGTATCTATTGGCAGTTCCCCGCATTTCCTAAGATGAATCTCCTGGCCGGAAAGCTCCGCTTCCAGAGAATCCTGATTCACAAGGTTTAAAATCTTACGCATCTTGGTCGGGATCACGATCCGCCCCTGTGCATCCAATGTGCAGATATCGGTATATTTCATAGATTCACCTTCTTTCTAACGGAAAAGAAGCTGCCATAGAGCCGCTTCCTTTCCAGATTGATATGTGATATACATCTGAAATCAGATATTCATAATTTCAGAGAGTACATACTGTTATTTATTGACTTGGTGTATTCTGTAATATTTTTGGGGATTCTCTTTCATGTGCAACGTGGGCAAACGGAATCAGGCAGCATAGGAACTGCTTTGAGCCGGATTCTGGTACTGCCCATGCTGAGCATAAGTCTGATTCTGCCCCTGATACTGTCCGTTCTGAGCGTAGTTTTGAGCCTGTCCCTGATATTGTCCGTTCTGTGTATAATTCTGGGTTTGATCTTGGTACTGACTGTTTTGGGAATAATTCTGGGCCTGCCCTTGATATTGCCCATTCTGAGCATACCCTTGATCCTGCCCCAGATTCTGTGACTGCCAGTCCTGCTGTTGTTTCTCATACGCCTGCTTTCCGTTTGCGATCAGTGACGGCGCCATACACGCTTCCCAGTTGGTGATATAGGAATCCGTGCGCTTTAGGAGCGTATAGAGGTCCATATCCGTCAGCTGGATAAACGCATTTTTCTCCGCGAAAAAGCTTCCGGATTTCATATAGGAACCGCCTTTCTGGTTCTGGACTTTCACGCCTTTCCCGTTTACAATCTGAATCCGCCACGGGCTCTTCATGGGCCGCCCGCTGGAGTCGCAGACGTGACGCGAGATAGAGAACTGCTGTGCCGTAGAATATCCTTGCGCATCAGGCACACCGTAGATCTTACTCTGGGACCATTCAAATTCCTGGAACCCTGCAGTGATCCGGGTTAAAATAAACTGGATCTGTTCGGGAGCCAGGTTGAACTGGGCGATTATATTCTTATCGCCGGTGCCGTTGGAATAGTCCTGGATGGTGAGCTTGATCAGGGAATTTGCCTTATGGTCATTTTCCTTATACTCGCCTTTGGCATGGATCTGTGCATAGTGTGTCAGCGCAGCGCATTTCAACTGGTCATAGACGGCAATCAGTTTCCGGTCTGTCTGTACTTTGCAGATCTGAGGGGAAATCCTCGTCTGATAATTCTGATTCATGAATCAATGTCCCTTCTTTCTAAATATTTATTAAGCTGTTTCGTATCGTACCGTAGGAACCATCTCATCAGGTAATATACGGCACAATACGAATTTCAATGTGTCCATTATTTCAAATACTGCTTCACAAGAAGCGCCATGTTCTTCGGCAGTTCTTCGAGCTTTGTGATATCCAGGAATCCATCCTGATAGATCCGTTTGATGTTCTCCTTGTCTGAACCGATAGCTGCAGCAAAGAGGACGATTCCTTTCTTTGAATATTCCTTCTTAATCCCGCGCAGATCCGCCTCCGCCTCAGTGCCGCTGTATCCATAATCAGCAGGCTGCCCGTCAGAAATGATGATGAGCAGCTTCTGGTTTTCCGGACGTTTGCTCAGATGCTCTGCAACATAACGCAAGGCGGCGCCGTCCCGGTTGCCGTTTCTGGCGCTCATGTCCATTAAACGATAACGGTCAGAAGTATCTATGGAGTCAAATTTTGCATAAGAATACAGCGCCACCCCGGCTTCACAGTCCGGCGTGGTATGCCCGTAGATGGTGACCGGTATCTGCAGGCTCTGACAGAAATCGTAGAGTACAATCGCTGTCATCCTTGCATAAGTGATCCGGTCGAAGCTGCTCATGGAGCCGCTTTCATCAATTAGGAGTCCTACCGCCAGCTTTTGCTCTTCCGAAGGGAGCCTCGTCCTTGTAAAAAATGTACCGTCCTCATGGTGCAGCGCCCTTGTATCCAGGCGTTTTCCAAACTGCAGGTTTTTTAATTTCCCGCCTTCGCTTTCTTCCTTTAGGAGTGGGGCGATGGTCTTCTGTAACCTCTTTGAAGCCCGGAGAAGAGGCGGTGCAACGGACTGATATGCTTTTACCAGATCATCCGGTACACTGCACATCCGGTTTACCGTCACATGGATTCCTGCATGGGCGTTGCCGTAATGGATATCATTGGCCGCTTTCTGCAGTTCTTCCGTCATTTCCTGCTGGTATTGTTCCTCTGCTTTTTCCGTTGCCACACTGTTCAGGATACGGAAAAGGTCGCTGGCAGATTTCTCATAACCGGAACCCAGGTATTGGTGGTTATAAGTAATGCCTGGATTGTTTTCTTCTAAAATGGTGGAAGTTTTTGCAAGCTGGATCCGGTCGCCTTCTTCCGTTACCACATCCTGCACACCGGACATGATATTTTGGCGTGCCTGTGGAGAAAACTGCAGAGGTGGATTGGAGCTTTGTGCTTTCTTTCCGGCTTCCGCCTGCTTCGGCATAGCTCCGCCTTTTCCGGAAGGCAGAGGGGTGCCGCCCTGGATCTGGCCGCCCAGAATCCCGCTCAGCAGTTTTTTCACATCCTCCTCCGAAGCAGCTTTTAGCTTCTCCCTGGTGTCCTCCACCATTGGTTTGATATACTCCCAGAGAATCCCCAGGATATGGTTGGTGGCATGGAGCCGGTCTTTTACGTCATCCGAATAAATGGATTCTTCCACGAAAGGCACGCAGTCCTCCAGGTAATCCAGATAGGGACCGGTGTAACCGTGGAGATTATTCACTGTACCTGCCCTGCAGTATTGCAGGAGAAGGTTTGCCACAATGGAAAAATCCGAGAAGCCATTGTCAATCTGGCTCTGAAGGGACGGCATCAGTTCATTCATCCGCAGGCAGTTCAGCTCGATCCCCTGCTTAAAAATGCCGGGATAGGCGTCACACATACGGGCTTCGATGTAAATGTCTTCTAAAATGTTGCTGATATGAGAGGCGCACTCAGAAAGCGTCAGGCATACAGCCTTGTCTTTTTCATGCACGGCTTCCAGCATTTCCTCACAGCTTTCCTGGTACTGGTCATCGAAAGAAGGTTCTTCTGGATAGAAGGAGCCGTTCTCCATGCTGCGCAGATATAACCCAAGGGTTGTAAAGTCTGTAAATAAGAGATGGGCCGTTTCATGGCCGTTCATTCCCACAAGGCTTTCGGAGCGCAGCATCCGGGACGGGAAGCTTTGGGTAATGTGGTTTCCGGCATTGATGTGGATCTTATAGTTATCCGTGTATGCAAGTCCGGCGCCATCGGAATCGTCCCACTCCATCAGCGTCTGCAGTCCCTGGCGGTAGCGGCCGGTAGCCGGCTCATCCAGGTCGATCACAAGGTTCATCCTGGAGATGACAGACTGGTTCATCTGCTTACAGCCCGCATAATCATTGTTGGTAGTCACGACAATCGTAGTATCCGGATGGCGGTTAATGACATCCCCATTTGGCAGGAACACGCTGTTACAGCGGTCCAGCAGGGAGTTTAAGCCCACCAGCACGCCGGGATTGGCAATGACCGTAGGCTCCTGTAGTTCCACAAGATAGCCGTAACGGATCGCTTCTACCAGCGGAGTGTCCACATATTTAAACTTCTGGTGGGAATCCTGCTTTGCGTAGTGGTCGTGCATTTCATCGAAAATAGTATCCACCAGCTTCTGGTAGACCGAATCCTCATCCACCGTTTCATCGTAAGTACCGGTCAGCTTCTGGTAAGCCGTTGCCGGGTCCATCATGATGTCCTGGAAGGTGGGATATTCGCTCTGGAGGGCGGAAAGCCTCCCGTCTACATCGGGCAGGATCTGTCCGAGCAAATCGAAGATCTCGGTATTTGCAGAACAGGTAATGCACCGGTATGGGAGATGGAGGCCGGAAGCGATCGCTTTGGCTCCTTCGGTCTTCCCTGTCCCTGCAGGCTCTCTTAATAAGAAGTTCCGCATGGGCGATACGGTATTTGTGGTTAATTTTGCGTGTTCGCAGATCCGTTTGATCTCTGCCGGTATGATGTACCAGTCAGGGAGCTGCGGCACGGTGAGTTCTTCCTGGGGAGTCAGTGTCCGGGATTCGGACAGGATGTATTTGCCTACGAAATCTTTTTTGGAAACGCTTGCCATTACTTTCAGGGTAGAAGTCCCAGGCTTTAGAACCTGGAAAGCCCCAAGAATGACATCCGTTGGGGAATAAGTGCCTTTCTGTACCGTAAACGCTTTCATCTGGGAAATGGAACCGTTGCCTGGTGTATCGTTTGGGATTCCGCCAGTCGGAAGAGAGGTTCCGTAACGGATGCGCCGGTAAAGGTTATCGCACAGGATTGCCGCAGTCTCTGCCGTATCGTCCATGTTTGGATAGCCGTTATCCCGGTCATCCTTCAGCTTCTGGTAATGCTCATTGAATTCGTCATCCGCCATAGCAGTTGGGATGAGTGCAAAGATCAGGGCAGCGCCGCTTTTGTCATCCTCCTTCAGCATATATTTTTCTGGATTGTTTTCCGGATCCGGGGGTGTCTGGTAACAGCCTGCCGTAAACTTGCCGTTTATCCGGTTGTAGGCTACTACATGGAGTTCCCCGGTTTTGCTCGGATATTCCGCAATCGTGAAATTATTTCCCTGGCTTCCGATTGCACCAAGTTCCTCCGGCGGTTTCCCGCCTGTGGGTGACTCCAGTTCCAGATATGCTAGGATTGCCCGAAGTGTCGCCGCATGGAGCGTAGAACGCTTCTGGGGCTGTATACAATGCTTGGAATAAACATTCTTAAATATCGGGTCGTCGGTATAATCCTCGAACGGTTCCGGCAGCTTTCGCTTAAAGGACCAGTTTGGTAATAAATTTCCATTTGCCATAATCAATCTCTCCCTTCTATGCCCAGGATAATTCCAGGGTGTCATTGGTTTCCACTGCTTTCAGCTCATCACGGGTAAAGATGTCCATGAGGGCTGCCCAGTAATCTCTGGGCGGGAAATGCTGGAAGGTATCTTTTATTTCCGGGGTATTGTTAGCATAAATAAATATTTCCCCGGCTTCATTGATAAAAAGCTTCCGGTGTCCCCTTGCCTGCAGGTCTCCGATCAGTTCCGTCAGTAACGGCTTCCCGATGAGGGAATACCAGGATTCCGGATCCACATGGACAGGAGGTTCTGCCGGATTTTCAGGATGATCAGTCTTAGCACCATCCGGATTCTTCTGTCCCGGAAGGGGCGTGAAATCCGTAATGGTCATCATGAAGAGCTTCAGATGCCCGTACCGGTCCAGGGAAATATCTGCAAAGTTATAATCTCCCGTATGGAAGGTCCGGATGCGGATGATGTCACAGCTTAACAGGGACTCTGCCTTGATAGGCCGGGTATACTCCCAGGATGCATCCGGGTAAGCTGCCTTAATCTTATCCGTGACCTGGTAACTGATCTGCCGGATCAGCAGCGTCTCCATGTCAAAGAAAGGGGGGGGCTCCTTTTGTTTCTTACGCTTATGCGTGTAAGTATTTCTTAAGAAAGACGGGGCTGAGATATGCGGTAACAAGGGCATCAGGAGGAAGAGAAAGCTTCCTGCAATCCCGGTGATTGCAATGCCGGCAATGACAGACCGGTCTATTGATTCTGGAGTAAAGAGCAGAGCCAGGAATAAAATAATGGCGACTGCTTTTATCATTTTGATACTTTTGTGTTCTACTTTTCTTGTTTTCATTTGGAGTTCCTTTCATATAAATAAATTACGTTTAAAGATGATTTGCAAAAAAGGAACTGCTGTGTTCAAACGTAAACACGCAATTCCTTTCGTGAAGTGATCTGCAGGAGCGGCTGTCGCTGGCAGGCTCCATAACCGGGTAATTCTGAAGTTATGCAGTGAAGGGAAGCTGTGAGGCCATGCCTTCCGGGTATTGGTAAACCCGTCCCCGGCAAATCCGCCCTGCGGCGGTGTCTGGCCGTACTGGGCATTCCCTCTCTGCTGCTGGTACATCTGGTTTCTAGACGAACCATTCTGTGCAGGGGCGTTTGCCTGGTAAGAACCGCCTTGCGGGGCTCCTCCGTTCGCAGGCTGCGGGCTGTTGCCCATGTTGCTGCCTCCATTCGGATAGCTGGTGCCTGCAGTACCATTCCCGTTATTCGGATAGTTGGCACCTGCAGAGCCATTTCCGTTATTCGGATAGTTCGCGCCTGCATTGCCATTGCCACCATTTGGATAGCTTCCTCCAGAGGGATTACTGCCGCCCGGATAGTTGCCGTTTCCGGCAGCATTTCCATTGGCAGGATATGCGCCTCCCTGTGCAGCACCGGCAGGATTCTGATAACCGCCGTTTTGCGGACCTGGATTCGGATATCCTCCGGCTCCCGGCGTAGCCGCGCCTCCATTGTACGACGGTGCGCCTGCCTGGTTTCCGCCTGCATCTCCTTCTGACTTATTGGAAAGACAGAACTGCCAGTCCCGTACATTGATCTTGGCACCGGAACCGGCTTGGCCCGCTCTCTGTCCCTGGCTGTAAACAAAGGGATGGAGTTCAAGATCTCCATAGATATACAGGCATGTCCCTTTCTTGACTCCCGCTTTCGAAAGCCGTTCTGCCAGATGTTTGTTCAGATAGCACTGATAGAAAACGGATTCATACGGATTTTCCGGATTACTCTGTGCGTTCTGGCTTCTTTGTGAGGTGGCAAGGTCTAAAGAGATGTACTCCGTACCGTTGTTCTTCCCCTGCTGCATGACGGGATCTCTGGTGACCCTTCCCATGAGATGAATGATTGCTGACATAAAATTTCTCCTTTCTGCCCTCTTAGGCGTTGAAATAATAAAAATAGGTAAAAGAATAGGAAATCCATGTTTCAGATTTCCTAAAAATAAAAAAAGAGCCATTAAGCGACCGCAGGGTGCGGCTATCCTAATGACTCTGATTTCCAAACTTAAACTCACGTGTGCTCTGGAGGAATGGTCCAGACTCCCGATGTGGGATAACACAAAAACTTAAATACATGATTATAATAACACAAGATATAGTGATAGTCAATGAAATAAATTCTATATATAGAATTTTTGGAAATGAAGAGGGTTGATTCGACCAATTTGCAGGGAAGGAATAGCTTGCTAATTTTTATCTTAAATGTTAGTATAAGATTGTAGGAAGACATTTTCGAAAGACAGGACGGAGGTGGATGAGGTTGGCAGATATTCTTGAAGCTGTCAATATTCAATGGCATCCAGGTTTTTATGGTGCAGCAGAGCTTGAATTTATATCAAACAAGGGTGACCTTGAATTCCAAAGAGAATTTAACCTGAGCAAAGAACCCATTCGTATGGATTTGCTGATTATCAAGAAACTTTCAAATGTCAGAACAGAAAATGAAATTGGCCATATTTTCAGAAAATTTAATGTCGTGGAGTATAAAAGTAATGACGATGCCCTATCCATAGATGACTACTATAAAACGGTTGGTTATGCCTGTCTGTATAAAGGGTTAGGAGAAACTGTAGACCAGATTCCGGCTAATGAACTAACGATCTCTATTTTCCGGGAAAGCTATCCGAGAGAAATGTTTGAAGCAATGAAAAATCTTGGACTAGAGATTAAGGAGCGTTATCCGGGAATATATTATATTAGTGGAAAGCAGGCTCTGTTTGATACTCAGGTTGTAGTGACCAAACAGCTTAACAGAGAAACACACCGGACATTGCGTGTTCTTTCTAAACATGTGAAGGAAGAGGATGTCCGGGCATTTGTCGAAGAAGCAGCGCTGATATCCGAACCAGGAGACAGAAATAATGTAGATGCGGTTTTGCAGGTCAGTGTTTCTGCTAATAAGGAGATTTATGAGGCGATAAGGAGGTGCGATAAAGTCATGTGTGAAGCGTTGAGAGAACTTATGAAGGAAGACTTTGAAAAGCAAGAACGGGAAACCAGGCAGGTAACATTATTGGAAGACATTAAAAACCTGATGGATACTACGAAATGGACAGCAGAACAGGCAATGGCAGCCTTGAAGATTCCAGAAGCCGACAGGGGAAAGTATATTACAAAATTATAGAATGAATGTATCTGGGATTGGCAGTATATGCAGGCAATTTTGGTTGATATACTGCCTTTCTTTTTTGTTATTCAGGCAATTCCTCATATCCAAGCAAATCCGTAGAAGCGTAACTGATATAAACATCTAATCCAACAGATTTCCGGAAGTAGAGCCGATAATGATGTTCAGGAAGCAGCTTGATACTCTTATCTAATGTAAGCGTATATTCTCTTTGGTTTTCAGCTACAAGTATAATCTGGCTGTCTTTTTTGAAAGGCAGAGTGGTCTGTTTGACACAAGTTCCAGATAATGCCCAGCAAGCTTCATTGTGGATCAATAGGTAGAAATTATAGGTACGGATCAGGCTGAAAAGCTCTATGAACAGGCTCAATATAATAAAAATATCATCTTTGGAATGGATGCCGTAAACACATCCAACCAACAGGAAGAAAAAGCCGATTACCGCTTGGGCAATCAGCTTTGATAATAATGGTTTTGGCATAGTTCTCCTTTCAAAACTGCTGGAATGAAATCTGTTTGTTAAGGTACAGGTTCCCGATTGCCTGCAGTACCGGATACTGGATGTGGAGAAGCTGTGTTTCATCTGCCAGGGATTCGTAGGTTGTATCCGTATCCTCATAAAGCAGATCCCATACTTCCTTCGGGTTTTTTGCTTTTGCCCCCTGCTCTACACAGGCGAGTAGTTCGGCGGTGGTAAGTTCCGTCGCTTTGGCGAGTTCCAGGACGGTTTCTTCCATTGGATCGCATTTCTCTTTCTTCAGATACCGCCCGAAATCACGAAACCTTATTTTCCCCTCCAGATAGAGCTGGATGCAGGTGAAGAGCCGTACCGAAAAATGGTCAGTAACTGGCTGGATATGCAGTTTTCCAAGCAGCCGGTACAGGGCATCTACTCCAGTCAACCCATCGCCCTTTACGATCAGCCCCCGCAGAAGCAGGCGGTTTAAGTAATGGGAAAAGGAAAGTCCTTCTGGGCGGCCGGAATCTGCAAGCCGTTTGCTATATGCCTTCTCCAGTTCATAAATCTGCAGGATCTGGAAAGCAAGACAGCTCCAGAGTACAAGTTCATGTTCGGATAATCCATATTCCTGCCTGTTATTGATGACTACCGGGACTGGATTTCCCATCTCATCCCTTTTGATTTTCAAGCTTCCGATTGCGGTGTATAATGTCAGCATAATAAGTATCTCCTCTTTTTCATGTAATTTTTGAATTATGCTAAAAGCGCATATAATTCCTGATCCTCTCTCAATTGCTTCCTTGCTTTGCTCTGCCATGCCCGGACATGGTTGGACGGGACGTTATAGAGCTTTGCCACTTCCGCACTGGTGTACCCGCTTTGCTGGAGGCGGAGTGAGGTAATTCCCTTTTTCAGATGTTTACTGCCTGTACATTCCAGTTTCTTCAAGTAAGAAGCGGATTCCTTTGACAATACAGCCTGTTCTGGGGACAGTGCGTCTGTTTTACAGAGTATAAATTCCGGCTCATAGGTACTGCCATCTTCGGCAGTAAGGATTGCATCCAGAGAGCAGAACGCGTTTTTACGTTTCCCGCAGTCCCGCCAGTAATCATAAATGGCATTCCGGACCGCCGCTCTTGCATAAGGCTGGAAGGGCTGTGTGGGACTGCATTTCATAGCGGCATTGCACAGAGCTAGGTATCCGGTCTGTGTCAGTTCATCAAACTCATCCTGTGTCAGATGGGAAAAGCTTCTGGTAAGCGCCCGCACCATCCGGGGGACAAGGCTTAAATGAGCGGTTACAAGCTGTTTCTGTTCATAACTCATGATTCCATCCATGGTATCCCTCCTTTTTATCCGGCCATACCAAGCGGTATGTGGTTATTCTGTAGAACTTTGGAAGCTTCCTGTATCAGCTGGTCGCACATATAGTCACTGAAATTCCCGATATGTGCCTGACGGGTCTGCAGACAGAATTTATCGCCAATCCACCGGTAAGCCTCCTCGCGGCTGAAAATTCCCTTTCTCCAAAGCTGGTCGAAAATCTGATGGGCCTGGATGCGTTTCTTACGGAGCGTGCGGTTCGCCAGAGAGCCTTTCGGCAGGGATGTCCCCTGATGGACTCCTACATAGGAGTCACAGGCCGGATAGTGGCTGCATACATAGACCTTTCCACCGGATGAGTTATGGCCATATACATAGGAAGCATCTTTTAAGATTGCAGGACTGCCGCAGTAGGGGCAGCGTATTGTCTGTTTTTTCATAAATGTTCACCTCTATTACGTTTTGTATATGTATAAAATGCTTAGAAATAAGAATTCTTACGTTTTGTATACGTATATTATAAGTAAATAAGCAACGGATTCCTATAAGGCAAGAGCAAAAACAGGTGCCAATTTGGGACTTTTCCCCAATTTCCTCCAGTTAATACGTTAATGTGATAAAGCGAAAGAATAAGCACTAAAAAATTGTGATTACACAAATCTTCCAATGCTTATTTTGGATGCTTTTAAATGCGATTGTATGTAGGAAAGGGATTTTTGTCAGGTCCCAATCGCCTTATGATTTTCTTATCCTTCCTTGCCTGAAAATTTAACTTGCTAAAAAGCTTGCTGACCGCTATTATACCTCCGGATAAAATATCGCCTGAATCAGTGGAAACAGGCCACTGTCTGTAAATCTTGGATAATTGACTGCGGTAAAGATAAATTTATCACAGAAATACCGGAGCAGGAACAAAATCACCAATATGATCCATACCCGGTAAAAGATATGCGTCCTTTTACTTCTCTCTTTGGAAGGAAAGAACCTGCAGTATAGGATAAAACACATGGGTATGAAGATTAAGCTGGTAAATGTCTGGTCAATGAGTTGTATGATGGTGGTAAGATTTCTCATAAGTCATCCCTCCGGTTTTTCTTTTCTCTATACGTGACAGGCAGAGAAAGTGCAACGGATCGATGTAAAAATAAATATATCTGCTTTATTACCAGTCATAGCAGTCCTTATTCTGGATGTCTAACAGTGCCATACAGGGACAGTCCGGAGAGAGGATCTTCTGTTCTTTTAGGAATTGTGCATACATATCCAGGAAGACAGAATCTTTAGATACTGCAAGGCATTCTGTGGGTTCCGGACGGCAGGCGAAAAGCATATTTGCATCCGGAAGAGGAAGAACCAGCGGGACGGCCCGGTGATCCGGGCAAAACAGGAATCCAGGCTGATTGCAGGAACTCTTTGCTCTGCAGTTGACACAATTAATATAAATACAGCGATGCCAGTTCCCGTCACAGGCATCTAAGAATCGGCGGATATGTTTGGCATCCGCGAGGCAGTGTGTTGTCTCCATATTTATCTCCAGATACAGGCAGCCAGTAAAAAGCTGCCTGTGTTGAAACAGATGTCGACAGATGCAGTTGTCAGTGATTCATCCTGAAGACTGCTAAATCTGCCGGCATAAAGTGAATGAGTTACCCTATCAAAATTACTTCTGATGCTTACGTCTCCAGTAGAAAACAAGCCCGCTGATAATGAGAAGAAGCAGAGAGCCTGCAGCAATACAGATGTATAGCAGGATCGGCGCATCATCCCCGGTTTTGACAGGAGAGGAAATGTCCGGTTCCTTTGGTTCGGTTGGCACTTCCGTCAGCTTCACGGTCTGGCTTTTGGCCTTGATGTCCTCATGGCTGGTTACTTCTACCTCTTTCTCTTTGTCCTCTTCCTTCACCGTAACAAAGAGTTTCTCAAAGACAACCACATCATGCCCTTTCAGTTCTGTCGCGTCAAAGGTAAATGTGACATCTACGGAGCCACTGGATTCTTCTGGTTTAAAAGTGGTTTCTGCAGTAACCGGCTTGCCGTCAATCAGGATTTCCTTGCCGGTTTCTTTATCCATTAAGGTTCCCACCAGGCGGTAGGAAGGGCCTCCCGCAACCAGATCCTTATATTTTACGGTATCTATGATCTGTGTCTCCTTCTCCGCTAGGGCTTCCTGATCGCCATCCTTACCATCCTTGGCAGTAGTGCCGATCTCAGGGATGTAGATGCTCTGCGGCTCGGACTCAATATCTGCATGGACAGCAACTTCTTTTTCCTGATAGGAAAGTGATTCAAAAGCAACGATAGTTTTGCCTTTCAGGGCGCTGGAATCAAAAGTAAAAGAAAGCTCCACGCTTCCATCTGCCGTTTCCGGTGTAAAGACAAACTCCGAGGTAATTATTTTTCCATCAACCAACAGAAATTCGCCATTTTCCTGATCCATGAGGGTGCCGGTCAGTTTGTATTCTTTCCCCGGAATCAGACGCTGGTAAGTAACCGTATCTACAATCGTTAATTCCTTTTTCGCAGGCGCCATCTGGGATTCGGTTTCCGGGCAGGAGGCTTTTGTGCCAATCTCCGGGAAATGAATGGTTTGCGGTTCAGATTCGATATCGGCATGTACCGTAAGTTCTTTTCCCTGATAAGAAAGTGATTCAAAAGCAACAATCGTTTTATTCTTCAGAGCGCTGGCATCGAACGTGAAGGATAACTCTACAGTCCCATCTGCTTTTTCCGGTGTAAATATCAGTTCGGATGTAACAGGCTTTTTATCAACCAGCAGGGGCTCGCCGCTCTCTTTATCCATAAGGGCGCCGGTCAGTTTATACTCTTTTCCCGGAACCAGATGCTTGTAGGAAACGGTGTCCGTAATCGTTAATTCCTTTTTCGCAGGCGCCATCTGGGAATCTGTCTCCGGGCAGCTTGCCTTTGTACCAATCTCCGGGAAATAGATGCTCTGAGGAGTGGATTCAATATCTGTATGAACAGCGATCTTCTTCTCCTGATAGGATACGGATTCAAACGCGACAATGGTTTTGCCTTTCAGGGCGCTTGCATCAAAGGTAAAGGAAAGCTCCACGCTTCCTTCCGTCGCTTCCGGTGTAAAGACAAGCTCCGAGGTAACCGTTTTTCCATCAACCAGCAGAAATTCGCCATTTTCCTGATCCATGAGGGTGCCGGTCAGCTTGTATTCTTTCCCTGGAACCAGACGCTGGTAGGTAACGGTATCTACAATCGTCAATTCTTTCTTTGCAGGCGCCATCTGGCTTCCGGTTTCCGGGCAGGCAGCTTTTGTGCCAATCTCCGGGAAGAACATCTGCTGATCTTTAAACTCCGGATCTGCATGCATCCCCACCTCTTTTTCTTCCTGGGTGACGGATTCATAGATGACCGTATTTTTCCCTTTCAGGGAACTTCCGTTAAATTCAAACACAACATCCACCGTACCCTCGCTGGCTTCCGGGGTAAATGTGGTCTGTGCAGTGATCGGAGTGTCGCCGTCTAAAAGAGGTTCTTCTGTCTCCGCATCCATCAGCCTTCCAGTAGCCACATATTCCAGATTTGGAACCAGTCCTTTGAAGAAAATGGTATCGGTAAGCTTCACCTTATCGTCCGCGTTGGCGATATTTTCTTCGGTATCGGAGTCCTTCGCCTTCGTGCCGATTTCCGGGAATGAGATCTGCTGGTCTGTATCCTCTAAATCTGCATGGACAGCCAGCTTCTGCCCGCCCTGATGCAATTCCTCAAAAATGACCGTGGTTTTGCCTTCCAGAGAGGTTGCGTCAAACGTGAAGGTAACCTCTACGCTTCCGGAGGACATCTTCGCCGTAAACTCCGTTTCAGCAGTCACGGGCTTCTCATCAATCAGGATTGCTTCACCAGTTTCTGCATCCATCAGCGTGCCGATGACCTGATACTTCTGGCCTTTCTTTAATCCAGAATACTCCACAGTATCAATCAGCGTCACTTTCTTTTCCGGTTTGCTCATATGGGTTCCAGTATTCTTATCAAGGGCGGTGGTGCCGATCTCAATCTTGTCGTCAGTCAGCGTCCCTAAATCCACACTGACGGAATCCTTGTAAACGGTGATCTCGAACTTCAAGAGATCCATGCTCTCATTTGCTTTACAGCGCTGTTCTTCTATGGTGTAGGTATCATAAGGAAGCGCGCCCTTGGAATCATTTGGCTTGGATGTCCCAAACCAGATTCCGTCTTCGGAAGTCTTCCCCTGGTTGGTGTTGTGAGTGTGCTTATTCCATTTGGAAGCAGTGCTGGCGTAACCGTTTTTGTCGGTAACAATCGTGTGGCTTTCTCCGGTTGTAACAGAGGTGATAGAAAACGGGATATCAGAAAGCCGTTTCTGCTCTCCATCAGCGACCTTGACGAACTCTAGATCTCCGCGGATCACTTGGTTTGATATAGCAGCCTCTTCAGAAGTCAGATTCACAATCTCACCATTTTTTGTAATGTCAAATTCTACAGAGAGCTTACCTTCGTTCAGATAGCCTTCCGGAGCTTTGGTTTCATCTGCCCGGTAATGTCCGAAAGGAAGCGTATCTTTCTTTGTGGAGACAGATCCTTTGCTGTCTGTCGTCAGGCTCATAACCACCTGGTTCTTGGTATAAGTTTTGCCATCTACCACAACAGGATTTTCATTTAAGGACGTGATGGTAAATGTTGCATTTTCTAAGGTGGCGCCGCCCTGGGGCTCTGCCTTTTTTGTCTCAAAATCCCGTTTCTGAAGCTTCATGCCGCCCCGGCAGACCTGTTCTTCTACAGAAGAGGTGTTATAGCAGGATATGGTCTCTACTTTGCCGCCTGCTGTGATCTTCTGTACAAACACAGTATCATTGGCAAGATATCCGGTCGGAGCTTTTGTCTCCTGTACCGTTACGGTGCCAAGGGGGAGGCAGGGAGTTTTCCCATCCTTCTGGGTATAGAACTCATCTCCGGATACCAGATAATTTTTGGAAAACTTTATTTTCCCTTCGGAGTCCGTCTTGAAGATCCAGGTACGTGCAGGCTTTGCACCGCCAGCAGCCGGGTCTTTATCAGACTGCTCGGTATAAAATTTCACCGTAAACTGGGCCTCCGCTAAAGAAGCTTTGCCCTGCGGCTGTGCCGTTTTTAGCTCTTTATCAAGCTTCTGAAGCAGCAGATCCATCGGATTATTCTGAGGCACTTCCGTTACATTCAGGGAAGACGTCTTTTCTGGCTCTACTGTCACATTATGGGCAGTGACATCAATAATGTAGCCTTTGGAAGCTTTCAGCTCTTTGACGATGTAATTTCCGGATTCCAATTCACCGGATTTGGCGTAACCGTTCTGGTCGGTTGTCAGCTTTGCAACCATGTTTTCACCCTGATAAATGCCGTATTCCGCGCCTTTTAAGGAATAATTTCCATTCCCGTCAGAGACAGCCGCATTTGCGGAAGCCTTGTGAAGCTCTATGTAGCTGTAGGGAACCTGATACCAGCTTCCAACTAAGGTCTGGTCGTTATTGCCCGGAACGATGAAAGCCTTGAAGGTTGCCGGAGGATCAGCAAGTCCTTTGATGGCATTTGCTATTTCCACAGATTTATCAATATAATTCTGGGGCGCACCATGAAAAGCTCCGCTGTCTGAAGCATAACCTGCATAGATGTAGGCAACCACCAGATGGCCGATGACATAGGAATTATCATCCGACCATCCGCTAAGATACTGGTTTTTGACATGTTTGTCATAACCGTATCCGCCATTCAGGTAATATAATGCTTTCCGGATGGGAGAGTCATTGCTAAGCAGGGTGTAGGCATAGGTTCCGGATGAGGGCGTAGGCTGTAACGGCTCTACACAGTAGGCGGTGTTGCTGCCGTTAAAGGTCATTCTGGAAGTAGAATAGCTTCCGTATTTAATCTGAGAGCCGGCTTGGTACTGGATAGTGCCGTCCGCGGCATGGACAGGGACGCTGCCGGAGAGGCAGGTGCCTGCAGTGACAAGGACTGCCAGCAGAAATGCAGACAGCCGCTTTGTAAGGTGTTTTGCTTTTTGTAACATAGATTTCCTCCTTGAAAATAAAATTTGCCATCTCTATGGAATCCACAATTTGCAGATTTCACTTGTAAGAGGGCAAAGAAAAAAGCAGCCATATCAGCTGCTTCATCTACGGATTATTTAGTTGTATTGGTCGAAAGATGGTCCTTACCAGCTTTCCGTTCTTCATACGGCCATTCCTTCTCTATATCTGGCGGACCGCGGATCTTCCAGAGCTGCAAATGTTGTGCTGAAAAAGAATAGGATCTGTTTTTCTTTGTATTTGAATTTGTCCCCATAGGATTAACCTGCCTTCTGTTTCTGGCGTGCCAGAATCTCTAAAAGCTCTTGGCGGTCGGTGGTGATCAGTTCCTTTTCCAGTGCAGAAGCTTTAAACTCTACGGTGATGTTATTGTTGTTGGTTGAGATTAAGCCATTCCCCCTTTGAAAATGTGTAATGTTCATGACCTCTGTTTCAGAGAGATGAAGAATGTGCTTCACCCTCTGGGCTTCCTCATCCTCCATGTTCAGGATAATCTTGGTCTTGCAGTTATTGATGATCCCTTTTCCATATTTGCCGTCATCCAGAGCAAAGAAATCACTCAGATCTTGTGTAGCGAAGATTCCGGCTCCTGAGTAGGCGCGGATGATCTTGGCAATCTCCAGCACGAATTCCGCAGCCAGGCGGTTGCTGGACGCTCCGATTAACTGCCATACCTCATCCACGAAGATTGCTTTTTCCTCCGTCCGGTTCTCCTTAGCCTTGTCCCAGACATAATCCAGCGCAACGAACATGCCGACCGTTAAGAGGTCGCTGGAACCGGTCAGATCCGAGATATCCAGCACCGTATATTTATTGGTCAGGTCTACGTTGGTCTGCTGGTTGAAAGAGGATGCAGAGCCATGCACCAGGCGGTTCAGAATGTGTGCCAGCCGTCTTGTATCCCGGCTTTCCATCAGGATATCATAGACATCCTCCAGGATCGGCATCTCCTTATACTGGTCAGGGTGTTCCGGATCAAGCAGGGATTTGTTCTTATGGGTGATCCCTTTTCTGGCATAGGTTTTAATCAGCGCTTCGTCCAATAACTGCTTCTCCTCATGGTTCATATCCGGGATCAGCAGGCTGAAAAAGATATGCAGCTTCTGGATCTTGGAAGTAAGCGCCGAGGCATCCAGTGTTGGGCCGTCTAGCAGTTCATTGACGGAATTATCGACCTTCCGGATCTCCATGATATTGATACAGCTCCGGCTGGCCGGGGAGATTTGGATAAATTCTCCGCCCACATTCTTACAGGCGCGGTAGANCCCTTTAAAGGCGCGATGATGAATACCTGAATACTCTTCCTGCGCATCCGGAGCGCCATGGTCTGCATGGTAAAGGTCTTTCCGGCTCCGGAACAGCCCAGAATGCAGATATTGGAGTTCTTATACTGTTTGGAATCGAAGATATCCGCAATGACCAGCGAATTATTATGCTTATTGACTCCGAACAGGATACCGTTATCGTCGCAGATACTGTAGCTGGTAAATGGATAACAGCTTGCAGCCCCGGTGGTCAGCACGTTCCGTTTTGACAGCTCATAGAGCTTCTTATCTAACGAAGCAAGCGGCAGGGAAGAAAGGAATCCCTGTTCCTGCAGAAAATAACAGGAACGTAAGTCCATATCCTGGGAAATCAACAATTTCTTCATCTCCTGAATCCGCCACTGCAGTTCCTCCAGGTCTGACGCCGTAATGGTAATGAGCAGATTCATATAATAGAAGTCTTCATTGTTGGCAAGCCCGGCCTTTAGAAAATAGCCGGAACGGATCGCGGAGTCCAGGTCGTCAAAGTCCGAGTTGGTATCTGAAGCATCCTTGATCTTGGAACGGTTGATACGGATCTGCTGTCCCAGACGCTGCTGGATCTTATCCTTTGGCTGCTTATGCAGGTAGAAGTCAATATCAATTCCTTCCCCCGCGTTGATGAGGAGGGAGAGCCAGCCGGGAGTGACCTTATTCTTATAGCCGTCTGACGGAACCATGAGATACGTATGGTAAAGCCCGTTGATACGCACATAATTGCTGTGTTTCAGATCCAGAGATTCCGGTGCGGTAAATGTATTACAGTGGATGGCATCCACATCTTTCCCTTCCGCCATGCGTTGTCCCAATACTTCGGTGATTCGTTCCGGGAGAGGTTTGTCGGTACATAATGTCCGGTTCAATAACGTATAAAGTACATCTGTGGTAAACTCATCCTCATTTTCGTGCGGGACTATATCGTTGCCGCACTGATAGAGAAAGGTCTTTGCCGTCTGCGCCGCCGTTTCGAGTGCCGCCAGGATTTCTTTTTCTTCTGTCTTCCGGTTTACATTGAACGGCTCATACTCAAAGATAAGAAAAAAGCGGCGGGATACCGCTTCCCTGGAGCTTAAATGCCGGACAAACTGAATATAGTCCCGTTGGAGTTCCCGGCATCTGGGGTCAGATTTCCGTTCCAGCTCTCTTGCAGACTGCTCTAAGTGCCGGTTAATATCCGCTTTCTTGGAGATCATCTTAATCTGGAGCTTCACAGGGCTGATCTTTAAATAAGAAATAAAGCTGTAAATGATGCTCTGCTGTTCTCTGGCGCTTCTTAACAGGAAGTTGATAGGTTCAATCTCCAGGATCTTAACGTAACGGTGGTCAGTGGTATAGACGATACCGTTGGCAATCTTTTCGATGGGAAGGTAGTCCTCCAATGTCTGGTATTTTCGTTTCTTCTTTTTCGCTGGGGAGGAAGGCGGGCTGTCCGGATGTTTCTTCCGGTAGGCAGCCTCCTTCTTTGCTTCCTTTTCAAGCCGTGCGGCCTCCTGTTTTTCGTATTTCTCCCGCCGAAGAGTTTCTTTTTTCTCATACTTGGCCGTGCGGACGGCATCTTTCTTATTCTCCTTTCTCTGCCGTTCGCGTTCCGCTTTTTCTCTTTTGGCATCTTTTAGCGCCTGAGCCTGTGCTTTTTTGCCAGTTTACGCTCTACTTTCAAGATCCGGATGTCTTCCTTTGCCTGCTTTTTAATACCGCCACTGGTAGAAGTATCGAAGATACGGCGTTCCCGTTTTTTCTCTATTTTCCTGCGAGCAGCTTCTTTTTTTCGGGCCTTTCTGCTGGAAAATTTAGCTTCTTGAACTTCCCCGAAGTCCGATTGTGAATTTTGGCAGGCACTTTCTTCTGAGTTATCGTTGACATGATTCTTTTGTCTGTCAGTACCCTGCTTTGTATTTCCTCTGTTCTTTTTCCGTTTCTGGCTCTTTGTCTCCCGATCCCTTGCATGCCGTCTCCGTTTCCAGTAATCCGGCATGACATCGGAACGGTAGATGATCCTACGGTTTTTCACGAACCGGAGAGCATTCATCAAAAATGCAGTCAGGCTTTCCCCGCCAATTCCGATGAGGGCAACCATGGCAGCCGGAAGGGAAGTCATGCATAAGATAATGATTCGCGTGGTCAGCGACAGGGGCAGATGGACAACCGGAATCCCGATCCCGGCTGCAAGCACAGCCCCTTCAATGGCATTACGGATCTTGAACATCCCGCCCATGAAAGTACCGCGTTCCATAAAGTTGCGGGGGAGCAAAGCGACCTGCTGTTCTTCCGTGCTGCTCATGGCGTCACCTCCTCTGCATGGTTTGTGACATAGTTGATATTGGTACTTCCCGTATTGCCTGCTGTGTGACCGTCAGTTTCACCTGTGGTATAGGTTCCCACAGAATTTCCTGTATCACTACTTTCCGTATCTGCATAACCGCCTTCCTGCATGGCTTCAATCTCTTCCGTTGTTACGGAAGGAAGGGAATCATCTGTCTGGCGTGTATAAATACGCGTATATGCGGTGTCTGATGATGGGATCTGTCGCTTTTCCTCTCCGAATGAAAATGTACCATCCGCAGTAAGGCAGGTTACAGGAAGCTTGCTGCCATCTGATAAAGAAAACTGAAACAGGGTTTCCCCATTGGAGGGATAACTGGTCTCATCTGCAAGGAAGGTTGTGGACGTGATATTTATATATCCTGCTTCCTGTAAATAAGAAGCCATCTGTGCTTTTAAATCCTCTATCTTGATAAGGGGGAGAAAGGTCTCCAGATCTTCAAACCCCAGATACTGCAATCCAGGAGGAGAAGAAACTTCTTTTATCGGCGATGGTTTCTTTGTCTTTTCCGTAGTTGGAATCGGTTTCTTACCTTCTGGCTTTCTGGAATCCTGATCCCGATGCAGGGCTGGCAAAATAATGCCAACCGATACAAGTGCAGCCATCAGAAAAATGGATAGAATTAATTTTTTTCTGCTCATAGGTTCTCCTTTCTATTTTTTGTCAAAAATCCAGTATGCGTTAGATGTGGCATGGACTTCGGACATCATGTCAAATTCCCGGTTGATATAGTTCTTAGAAGCACTGTCGTTGGGATCGTTCACCAGAACCTTTCCATTGGCAGTGACTCCCCGGAGGACAATGAAATGCCCGCCGTTTGTAAATAATCCCGCCCGCTGCGAGCTGATGACGGGATGTCCCTCGGATAATGCTTTTAAAACAGCATTGGTATCCGTAGTCTGGGTAACGGAACCGCATCCGAAATGGGATGCCGCCGCCCCGAAATAAGACCAGTAGGTTCCAACGCCCGGTTTATAATAGGAATTCCCGCACCAGGAAACTGCATCTACCGGAGTTATGGTTGTCCCTGTCAGATAGCTTGCAATCATGGCAAAGCTGGTAGGGCCGCACCCACTGGAAGCAATGGATCCTCCGCCGTAAGGGATATTCCCGTAATCTGTCTGCAGGTAATGGGGAATCTGCATCCCGTTTGCCGGATAAGTGCCGCCTGTGGAAGTGACGATATAATAGCGAAGGACATGATCCACATACTCCTTATCGCCATAGACAGAATAATTCCAGCCCGGACGGGCACACATCATATCGGAGTATGCAATGGCATTTTCCTTGGTGTAGCCGCCATCCCTGGCCATCGCCCAGTCAATATAACCGGAGCCGTAATTATATCCCTGAAGCGCCAGCTTGATCCGGTCCAGGTCTGTCGGTCCGGTACACCCGGCTTTTGTGAGAACGTGCTTTAAAGCTTGGATCCCGCACTCAATGCTGTATTCCGGATCCGTAATGCTACCCGGTGAATGGGGATATTTCTGGTTATAGCCGCTTTCCGATGCCTGCATGACATCGGTTCCCCGTCCTCCGGATTCCTGCATCATGACTGCCAGGATCAATTCCACATACTGGCTCATGCCATATTTAGCGGCAATCCGTTCTACTGTTGCCCGGTAAGCCAGTACCTCCTCGGATACATTGGCAGTGGCAACCCCGGAAGCGGATGAGCCGAAAAAGAGTTCCAGATTCTCCGCATAAGCTTCAGCCAGCTCTTTCTGTTTGTCCGTCAGACGGAACACATGGTCTGCAAAATAGGTATCACCGGCATATTTCACAACATAATTGTGACGCGTAAATGTGACCGTTTTGGTCTGAGGTGCGGTGGAAGCGTTTCCGGCATTTGCGTCATCTCTGGTACTCACATTCCCAGATTCGCCTTCCGCACCTGCGTCAACCTCAACTTCCATGGTGACGGTCTCCGTTGAGACATCATAAGAAAAAAGATCATCCTTATTATCGCGGATGACCTTCTGAAGCTCTTTTATATTGATTTCCTTATAGCTTTCCCTGCTGGCACAGAACTGCGCGATCAGCAGGTTGGAATTGACAGAAATGGAAGAAGCATAGGGATCGGTAATGGATACGGTATCCCCTTCCGGAACCTTAGACGCTTCCTGCTGGATTTCCGCCAGCACCTCATCGTGGCATTCCATTAAGACCTCAACGATTGCCTGGTTTGCTTTCTGCAGGTTCTCATTGATCAGGGTGCCGCTGTTTAATACGCCGGAGTTCTCCGATAAATCCCCGAAGGTAAGTCCGGGAAAGCATGGTCAGGAACAATACCGGCAGCATCAGCGCCGCGGTAATGGCGACGACAGATTTTTTGATTTCTTCCTTATGTGAGAGAGCCATGCCGATTGCAGCGCCTGCAGCACCGCCAACTCCGCCTTTTACGGCTTTTGCAAATGAAGCCGCCCGTTTTAATTTAAACAGGTCAGAGACAGCCGAGCCTACACCGGCTGCTTCAGATAAGCTGTTTTGCTGTTCTGCCAACTAAATGCGCTCCTTTCTCTGGGGAGCCTGCGGAAGCTTCTGGACAATGGATTCGTGGTAGGCAACTTTTCCATCCTCCGTTTCGTAAGGCGTCTTATTGACAGTGGGCTGGGCGTATTGCTTGTACCAGGTAGCGCCGTCAACCGACTGCACGGTATCGTAAGTCCCCGGTGTGGGAGCCAGATACTGGTCAGCGTGGTAGAGTGCAAAATCCCGGCTCCCGGAATCTGCAGTTGTTTCTGTCCCGGTGATCCGTCCGCCGCCAATCTCGATGTTGGTGTATGATGGGATTGGCTGGATGGGATCAGCCGGGTTCGTACCGCCACAATCGAAACCGGTCTGGTTTGTTCCATTATGGCCGGTATTTGTCTGATTTGCACCAGGCTGTATTGTACCCGCATTGATGCCCATATAGGAAATGAACGCTTTCTCTGCCTCTTCCCCTTTGATGGAGCCGACCTGGCTGTAAACTCCCTGGGCGATGTTGCTGATGACGTTGTTCGCGAAGTCCCCGCCCTTATTTAAGGAAGAGTGGTACATGGCGCTTCCGATACTGGAGTGTTCCGTATATCCAGTCACATGATTGACAGCGCTCCGTTCGGTCTGCCTTCCCACAGATCCGGCAAGCCCGCCAGACAGGAAATTTCCCCCTACGGCTGCATCGCCCGGAGAACCGGATTTCCGGTATCCACTGCCTCCGCTTCTGCTACATCCCTTTAAGTGCATGGCTCCGGCCAAGCTTCTTCCGGCAATCAGAAGTTCCGCCATCATGTTTCCGCCTGTATTCCCCACGTTAATGCCGAGGCTTGCCATGAAGGAATCAATCTTCTGGCTGACCTTTAAAAAAGCAATGGCGCATAGGAACCAGATGAAGACATTTCCGGTTACAGCCTCTTTTCCCTGCTCTGCTACCGCCTGCTCGACATCGGCTTCCGTTAGCTCTGAGGCGAAGACCGGCATAGAATAAAGAAGTACCATACAGGCGACCAGCAGAATGATATACAATAGTTGTTTCTTATGTTTCATCATCTTCTCCTTTCATCAGATGGACAGCGGGTTCGCAAGAAAGGTGCCGACCATGGAGGTAAACAATCTTAAGCACCAGGCGTTCATTAGTAATAGGAAGAACTGCCCTCCCAGCATCCGGCACCAGCTCTTGAAAATATTTCCGGTGGACTGGGAGGCTCCAGTGGCAAAGGCGACCGGCGCTGTAAAAACCAGAACCCCAAGGAGGATATACCGTTCCGCCGCTTCAAAGAGGAGCTTGATGTAATTCCACGCCAGGATCAGGACCAGGATCAGAGCAATCAAAGCCACCGCCCCGTTTGCACAGACTCCTAAGATAACGGTAATGACTGAGTTAAAATCTGCAAACTTTAAGGAAGGCAGGTCATCGGTCAGAATCCAGCTGTAAGGCGTTCCGGCAATGTTTAAAAGCAGGTCCACAATATCCTTTGCATAAAAGGTCAGGAACAGGAAGAGGAAAGTCCGCATGGATAATTTCAGCGGATCCTCCGCCTCCACCCCTGCCCCTGCAAAATAATTTTTAAAGAGCTGCCAGACCCAGTTTAAAAGGATAAGCCCGATGGCCAGAGCCAGAAAGATCTGGTACATGCTCTCGGCTGCCGGGAAGTAACGGAGGAAGGTATCCATGGAACATCCCAGTGCGCCCAATACGGAAGTGGTGATGAGATCCAGGATATTCATGACCTGCTCTGCGATCCACTCTACGATTCCGTCTAAGATCTTCATGCGGATGCCTCCCTTCTTACCCTAGCCATTCCACTGACCGCCCGCAAAGAACGGAGTGATGTAGGCCATGATGAATCCAAGCCCGTTTAAGATTGCCCAGGTGATGATGATTCGCTTGAGCCATGCGCGGGACTCATCCACGGTCTTGCCGGATTTGGAGAAGTTCATCATGAGCAATGCGACAGATGCGGTCACAACGGCGGCGATGGTAGAGATCAGAACAATCTGGTTGTAAACGTCCTTCATGATCTCCTTTGCCTTGTCCCACACGTTTGCCGCCATGACCGGCTGTACGCTGCAGGCTAAGAGCGTAAATAACAGGGCCGCCGTATATAAATATTTCATGTAGTCGATATGGCGCTTTCCGCGCATACGGTGAAAACGCTTCATGAACGATTTTGGATTCGGCGGTGTTTCCTTGACTTTGTGTTGTCTCATATCAGTGTTGTCTCCTTATTCTGAATCAGGCAGGGAGACTTTGTGTCTGCCCTGCCTATGGGTAATGCCTGAGATCAGAATTCCTATAACCTGCCGTTCGATAAGGAACGGAAAGACTAACTGTCCTTATGAAAAGGATGGAATACCGATTCCAAGCAAGTTTCCTGCCTCTAGCCGGATTTCCCGGTAGTGCAGTGAATGCGTCACTGGCGTATTCTCCTGCATTTGTGATGAAAAAAAGCAGTCCGGTCAATACAGGCTGCTTCTTACGGTTTCATATGAAGTTGTAAGTCTTTTTTCACCTCCTGCAGCAAAAAACGCAGCCAATATCCAGGGATGAGGCAATGCCCTGATACTGCTGCGTTGTTTCTGCACATAATTTTGACAATATCAATTTTAACATATGACTTTTACGGTGTAAATCGCATAACTGTGCCAGTTTAAGAAATTATTGTGCCAATTTTGTATCAGTTCCAAAAGCGTTGTTACACGTTCTGATAGATACTGTTTGCTGGTTCCGGGAACAAATATACTGATAGAAATGGTATCCGCGCTTTTAGCGTTGGTAGGAAATGGAGGTCGAATAAATGCAGGGATTAGGGAAACGGATTCAGAAATGCCGGGAGGAGGCAGGAATGACACAGGAAGCGCTGGCAGAGCGTGTGGGGATCAGCTGGAATTACCTTGGAGCGATTGAACGGGAAGTGAAAACACCAAAACTGGAAACACTTGTACGAATCATTAATGTCCTGAAGGTATCGGCGGATGATGTGATGCTGGACGTGCTGCGTGTTGGGCGGAAGGCGCGGTGCACAAAGTTGGAGGAAAAGCTTCAGAGTCTTCCAAAAGAGAAACAGGATAAGATCCTGCGGATTCTGGATTTTCTAATAGAGGAAGAAAGCGAATAGCCTGTGTTTTGCAGGTTATTTTTATCTGAAGACAGTAGATACGCACTATAACACTGGAAATATATGGTAATATGGCAATATATGATGAAAATGCTGTTTGTGTTTGCTATACTGATTCTGATAGCGTTGGAACTATATCTATTAGAATTGTGGAGGGAGTATGAGCAGAAACAAGGCAGTATTTGGGATCGGCATCCTGTGTTTTACTGCAGGGATGTATTTTGGAGGAATTTTAGCAGAGGTTAAGAGACCGGAGTTTTCGGCTGAAGAACAGGAAACGAGGAGGACATGGGAAAGGCAGGAACAGCCTCCGGCAGACAGTACGCTGGAAAATCCGGAGGAATGTTATCTGTGCGGAAACCATAACCGGAGCCTGATGAGCATGTTCCGGGGAAGGGATGATTTGGGAGTAATCTGTGTCAATGACTGGTATGTGATGGATATGCAGATCCGGAATCTGGACGGAATGGGCGGAGGGGGTTCCGGATGGACCGTTGGTGCCGAAGGAGCCTGCAGCTTCCAGACAGACCGGAATCCGGAACGGGGAATCTCAGAAGTAATGGTGGAATATGGCGAGAACAGCATCTTTGACGTGAAGAAGGTGCAAAGCCATTTGTGCCAGACCTGTCTGGATAAGCTGCTAGAGGTTATGGAAAGCTATGGGGAGGTGGGGAAGGAATCCGGAGCAAGGGACGTATGCCTGATGGATTTTCAGACGCTGGAGCTTTACTCTCTGCAAGAACATTACATCTCCCATTACATACGGGATTATTATGTCCAGATTGATGGACTGGACGGAGAAGAACTGGAAGTCATCGGAATCTATGCACCGGTACTGGAGAATGGGGAACGGACGGCAGACGTTGCAAAGGAGCTGGAAAACAAGTATAATTGACCTATCTTGAAACTGTACGGAGTGTTACACTTGGAGTATTGGTTGTATTTGTAGGCCAGGGAATCGTCAGAAAGGGATAAGGGGATTATGAGCAGAAGGGGATATGCACCGGAGGATGAAAAGCAGTTTACCGGGAGAGAGTTGAAATTGCTGCAAAAAGCGGCAGATGAAGTTCAGTTTCTTTTAGACTGGGGATATGATGTCAAGCCTGTCACGACATTTGTGGGCAACCATTACATGTTTTCGGAGCGGCAGCGCCTGGCTCTGGCAAGGTCGGTGTCGGCAAAGGAATATATTCGGAAACGGATCCATAAGGAGTTGCTGCAGACAGGAAGGGAATATCTGCCGGAGACGGTGCACATAGATAGTTTTAATGCGATTATCACATTGGAAGTAGCATTGTCCGGCTCTCCTATTTTCTGCTGCAGGGACGGTGTGCTGCGGGATCTGGCCGGATTACGGGGGACATACCGCATCATTGATAAAACACAGGAAGCAGTCAGGCTGCTACTTGGACATCTGGAATTTCTGAATATTCTGGAAGCCGTTTTTTATTTAGATGCGCCTGTATCTAATTCAGGCAGACTATCGGGATTAATCAGGGAGTGTTCCCATGAATATCATATATCTGTGCAGACACAGATCATCCCGGATGTGGATCGGGTTTTAGAACAGATGGAGGGTGTGATCAGCGGAGACGCTATTATTCTAAACCGCTGTAAGAGCTGGCTGAATATTATGCCGTTGGTTTTGGAGCAGATGGAATGTGTTTGGGAAATACAGCTCTGAGATACTTTATATTTCCACCATATTTTCTTTGCAGAAATGTTGGTCTGGAAAAAGTAATGCCTTTGATTGTGCAGGAAATCAGATATTTGGATAAGCTGATTGATGAGCTGACAAGGGAAAATCTATGGATAAAATCCTTCGCAGATGAGCAGGAAGTGAGGGGAATAAAATGTGGAAATGTCCAAAATGCGGCCGTACATTTAAGAATACAAATCAGGATCATTATTGCGGCGAGGCTCCAAAAACAATTGAAGAATATATAGAACGCCAGCCAGAGCAGGCACAGCCCTTTCTGTGGCAGGTAAACAACACAATAGCTTCCGCAATACCAGATGCGGCAGAAAAGATATCATGGAGTATGCCGACTTATTGGAAAAAACATAATCTGATACAGTTTGCTGCTTTTAAAAAGCACATAGGTTTGTATCCCGGCCCGGAAGCAGTGAATACATTTGCCGAGGGGCTTAAAGAATATAAGACAAGTAAAGGAGCCATACAGCTTCCGTATAATAAGCCCCTGCCGCTTGAATTAATTGGAGAGATTGCAAAATGGTGTGAAAAGGAGTATGGGCGATGATGGATCAGGATATTCTATATTTTTTTAATCAGCATATGGATTCGCTGCCGCTTTATGAAGCATTTGAAAGCAGTGTAAAAAAAGAGATTACGGATATACGGATAAAAGTCCAGAAGACACAGATATCCTTTTATAACAGACATTTGTTCGCATGCATTTCTTTCACAAAAGTCAGGAAGAAGAAAGACTGCCCGGACAACTACATTGTCATCACATTTGGACAGAATCATAAATTGGAATCATCAAGAATTGATGCGGCATCAGAGCCTTATCCGAACCGGTGGACACATCATGTTCTTGTATCCGATATAAATGAGATTGATGATGAACTGATGGGATGGATCAAAGAGGCGGCTGCCTTTTCTGATAAAAAGTAAATTCTGTAATACGCAGACAAGAAAAAATTAGGAGAAACAGGTTATGGCAGTGGAAAATGGAGTATGGACGATGTATGGCATGGACTGGGACGATCCATACCGGATTCGTTCCTGCAGGGAATTAATAAACTGGATCAATGAGATTGGCTTTCTGCCCTTCTTTAAAAATGAGATTGAAGGGTTCTCGGCAGAGGAGCATACCTCCAACCGTTACTGGTGGACAGGGAATAAAGAGCAGGATCCCTGGGAATGGCGTGAAATCATAGCGAGGAGCGGTGAAGTGGCATATGGGAAGTTCTTTCACAAAAAGGCGGGCTTTATTTCAAAAGAGTGGTTTCCCTATTTTGCAAATTACCGGAGAGACGGCTATGATTTTGATGCAAGATGGGAAGATGGGCTGACAAATATGCGTTGCAAGAAAATCATGGATGAATTCGAAAACCAGAAAGAATGGATGAGCCATGAGCTGAAAAAGCAGGCAGGATTTTATAAGGGCGGCGAAAAAAATTTCAGCGGTATAATTACTGAGCTTCAGATGCAGACCTATCTCGTCATCCGCGATTTCCGGCAGAAACGCAATAAGAAGGGCGCGGAATATGGTATGGCAGTATCCGTCTACATGACGCCGGAGGAATTGTGGGGATATGATCTGGTAACATCTGCATATAAAGAGACGCCGGAAGCATCCATGGCACGTATTTACAGACATGTGCAGGAACATTATCCGGACGCGACAGAAAAACAGATAAGGACTTTGATGAAATAAGAAGGAGGATACGGACTTGATTAACCGGGAAGACATGCTGGAACTGACCAGGCGGATGACGCCGACCCGGACATCCATAACAAGGGTTGCCGGGTGTTACATAGACCGGGAGGGGGAGTTTGACGGAAGCTTTAATACCAATTTCCTGAAGCTGTCCGGTTCCGACAGAGCCAGAAATCTGAAACTGGCAAAGACGGTGCCGTTTGCTGATACTAATAAGAATCTGAAGAAATATGAGTTTGCGCCGAAAGCGCAGAAACCGGGAAGCATGTGGCAGTTATTCATGGCCATGAAGGAATGCGGACTGAAGAATGACGCACTGATGGATACGTTTTATGATGTAGTGATGGAGCGTTACCATGCGGATTCAGAGTATGCCGTCCTAGTATTCCATGACCGCTATGACATTCCGGCGAAGGCATTAGATAAAGAGCGGCTGGGAGAATCGGAGGAAGTGTTTGAATACCTGATTTGCGTAATCTGCCCGCTTTCCGGGGAATATGAGCCGGGAGAACCGGAATGTGGATTCCTGTTTCCGGCATTTACAGACCGGTGCGGGGATCTGAACCATGTAAATGTCTATCAGAAGAATCCTGACAGGCCGCATATGGAATTAATAAGGGAGATTCTAGGGGCAGAATAAATGGATATGACTGGAGAAGATACTCATATGAAGATATTAGTAGATGCAGATGCCTACCCGGTTGTTCCTATTGTGGAGCATATGGCAGAAAAATATGGGATACCTGTAATCCTTCTGTGTGATACAAACCTTGTACTGCAGTCTGAGTACAGTGAAGTCAAAGTGATAGGAGTCGGTGCGGATGCAGTGGATTTTGCACTGGTTGGCCTATGTCAGAAGGGAGATCTGGTGGTAACGCAGGATTATGGGGTGGCAGCTATGATTCTGGGGAAAGGAGCTTATGGAATCCATCAGAGCGGAAAATGGTATACGGATGAGAATATCGACCGCATGCTCATGGAACGGCATATCAGCAAGAAAATGCGGCGCTCAAAATCAAAACATCATCTGAGAGGGCCTGCAAAGCGGACAGCAGAGGATGATGCAAAATTTGAAGAGTCACTGGAACAGATGATTCAGAAAATAAACTTTATAGGATAAAAATGATGCTTGAAAGGTATAAAGAATACGGATTTATGGAATGATAAATCATTGTCTGTAAAGGGGGATATCATGGTCATTGAAACAGAAAGACTGCTTTTGCGCCCATTTCTTGAAGGCGATGCCGCAGATGTATTTGAATATTTAAAAGAGCCTATGGTAAATTGTTTTGCCTGTATGAAGCTGGAATCGCTTGAGGAGGCAAGGGCAGAAATGAAGAACCGCATTGGAGAGACAGAATATTATTTTGCCATTGTACTAAAAGAGACCGGAAAAGTTATCGGTAAGATAGACGCATATCCTGAACATGCTGAACCTCATGACCAGGAAGGAGATTCGCCGCTTGATACGTTCAGTCCATGCTGGATGCTGAATAAAACGTACCATGGCGAAGGATATGCATATGAGGCTGCCCACGCTTTCTTCGACTATCTGTTCAGGGAAAAAGGGGCAAGACGTATATATGCCTATACGGAGGATTATAATATTTCGAGCCAGCGCCTTTGCGAAAAGCTTGGTATGCGCCGGGAAGGTTTGTTTATGGAATTTGTATCCTTTGTCAATAATCCTGACGGTACACCGCGCTATGAAAATACATATCAGTATGCTATTTTGAAGAAAGAGTGGCACTGACAATTACCGTTTTTGAGAATGCAAAAGGGGACTTGAAAATTCCAAGCCCCCAGTGTATAATCAAATCAAGGAAGGCATTCAGATGCAAGATCTGATGCCCTCAGTAAGAGTATAAAGTCAATAAGACAATAGCATCTACTTTGGCGAGGGGATGCTATTTCTTGTTATGCCGGTTATCTATGTAGGTCAATGCCGTAAATAGAACCAATAACAGCGTTAAAACTTCCATTAGTGTCATGGGCACCACCCTCTTTCCTAAACTAGAGGGCAAATCGAAATCGCATCCGCTTTCTTCCTTGCTCAATTATACAAAAATAGTATATCATGCACCTTGGTTATAGGCAATCAAATATTGCCTGACTCTCGGAGAATTACGAGATATCAAAGATTCTGCCGGATAATCCGGGAAATCAGCCCCACTGCTACATTCCGCTCTTCATCAATATGCGTCACCACGAAGGACACTTCATCCTTCTTTCCCACTGTCCGGCTGTCATAGCAGGAATGTGCAATGGCATTGACTCCGATGGAGAGTCGGACAAATACAGTTCCCTTGTGGATATCTTCCACGGTTCCGGCATATTTCCCCTGAATCTTGCATTTCTTCATGTTCTCCTTGCTGGTATTGCCTTCCACACTTTTGACATCTGCCTTGACTGTGATCTTATCTAGGCTTTCAGCCGTAACAGACAGGATACGCACCAGGATATGCTCGCCTACATGGAATCGGTCCCGTGCGTCCCCTAACCAGTCAAAGGACAGATCGCGAGCCAGGATGGAAGTCTCCACGCCGAAGATCTCCGCTCGGACAACCTTTTCTGCCACAGCGACAACCCTTGCCTGCACGATACGGTCTTCATAAATCTTAGAATTGCCAGACGCATCCCGGTCCAGATAAAAGATCTGGCGTTTCTTCAGCATGGCCTCTTTCCGGCTGGCAACCACGCTTCTTGACTGGGCATCCAATCCCTTTACAATAAAGTCGATCTCACAGCCGAGCATGTTGTTAAGGACTTTATTCTGACGAAGGGAAATGTCTCCGTAATCATGTGATTCATCCTGTATCAGATTGATCATCATTTCCGTAATCGGGATAACGGTACGGAAGTCCTTATAATAAACGATAGCAATTAAGCTGCCATTCTCCGTCTTTTCAATTCCGCCCAACATCCCGGTCAGGATTTTCTTAGTGCGGTAGGCATTCTGGATTTCGTGCCAGATGAGGTCGGCCTTCGACTGTGCCGTTTCCAGCACAGCATCAGAATCAAGAGTTAATACAGGTACATTTGTGATTGTGTTCTGTTCGTTTTGCATAAATGATCTCCTTTTCTATGACATGATTGAATTTTTATCTAATGGAACCATCTCTGGTTCATCCGGCCACAGGTTATCTGGTGATTTGTCTGAAGAATCCGGAAATGGTGGTTCCTGATAAATGTGTTTTGTGGTTTCATAGGTAGGTGCTGCCAGCGGCTTACGGGGAGCTGAAGTGGCATTGCTTTTCTGCCTGCGCGGTTTAGGAGGTGCTTTGGGAAGATAGTCGTATTCCTCTGTTTTCCCCTCTTCCCGCCATTTCGGGATATGTTCTGCCGCCTTTTTGGTTACCAGTTTTTTTGCATCCGGGTGCAGTGTGTAATCATATTTCTGAACCTTCAGCACTTTCTGCCCTCTTAAGATAATAAGCGCAGTATCCAGAGGGAGCCGCAGGATCTCATCCGGCGTCAGGAGTTTGCGCTTGCCGATAGACTGGGTTTTCCGGTACTCCGGAGAATAGTCTGACACCCGCCAGGTATTGAGCTGTTTTGCTTCCGAAATGACACCCACCGTTACGTCTCCGGAACGAGAACTGATAAATTCAGCCGTTACTTCGTCCGTGCATCCTAAGAATAACTGAGTGTCGCAATTCCCTATGATTTCCTGCCACTGATTAAAGGGATAGCGGTTCTGCATCTGAGGCAGGTTCTGGAAAATGCACGAAATGCTTAAGCCTCTGGAGCGGCAGACCGAGATTTTCTTATTTAACTCCAGGATGGCTCCGGTATTTGCTAGCTCATCCGCAAGGATATGCACCGGAACCGGCAGATGCCCGTCTACCCCATGCTTATCCGCGAAACGTACCAGTTTGATAAATACAAAGGTCATAAACAGGGATGACAGGAAGTCAAAGGTGCTGTCCTGATCGGAAGTGATGCAGAAGTACGCGCATTTCTGTTTCCCCGGCAGTGTCAGGTCAATCTCATCATAGGAAGTGATCTGACGGATTAGTTTATTCTGGAACACCTGAAGCCTGGCTCCAAGCCCGATGATTACCCCGGACCGCACCGTATCGCTTGCCTGCTTGTAGATGCAGTAGGGAATCTTTGCCGGGTGGCTCACCGGAAGAAGGTCAAAGAGGCTGTTCAACTCCTTTTCCGAGCTGAGAGTCAGTAATTTGTAGACCTGCCCGATATTCTTGGACTCTGACGGAAAGCCCTGCTCGACATAGAGAACCAACGCCTTTAGCAGGTTTAATTCCGCATGTTCTGATAGGTAAGCCTTTGAAATAATCTCCAGCTTTTCCCCCAGTTCATCGCATCCGGCGCCCCATCGATTGTGTTCATTTAGGCATTTATTCAGTGACCAAAAATTATTTCTTATTCTATTGCAGGTAACCATGCCTGCTTACGCAGGTTATTAACTTTTTCCAATATCTTTTTGTTGATTTTTAGAGATTTACTTATTGTTTTTAATTCTTCCGGTGAAGTGGCAACTAAAAGGGGAACATATCTTTTATGAATAAGTATCATGTTCTGATACCGTTCCATTCCACCTTTTTCTGCCGGCTTTTTAAGCCATGTTTCTATTTCTTCAGACGTAGTAAATTCTTCTCCACATATGGAACACTTGCCTTGCTGTGCGGAAAATAATGATAATCTGCAATCCATATATTCCATGCTGTGTCCACCGGATTTCTGTTTACTGATATCAACCAGGATTTTATGATTTAAGTTCAGATTTGTATGGACTAATGCTCTGCCTTTAACGGTATAACTATTTACGGCATTTCGTTTTGCCATCGGTATTTTATGCTTTATGAAGGCTATTGGATAAATTGGCTGTTCAATTCCGGCTACGTACCGAATCATTTTGGAATTACCAAATCTCTCCTTTTCGCTTTGAGTGAGAGTTCCACCCTCCCGAACAAGCCTGCACCCTTTTTCTGAATTCAATCTGTTTTTTAAAACCGTCATAACTTGTCGGTGAATGTCCCTGCAATCAATGCTGATACAGGTTGCTACGCAAAAATAATTCTGTATACCCAAAACCATGGAGTTATAGAGCTGTATTTCATATAAACAGCTTTTTCTTTCCGTCGGTCTGGCTATATGCTTCGCTTGCTCTACCAACTTAGTTTTTTCCAACAATAACTTCTTGTCACATATTCCCGACTGAACCACATATTTATGTTTTTTCGGTCTTACCCGAATCTTGAAGCCAAGGAATTCTGAATATCGTTTGCGGACATTCACTATCCGTGTTTTTTCCGGTGATACCTCAAGTTTCAACCTTTCACTAATCCATTTTGTTACGGCTTCTTTTGTCTTCTCTGCACTTTCTTTGTTACGGCAGAAAATTCTAAAATCGTCGGCATATCTAATGATATACATTTCTTTCAGTGCTGTTTTACGCATCGTCTTAAAAGCCTTCCCTCTATCGAAGGATTCCGATTTACCTATCCGTCGATATTTTCCCTGCTTCTGAACGATGGGATGATTCTGCCACTGGCTATCAATCCACCAGTCCAGTTCATTTAATACAATATTTGCCAACAGTGGTGAAATAATACCGCCTTGAGGGGTTCCCCTGTCCGGTTTAATCATAGAGCCGTCCGTCATTTTGATGGATGCTGTTAAAATACGCCTGATTACAAAAAGTAACTGTTTATCCTGTATACCCAATGCCCACATCTGTTTTATCAACTTGCTGTGATTTACGTTATCAAAGAAGCCTTTGATATCAAATTCAATCACATAGTGTAGATTAATCCATTGCAACATGTTATAAGTGCGATTAATGGCATGCTCAACCGACCGGTTGGGGCGAAAGCCATAGCTGTTATTGCTGAATCTTGCTTCACAGATAGGTTCCAGGACTTGCTTAATGCATTGCTGAATCAGCCTGTCCCAGATACAAGGGATTCCTAACGGACGTGTTTTTCCATTGGGCTTAGGAATGTCTTTGCGTCGCACGGGCTTTGGTCTGTACCCGTGTTGGCTTCCTGCGACAATAAATCTCACTTTCTCAACTACTTCTTCGGGAGACATTCCCCCGATATCGGTAATGTTTTTCTTGTCTGTTCCTGCTGTGTAACTTCCTTTGTTTGCTTTTATGTTTCGGTATGCGAGTAATATATTCTCACGGCTCAATATAATGCTCATGAGATTTGGAAACGAATCTCCATTTAAACTTTTTTGATATAGTTCATCGTATATTGCCTGCATGCCATAATATTCTGCATGTCTAAGGTCGTCTACACATAGATTTTTTTTTTGGGCATAAGGCATCACCTCCTCCTGCGAAAGTGACCCTTTTGGTCTTATTCGAATCCTTATGTTAGACTGAATAATGCCTGTTTTTAACAACCGACTAGTGGCCATTCATTCCTCCGTCTCCCTCTTTTTCGCAGGAAACATCTTCAGTTCGACCACAACCTTTCAGCACCGATTCATCTGCTTATTATTCTTCGTCAGATTATCTCTCATGAGACTCGATACCTTTCCTTGTTCCGATAATTCTATCTGTTCATACATACTTTTAGGTCTCCGCTATGAACCTGTCGGCTCGACAATACCTGTAATATTGTATGGTCGTTCGTAGGGTCAATTTCTACTAAACCACACCGACTGCGCATTAACGCATCCATGCATTTCTACATGGACTTCTTTTAGATCCGTACATCCGCGGTTTTCGTCAGCACAACCCGCTACAGTGTGTATTCTAACCATGAGTATCTTATAGACTCTGGGCCTATAGGCTGCGCACCCCACCTCTGGGGCGTTTTCGTTGGTGTAAAACAAACCATTACGGCATTAAGAACATAACGTTCAAACTCTCAGCCTTTGTCGTGGAGCTTCCAACCCCAGCCTTTACGGCTGACGCAAGTCCACCAAGAGTAGGCGTTTCAGGGCGTTACCCCGTCATTCCACCTATCGAATTATCAGTTCACAGACTGATTTTGATAAATCATGCTGTGCGCAGACTTTTTACCGCCTGCGAACAAGTCGCACTATCCCAGAAATGATCCCCTTTGGCAGAACCCGTATTTTGGATGATAACATCGGAGAAAACCTGTGCCATAGTCTCCTGACCATCAATCTCCATCAGACAGTTCCATGCATCGGAGTTCTCCGGGTTTACAAGATTAAAGAATCTTACAGTGTAGCCCTCGTTCTCCAGATAACCAGCCATGCGTTCATACAGTTATAGCGATAGGTAAGGCTTTGAAGTTATCTCCACCTTTTCCCCCGCTCTACACCGTACATGACCCTTTCAGGTCATACGGCGTGCTATCGTGTTTTTGTAAATCATAGACTATCTAAATTGTTTGGTAACCATAATTCTGTCTGATTCTGTTCAGTCTGTTTTTCCTAACGTCATCTAATTTCATCTCATTTAACATACTTTTGGCCTCATTGACTGTGTTACAAAATATCAGTTTGAAAACTCTTCCCTCGACAAATGCGATATTGTCGTGCTTATCTGTCCCACCTTTGGATAAAGGCTTTTTCCTAAAACACCGCATATCCTGTACATTTAACTTTCGACCTGTGATGTAACAATTTCCCTGTTGGACAACAAACGCTGATATACGATTGTCATTGAATTCAATTGTCTCATTTGGGTCTCTGCCTTTGGCAAGTGCTTCAAAGTGTGTTTTTGTTACTGTTTCGAGATTGTGGTGTATCTTTTTTCTTCCTTCGGCTGTATAGCTTGTTACATCCTGAGAGAAATTCATAGGGCTTTTATGGTGTACTCCTGTAATCGGCAGTAGCGTCTCCGAGCCTATCTTTACAATCTTTGTCTCATCCCTGATTCCAGTTGCTTTTTGCTGAAATTCAATATCCGTTTCCCGAAAGGGAACAGTTTTGCCGACATCTCTAAGACGAATTCTTATGGTTGGTAAGAGAGCGTAATTCACATCCGTCAGATTATTGTAGATGTTTGTTGCAATACAATAATAATTCTGTATCCCCCTGACTGCCGAGTTATAATTCTCAACCGCCATATGTGAGGGATGTTTCCTGATATTAATAATCTTAGCCTTTAAATTTGTTTTGGCTTTCTTAATCGCTTTCTCACTCATATCTGTTTTGGCAATAAATCCATATCTTGTCTTTAAGAAGTCTACGGCAGCGTGATACCATCTCTGGGCATCATCGTAGGTTCTGCACATAATTTTAAAATCATCAGCGTACCGGACGATATATCCATCTTTCAGGTTGGTGTATTTACGTGCATAACTTAGCCATTCTTTTGATTTCATCCGTTGGGGTTTGAAGGTTTCCCACTGGTTGCTTACCCACCAATCCAGTTCATTTAATACAATCAGTGACAGAAGCGGACTGATAATTCCGCTCTGTGGAGTACCTTTTGTTGGGATTCCTTCTCCCTCAATCTCTGATTTAAGGATTTTGCTGATAATACAAATCAGCCTCTTATCTCTGATTCCAAGTGTCCATATTTGTTTCAGTAATTTTCCATGGTCTACGTTATCAAAAAAGCCTTGGATATCTATGTCAACACAATAATAGTGCCGGGCTACATTCACCATGCTTACAGCTCTGCTGACTGCATGGTCTGCGCCTCGGTTTAGCCGGAATCCATAGGAATGATTATGGAACTTAGGTTCGCATATCGGCTCCAACACTTGCAGAATGCATTGTTGAAGGAGCCTGTCCCAGATACAGGGGATTCCGAGCGGACGCTTTTTATCACTGCCCGGCTTAGGAATAAACACTCTTCTTACAGAGGATGATTTATAGTCAGCTAACATAAATCTGACCGTATTTATCACTTCATAATCCGAAAGATTCTTGATATCGTCAATGGTCTTACCATCTGTTCCGGCAGTAGCACTGCCGTTGTTTTTCTTAAGATTACGATATGCCAAACGTATATTTCCCTCTGAACCGATAATCTCCAGCAACTTATAAAAGTTGTTGCCGTTTTTGCTTGCCGCATATAACGAATCAAATGCTTCTTGCATATCATAGTATTCGTTATAGCGAAGCTTGGTTTTCTTTAGCATGGTCTGTATCCTCCAATTCGATTTTGATTTACTAATTACACGACTAGAGGCCGTCCCTCCACCGCTTATTATCACGGCTTCATTGGTACCATGCCTCCGCTTTCACTGACATAATCTCCCTTAATACCACCTCACGGTGGCTTTCCCGTTCGATACGCTTCATAGAAAGTAATTCTCCACGCTGTCAGCTTACGACGTTCCGAATACACTATCTTTACATATACCCTTAGGTTTCTTCTATAAGCCTGCTAGCTTGACATTGCCTGTAACAATGTATGGATTTTCATAAAACGCGAGTCTTACTCACCCACACTAGTACATCATTGCATTAATCTTGAAGTAATAGTGCTTGATATTCGTGTCAGCTGTGCGTCTACGAACCGACGGTGTAGCGGGCTACATCTAGGTTCGAAGGTGTGCAGATGGCATGGATAGCAAGTGCTTATTACTCGAGAATTAATGCAATGATGTACTAGCGACACTACTTGTGTCACTATGCATTTCTACATAGTCCCGATATAGACCCGTACATTCAAAGATTCGCCAGAAGAGCTTTTGGACTCTCTTCATTCTAACCATAGGTATTTTATAGACCTCCGGCATATGGAATACACCATCCACCTCTGGACAGCTTTCGTCAGCCTGACTGTTACGGTATCTCTCTGCCGACTTCACCAGGCTTCTTACACTTCTGTGTTTACTCACATCATGCAAGCCGGAGTATTAAGGATGCCTTTCGAGGCGTTACCCTCTCATTCGACTATTCGTGTATTCAGTTCTCCAACTCAAACTGATTTCTTACTATCATTTGAGTCGTGCCCGCTCTTTTCAAGCGAGAACGTCTCGCACCGCTTTTTGGATCAGTGATAATTAAGCTTTCCCCGATTCCACCGTTGTTCCCGCGTGCGACACACTGGAAGATCATGATACGTGCAAATGCCCTGGACTTCATAGAACCGCTTGCCCCATAAACGGCAATGTTGTGGTTCATGCGTGTTTCATAGGGAAGGCAGACCGCCTTCCCGTTCAGCTTTCCAAGGATCGTCCCTTTGGTTTTCTTTACATGATCTGTCAGCTCCAGTACTTTATACATCTCATCCGGCATCATAAATCCGGATGTTCCATAGGTTTCTTTCAAGGAGTAATTCAGGTTACGCTCCTTATCAAAGACCTCTCCGTTCCGGTCAACGCCCATCCGCATCAGCAGAAAGACTAAGAGTCCGAACGCGACCAATTGAAAGAGGTTTTTAGTACATATTATCCTACTTTAGGGTTATAAAGAGGGGAAAGAGATACAAAATGCAGTTGACATAGATACAGAATTAGCTGTATATCCAGGAGAATGGAGGTATAAAAATTCTTTTGCATATACTACGAATGGAACAGAACCGTCCGACGTGAAAATGGCATTAAAATACAAAACCATATATGAAGATGACATTCAATGGCTTATTGATAATAAACTTAATAAAGTTAATTAAATCATTATAAGTATAGCACCTTGGGGCAAATTGTTCCAAGGTGCTATCTGGAAAAGCAGCAAAGAAACCTGTATAACAATCTTAGTGAAATCTTAACAATTTCTTATTGGAAAGTGCAAAATTGCTTATACTTTATTTAGTAAAATAAAAGGATGCGAAAGGAGTGGACGGATATGGAGAATAAAATATTGATTGTAGATGATGAACAGGAAATTGCAGACCTTGTTTCCCTTTATCTTGAAAATGAGAACTTTACAGTATATAAATTTTATAATGCCAAAGATGCACTGAATTGTATTGAGAATGAAACGCTTGATTTAGCTATTTTAGACGTTATGCTGCCTGATATGAACGGTTTTCAAATATGCAAAAAGATAAGGGAGAAGTATCGCTATCCCGTGATAATGCTCACGGCAAAGGGAGAGGAAGTTGATAAAATAACGGGATTAACATTAGGAGCAGATGATTATATTACAAAACCGTTTTTGCCTTTAGAATTGGTTGCCCGCGTGAAAGCACAATTAAGGAGATATAAAAAATACAATGTGGGAAATGAGCCAGAGGAAGATATTTTGATTCATTCTGGTTTAGTCCTAAATGTGAAAACGCATGAGTGTACTTTAAATGAAAAGCCTCTTTCATTAACACCTACGGAGTTTTCTATATTACGCATTTTGTGCCAGCAGAGAGGAAATGTAGTCAGCTCGGAGGAACTTTTTCACCAAATATGGGGGGATGACTATTTCAGCAAGAGCAATAACACAATTACTGTTCATATTAGGCATCTTCGTGAGAAAATGGGAGATTCATTTGAAGAACCGCAATATATAAAAACGGTCTGGGGGTGTGGATACAAAATTGAAAATTAAGATTTCAAAGGCAACTACACTAATTGGCACTTGTATCTTCGGCATCGTTGTTTGCTTTGGATTGTATTATCTGGTGGATAATGTCTGGAATGGTTTTTTTGTAGACTGGTTTACATCTAAATATATGAACACGCATGAAGTGTATTCTGCTGATGTTAAAAAGAATATTCTTGTTACAGAGCCTTTATGGTCAGAGCTAAAAGTATTTATTTTGACAGTTTTGATTTTAATCGTACTTATCAGCATTGTGGTTACTTTTGTAACTGCAAATTTATATGCAAAGGAAAAAGTGAGAAAATCCATTACTGCGACTTCGGCGATGCTCCATGATTTTATGATTGAGGAAAGAGGGAATATAGAAATTTTCCCTAAAGAGTATGCCGAAATTTCAGCCCAGATGTCCGATATAAAACAGGCGATGCAGCGGCATGAACAAATGTTAAAGGAAGAAGCAAGCAGAAAAAATGATTTGATTGCTTATCTTGCACATGATTTAAAGACACCGCTTACCTCTGTCATTGGATATTTAGCATTATTAGATGAAGCACAGGATATGCCGATAGAACAAAAAACGAAGTATGTAAATATTGCATTAAGCAAAGCTCTTCGTTTAGAAAAACTTATCAACGAATTTTTTGATATAACACGATATAATCTGCAACAAATTGATTTGGAAAAAGAATCTATAAACCTCTGTCATATGTTGATACAAATGACAGATGAATTTTATCCGCTGTTAAATGCCCATGGTAATCAAACAGAGGTATGTGTAGATGAAGATATAACGGTTTATGGGGATTCTATAAAATTAGCCAGAGTTTTCAATAATATTTTAAAAAATGCAATTGCATACAGCTACCCAGATACTATAATAAAAATATGGGCTGAAAGCACAGCTACGGATGTTTGGATTTATTTTTGCAATAAAGGAAAGACAATTCCTGCAGGAAAGCTAAATTATATTTTTGAGAAGTTTTTCCGTATGGATGAAGCACGTTCGACGAATACGGGAGGTGCAGGATTGGGACTTGCGATTGCAAAAGAAATCATAACATTGCATGGAGGTAAAATTACTGCCGAAAGTGAAAACGAATCAACAACTTTTCGTATTTCTTTACCTGTAACACATTAGTAAAATATATAGGCTCTCTTAGTATTTTCTTAGGAATTAAAAAATTGAATATTAAAGTACGGATAGCTTCTGTTCAGTAGAATGAATACTGAATAGAAGCTATTTGCTTTGTATTAAAAGAAGTATAGAAAATGGAGGACTTCATAATGAATCAACAAAAGAAAGTTGCAGTTTTTTTTGGCGGCTGCTCCACAGAATATGCGGTTTCGTTACAGTCTGCATATGCGGTAATTAAGTGTATTGATACAAAGAAATATGTACCAATTTTAATAGGCATTGCCCCTCACTCTGGCAAATGGTACTGGTATCATGGGGAACTGGAAAGGATAAAGGAAGATAATTGGCAGTCAGAAGAAAACTGTACGCCAGTATTTCCGTCTTTTGACAGAACGGTTCACGGGTTGTGTTACTGGGACAATAATCATTTACAGACAATTTCTTTAGATTCCGCATTGCCCGTTTTGCATGGAAAAAACGGAGAAGATGGAACAGTTCAAGGGGTTCTGGAATTGATGGGGATTCCTGTTATCGGATGTGGTTTATTATCTTCCGCTTTGTGCATGGATAAAGAACTGGCTCACCGTATCGTACAAATGAACGGAATAAAAGCCGCACGTTCTTTTGCTATTAAGAAAAATTATTCAGAGAAAATGGTTCAGCAAAGAGCCTTAGAGCTTGGCTATCCATTATTCGTAAAGCCTGTACGGTCTGGCTCATCGTTTGGGATTTCAAAAGTGTTATACGAACAAGATTTGATTTTAGCAATCGAAAATGCCTTCCTGCATGATTCTACCGTTATTCTGGAAGAAATGGTTGATGGATTTGAGGTTGGCTGTGCAATTTTGGGGAATAAGGATTCCGATTTGATAGTGGGTGAGGTTGATGAAATTGAATTGTCGGATGGATTTTTTGATTACACAGAGAAATATACATTGAAAACTTCCAGTATTCATGTGCCTGCCCGTATTTCCCCCAAAAAGGCAAAAGAAATTAAAGGAACAGCTCTTGAAATTTACAAAGCATTAAATTGTTGCTGTTTTGCAAGGGTGGATATGTTTTTGACTCCCGCAGGGGAAATTTATTTTAATGAAGTAAACACAATCCCTGGATTTACGGAGCATAGCCGTTATCCCAATATGTTAAAAGAAGCAGGTCTGCCTTTTGATGAAGTAATCAACCGCTTGATTGAAATGGGGGTATCGAAGTGACACAGATTGAATTAACAAAAGACGACACATATCACGGGAACTTAATACTTGTAACGCCAGATTATCCGCTTATGAAAATTCTATGTATGGAAGATATGCTGCCGGCAATTAAGGAACAGCCAGAAATACGGATGAATGAGCAGGCGGCTAATTTATTGCAGCTAACATTGGCAAAAATTCATTGCAGAAATGAAATTGTAGCTGTAAGCGGTTTCCGCACACAGGAAGAACAGGAAAAAATATGGAATGACACATTGGCTGAAAGTGGTCTTGACTTCACAAAAAAATATGTGGCAGTACCCAGACATAGTGAGCATCAGACAGGACTTGCAATAGACCTTGCAGAGAACAAGGGACAGATTGACTTTATTTGCCCGCATTTTCCATATACGGGAATTTGGGGGAAGTTCAGAATGACCGCTCCAAGATTCGGCTTTGTTGAAAGGTATGTATCTGGGAAAGAGCAGATAACAGGCATTGGAGCAGAACCGTGGCATTTCCGTTATGTGGGTTATCCCCATTCTGTCATTATGATAGAAAAGGATATGGCTTTAGAAGAATATATTTGCTTTTTAAAGGAAAATACCGATTTAAGGCATCCTTATATTTATAACAGTTCTAAAGCGGATAAAATAGAAATTTCGTATGTTTTTTTAGATGGCGGTCATTCTATAAAACTTGATGTATCAGAGATGTCGCCGTATATGGTTTCGGGTACAAACGAGGGGGGAGCTATTTTAAGTAGATGGAGGGATTATGCGTAATAAAACATTTGCAGGAATAGATTATTTCCGCTTAATAGCTGCTTTTATGGTGATTGCAATTCACACATCGCCATTGTCAGTCCGGAATGAGGGCATTGATTTTCTAATCACATATTGCGTTGGAAGAATTGCAGTTCCGTTTTTCTTTATGATAACAGGATATTTTGTTTTAGCACCATATGTGCTTAGCAATTTTAAAAAGAAATCCCCCATCCATAAATATCTGGTTAAAAACATAAGGCTGTATTTAATTGTGACCGCTATTTATATACCTATTTCCGTGTACTCTGGGAATATGCCGCATAGCATAATGGAGTTGATGAAGCAGTTACTTTTTGATGGCACATTTTATCATTTATGGTATTTCCCCGCTGCGATTATTGGGTGTATTCTCCTTGCCTGTTTGACAAAAAAATCAATTCTGGCAGCGGTTTACTTTTCTATTATTGCATATGTGATAGGAATATTCGGTGATTCTTATTATGGGATTATAGAAAATGTGCCTTTTCTCCATACGTTATACAATGGAATCTTCTTTGTCAGCAGTTATACAAGAAATGGTATATTTTTTGCTCCAATTTATATTTTGCTTGGGATGTTTCTTGCTGTTCCCGAATTTCATTGTCGGGAAAACATATGTAAATGGGGACTTGTGCTGTCATCGCTCCTCATGCTGCTAGAGGGTTGGGTTACTTATAGTTTGAATCTCCAAAAACATAATAGTATGTATTTGTTTTTGCTTCCAGTCATGTACTTTTTGTTTCAATTATTGCTTAACATTTCTGGGAGAGTTCCTGCATGGATACGGGGCGGCTCTATGATGCTATATATTATCCACCCTGCGGTCATTATTGTTGTTCGTGGAATTGCTAAAGTAACAAGGCTTACCAAAATACTTGTGGATAATACTTTTATCCAGTATATCTTTGTCTGCATATTATCGCTGATAGCAGCATTTTGTATTCAAGTATTTTTGGAAAGGGGAAATAGAAATGTACCAAAAAGGAAGAGCATGGATTGAACTAAATATTGATAATCTGGTTCACAATATAAGCCAATTTAAAAATATTCTTTCCCCGCAATGTGCAATCATGCCCGCAATTAAAGCAAATGCTTATGGACATGGTGCTGTTATCATTGCTGAAGTTTTGCAGGATTTAGGAATCAAAGACTTTTGTGTGGCGACTGTAAATGAGGCGATTGAGCTTAGAGAAGCAGGAATTTCAGGACAATTATTGATTTTAGGATATACTTCACCGAAACAATTTTCTGATTTAGTACATTACAATCTGACACAGACGGTAATTGATTATCCATATGCAAAATTACTAAATGATTATGGACAAGCTGTATTTGTCCACATAGGGATAGATACTGGTATGCACCGCTTGGGGGAAAGAAGCGAAAATATAAAAGATATTTATAAAATCTGGGAGTTTGAAAATTTGAAAATAACGGGGGTTTATTCCCATTTGTGCGTATCGGACGGAGCTGGTGCTGCAGAAAGGAATCTTACTCTGAAACAGGTTGCAGAATTTAATTCTGTAATAAATTCGCTGCATAGAAAGGGCATCCGTCATTTTAAAGCACATATACAAGGAAGTTATGGCGTACTAAATTATCCATCTTTAAAATTTGATTATGTACGTTTAGGAATCGCACTCTATGGTGTTTTAAGCTCTCCGAGAGATACAATAATTTCTGATATAAAATTGAAACCTGTCCTATCATTAAAAGCCAGAATTGCGTGTGTGAAACAGTTACACAAAGGAGAAGCAATCGGTTATGGATTTACTTATAAAGCCACGAAAGAAATGCAGATTGCTACTGTTACGATAGGATATGCGGATGGTATTCCCCGTGAGTTGTCAAATAAAGGGGCTGTTCTGATATATGGAAAAAAAGCGGCTATTATCGGACGTATCTGTATGGATCAGCTAATGATAGATGTGACAGGTATTCAAGGGGTGTCTTGTGGAGATGAGGTTATATTGATTGGGAAAAGCGGAGATAGTGAAATCTTGGCTGCTGACCTAGCAGATAGTATAGACACCATATCAAATGAGATTTTAAGCCAATTAGGAAGTCGTTTAGGCAGAGTATCAATAAAAAAAGTATAGCAGATTTGTACCTGCCGAGGAAAAGGAGCGTATTCGTGAATTGCAATATGTTCTGGATAATGTTGATGAACTAGAAATGCGGGAGTATAGAAAAATTTGAAGTCATTGGGATAAGACTTATAGTTAAATTGTAAGCGATGAATAACCCACCGTCATCCATCGCTAAAAAAAATTCATCGCCAAAATAGAGGGCATGATCAGACTGGTATCTGTCCCCGATTTTCAGGCGTCTCGGTTTCTGTATTCATTACCCCCGAACAGCGCTCCTTTATGAATTCGCTCCATGGCATCATTGCTTCCACTCCTGCGGGCTTATTTTTGTAGTCCGGCATATATAGCAATAATGTATAGAGGTATTGAAATACGTTCAGGTGGTTTGCCTTCGCTGTTTCTACAAGGCTGTATATGATGGCGCTTGATCTTGCGCCGTTTACACTGTTATGGAACAGGAAATTCTTTCTTCCGGTTCCATAAGATTTCGCACGACGCTCCGCACGGTTGTTCGAAATCTCACATCTCCCGTCTAACAGATAGTTCCCGAGCAGTTCCTGGTGGTTCTTCGCATAATTTATTGCTTTCTCAAGCTTGCTCCCACCAAGCGGCTTTAATGTTCCGAGCCAGTCCCAGAAATCATCCCAGACAGGAACTTCCAGCTTAAGACGTCTGGCTTTCCGATCTTGTGCATCCATGTCTTTCAGGGTCCGTTCTATGCGGAAAAGCTGGTTGCAGTAGCAAAGCCCGATCTCTGCGGAAGGCTGCTGCTGTTTCTTTGCCTTTTGGGGATCGGCTGTTTCTGCGGGAATCTCCTCCGGTGAGTTGATATCCAGCAGTTTTATTCTTCGGCGGCGGTTGGCAGGGATTGCTTCAAAGAAGTATCTCCGGCAGTGTGCCAGGCAGCATACCAGGATTACATTTTCCACACGATTGTATCCCGTATAACCGTCGCATTCCAGCAGTCCGCTGAAGCCTTCCAGGAAGTTCTTTGCGTATTCACCCTGCCTCCCCGGCTGGTATTCATACAGAATGATCGGGGCAAGTCCGTCGTTTCCGGTCAGATAGATCCACATATTATGTGACTACCCACATAAATGTTGTTATGTGCTGAGTTTTTGAGAAAGGCCGGAATCCAAAAGAATGCTGTATTTCAGCCATTTATTCCAAAAACTCATAACATAATTATTTATCTTGCATTCTGAATGAAATCAGGTATATCCTGATTTTTTGGATGCGATTGCTCAAGTGTATTCGGTATATTTGTTTCCGCTTTTCTTTCTTTCAATATCTTTGAAACAGAGCCTTGATGGATACGCAGATAGATCTCTGTGGTCTGAACAGATTCATGTCCCAAAAAGTTTCTTATGTATATGAGCGGCACCCCCGCTTCAAGCATGTGAACCGCTTTGCTGTGGCGGAAACTGTGCGGGGAATAATCTTCTTCCTTAAAGTAATCCGGATGATTACTTTTTGCCAAAGTTGCATATTTGCAGACAAGGTTTCGGATACACGCAGTTGTTATCTGGTCAGACCTCTGGCTTGGGAAGAGGTGTTCATCCCTGTTATCTTTCAAAGTTTTCCCTCTTTCAGCCAGATATCTTTTTATCAGTTTCACAACATCTGAAGACATAGGAAGTTCGCGTGTTTTGTTTCCTTTCCCATGGATCCTGATAGTGGAAGTCTTAGCGAACGTTATATCGCCAATCAGTATGTCGCATACCTCCTGTGCCCTTGCACCGGAATCATAGAGCAATGCCAGTAATGTAACATCCCGGCTACCAGATTTACCTTCCGTTTCAGGAATGCTCAATAAAATACGGATCTCTTCCGCAGAGAAATACGGGAAAACCGTCCTGGGAACTTTCGGGGTCTGTGTCTGGGAAACTGCATTGTAGGCACCGAGGGAGGCCATCTCCCTGCCGGAAGCATATTTCAAAAATGAAGATAATGCCGATATGCGTTGTTTTTGGGAAGCCGCGCTATAATGCTTTTCGTTTTGGAGCCACAGCAGATATTCATCCATGGTCTTTGTGGTGAGATCCGAATAGTTGATCCTGTAATGCGGAATACCTTTTATCTCCTTAAAAAACTGGAATAATGCTACAAATCCATCCGCATATGATGAGATGGTATTTTTAGAACACTTTTTGTTTATCGGTAAATATATGTTGAAATATTCCGCAAGCTGCTTTGTAAATAAAGTTTGTTTCATTCCAGCACCTCCGGGAAAAGCCCTTTATTGAATTCCTCCACTTTATCCAGGATATCCCGGCTGTTTTCTGTTGTCATATGGAGATAATGTTCGGTTCCGTAAAGATTTTCATGCCCCATATATGTAGAGAGTACCGGTATCTCATCGTACATATCCAGGCCGTTATTATCTAACCGGCGGAAAGCTGCCACCGCAAAACTATGGCGGAGGCAGTGCAGACAGATATTTCTGGAATGTTTCGGGAGGTCTGGTTTCTCTATACCGATATACCGGATACATTTCACAAACGCATCCCTTATCCATGAACATGAAATAGGGGTTCCTGTTCCGGAAGGAAAAAACAGATTTTCTTTTTGAGGGATTCCACTTTCTGAATATATCTTTACGCACTCCGCCAGAGTTTCGTGCATGGGTACAATCCTGTCACGGCGTCCCTTTGCATTCCGCACATGGATGATACCGTATTCCAGGTCAACATCTTTCGTCTTCAGCAGCCGTATTTCGTTTAACCGGAATCCACAACCGATATACATTCTTAGCATGACGCTAAAGCAGGCGGCATTGTGACAGTGTTTTTCAGAAGCAGAAAACACCATGGCATCTACAGCCTGTATCAATGCCGCCAGATCACCTTCATGAAATATATACGGAGAATAATTCTTGCTGCCGATTGCTTTCTCCGGTATAAAAGCATCATACCCAAGTGACTGCAGATATCTTGCAAACTGCATATAAGTCGAAATATAAATATTCACTGTATTTACGCTGAGTTTTTCCGGAAGGGATGCAATCCAGCCATCAATGACAGCTGGAGGCAGGCTACGACCGCTAAGTCCGGCTTTCAGCAGATACTGGTCAAGTGAGATAAAGATATGGCGTATTTTCAAAACCTGGCAGCCCTGGCTTTCCCTTAGTTCCATATAAGAATTTAACTTTTCCTTCAGGCAGCTTTCAAACTGGATGGTATTTTTCATCTGTCACTTCACCGCCTTTCCTGGAAATAAGCAATCAGCTCATTGGGAAAAACGGGTACTTCTATGGCACATTCCCTCAGCCGTTCCGCTTCAACACGAATATAATGCCTGGCGGCGTCAGGAGAAGCATGGCCTAATACCTGCTGGATCTCCGGATAGGTTTTTCCATCCGCAAGAAGATGCGATGCCAGACTCGATCTTAGGGCATGGGCACCATGTCTTCTGGAAGACATATCTATGCCGGCCCGTGCAATGGCTCCGGACACAACGGCATAGATCCCCTGTGTGCTTAAAGCAGAGGCGACTGGTCTGGGCTGCGTCAGGAATACATGAGGAAGATCGGAACCAGGCCTTGCATTATCAAGATAATCCTTCAGGACTTCCGCTATTTCGTCCAGTATCGGATATTCAACGGGAATATCCGTCTTTTGCTGCATGATTCGGATAAAGCCTTCCCTGTGCCGGATGTCTTCAAGCTTTAGTCCGGCTATATCACAGGAACGGATTCCCAGTCTTGCAGCTATCAGAATTATGCAGTAGTTTCTTTTACCAAGACTTGTAGTCCGGTCTATGGAATCGAGTATTCTTTCTATCTCATCTTTTGTATAGACAGAGGGAATCGGCCTATGGCGTGGGACTGTCGGGATCCAACGGCTGTTATCGTTTTTAACCAATCCGTATTTACAGGCATATCGAAAAAACATCTTCACTGCCTTGCGGAAACCTGCTTTATCGTTTGCAGCCGCAAACCTTTCATGGATATGCTCTGCTTTAACCATAGGGAGACTGGTGATTCCTGCTGATTCCATATGCGACAGGAAGTCAGCAATTAAATGGATATGGCGCCTGGTGTTGGTAATGGTTTTTCCAGTCTGGATAAGATAAGCCTCGTATCTGGCAACAACCGCATCATAGCAGGAAGCAGCATATGGCTTTAACTTTGACTTTGCAGGCCTCCAATGAAAATCTCCGTCCAGCGCATGATTTAACCGTTCGATTGAATTTCGGTTCAAATCTGTTTGCTCCTTTGACTGGTTTTTCCTTTGGATCATCCGTATGAAGGCTTCACCCGCATCAACAGAATACATTCCCTCAAAATGCTCTTCACAATACCTTGCCAGCCTGTTGTAGATGGGCCTGACATGATGGTCCACACTTTTGGGGGAATAGCCATCCGAATACATTTCATTGAGTACTTTTTCAGATAATCCGGTGCATGGTTTCGCTTTTTCTTTCAACATAAAAATCCTCCTTAAATGATGTTGGTAATACAATTACATCATAAAGGAGAAACTATTATTATGTTATGAGTTTTTGGAATAAATGTCTGAAATACAGCATTCTTGTGGATTCCGGCCTTTCTCAAAAACTCAGCACATAACACATATAGGAGTTCGAGGCTGCCGCCTTCCCTTCTTCGTGCAGGACCTGACAGACGGTTTCGTCCGCATGGAGGATTTCCCGTTTCAGAAGATACTCATGAAGAAGGTCATAGACTGGCTGGAAATATTCAAATGCGCATTTGATGCACCAGTTTGCTGCTGTTTCCCTTGCAAGGGGAGCCCCCTTCTGCAGCCAGTCCATCTCCTGGCGGTAAAACGGGACTGAATTCATGAATTTCTGGTACATAACATATGCGACCATGGATGGGGAGGCTGGACTGTGGGCCAGCAGAGGCGCAGGGGTAGGAGCTTTGGTAAATGTCCCTTCGTCTTCCTCACGGCAGACGGGGCAGGCTAGGACTTCCTGCAAATAACGCACCCTCTCCAATTTCGCAGGAGTGATGCACAGCTCTTCCCGGACATATGTCCATGCGACAGTTTCCATTGGCGTGTCACAATCCGGACAGAGCCGGCAGTCTTCCGGTACGGGGCACTTCACTTCCCTGACAGGCAGATTTTTATACAGCTCCTCCCGTTTGGATTTGGGTTTCCGCTTCCGCTCCCGGGTATGGCTTTTGACTGTAACTTTCTCCCCTTCCTCTTCTTCGTTGCTTTTTCGTCTGGTCTTTTCGCTGGATGAGCCGAAAAATTTCCTCCGGAATTCTTCGATGGTCTCATTGAGGTTAGCAACGGTGGCCTGTAGGTCAGCAATGGTTGTGCGCAGTTCTTTGATCTGTTCATCTTTTTGTTCAATCGTCTTTTGCATGAGCCCGATCAATTTCTCTGTATGGTCTTCCACAGCATCCGTGCCTCCTCTTTTGTGTTTCTCTTATTATAAAGAAAAACGGAGCGGCCTGCAAACGGGTCTGAAAGAAGGATTGGACATTTTGACGAAGGGCTGATATGTGGATAACTCCTGGAAACAGCAGATTTCCGAGCCTTTCAGGGGATGTTATCCACATGGATTTCCAGAAACAGGAAAGCTGGCGTGGATAATCCCCCATGATCTGTGTCTGTTTGTGGATAACCGTTTTTTACAGGTATTTCCAGCGCAGAATAAAATTTTTCAATTCTCTGTTTTTCACAAAAATAATCAGAAATCCCTCTTTTGCGAAGGGCGCAGCGCCTTGGGCTGGTCAATGGAAAGTCCTTCCATGAGCCAGCGGTATTCCTGGCGGGAAAGGGTGCGGACTTCGGATGCATTGCGCGGCCACTGGAACTTACCGGAATCCAGCCGCATATATAGCAGTACAAAACCGGTCTTATCATGATGCAGTGCTTTCAGGCGGTCGGATTTCCTGCCGCAGAAAAGATAAAGCGCATTTGCATAGGGGTCCATCTGGTAGGTATCCCGGATGATCGCCATAAGTCCATCGATCGAGAGGCGCATATCCGTACGGCCTGTGATCAGATAGAGCTTTGATACTCCGGAAAGATCGCCTAACATGATCCAAGCAGGGCCTTTAATAGATTTGAGATGACTTCCTTCCCTGCATAATTGGTAACTTCCATATGGATCCCATGGAAGCTCAGACAGATGGCAGCCCTGCTCTCGTCTGTGAGGGGAGCGGGCATTCTGGATCTGTCTGGGAAAAGGACTTCCGGAACGTCCAGGCAGACAACCTCCTGCTTTTCCTGGTGTAGATCTGTGGCAGATTTTTGTGGGATTGTATACCCCTTCTGCCGAAGCTGCCGTGTATGGTAATAAAGCGCCTTAGCTGTTATGCCATGTTGTTCACACCAGACTTTGACTTTTAGTTCACTGGTCCTGCATTCTGTGATCAGATCGAACCATTCCTGATCAGTACGTTTGATACGTTTTTGAGCCACTGACAGTTTACTCCTTCCTACTGTATGAATGGAGCGTGTATGCATAGGGCAGATGAACGGCTTTGGAATGCCATGCCCTGGGTGCAAGACATCGAGAATCGAAGTAGAAGTATCTCCATTTATATAGAGTATTACACAGATTCATAGAGCTGTAAAACCGTCATGTTATTCATCGCTTACGTTAAATTTATAGCCCACCAAATAAAAAAAACGGTGTTTGGTGGGCTGTATCTGTAGTACGGAAAGACTAACTGTCCTTATGAAAAGGATAGAATACCCGTCCGCCGCAGGGGAAGTACCCTAATTAAAAAGCAAGTACACTGCCATCCCCATACACTGATTTATGTCGTGGACCACGGCCCTGGAATCCCTGACGAGGAAAAAGAATTCATCTTTGACCGCTTTTATAAAGTCCATCGCCATTACCCTTGCAAAAATCCGTTTTATATTAATTAGAGTTCTGTTTAACCTCAATTTGAACGTTTTATTACCTTGTTGGCATTTGAAAGCCCGCAAGCGCCTTGTTCAAATAGTCGTTAAAAGGTTTCATGATCCGGAAAATCTCTGTTGCCTTTGCAAGAAATGCTTCTGCCTCGTTCAATTCTTTATCCTTTAGCGGATATTCCAGATACCAGCTCTTAAATTTTAGATATTCTGCCTGCGGATGTTCTTTCTCATATCCCGCGGGAACATTCTTTAATGCCGTTCCCTCAACAGTAAAATATTTTTCAAACTCTGGCTTATGGATGATTTTTTCCCATTCCTCGCCATTCTGGGCAATATAATCCCGTATCATCGTTGTCGCATCTTTGAACATATCTGCAAACAAACCGCCGCCTAAAAAAGATTGATTGTCCGGCTTTATCATAATGTAATATCCAACAGGGACAGGCAGCTTGCCTTTAGAGGAAATATGAGCACGGAACGCAGGATTATAAGGCGATTTGTCACGGCTGAAACGGGTATCCCTTACCAGCTTAAAGGTAAGGTCTTTCGGATTGTTATGTAAAATGCTGCTGTCAAACTTTCCGATTTCCAGCATCAAAGCCTGTAATAGTCCTTCAAACTCAGCATTCGCTTTTTTGTAATCTTCCTTATTCGCATGATACCATTCACGGTTGTTATTCAAACTCAATGCCGATAAATAATCTATAATTATCTGTGTATTCATAATCTGTCGTCTCCTTTACGAATTTTGGATAATGGAAAACTGTGTGGAATCTAAAAATTCCTGTATCAGATGTTTCGTGCGTTCGGGAGATTGGTAGGGCTTACAGAAAGAGAAATCCTGTGATAAATCGTCAATATCTTCCATAGCATTTTTAACATCAAGCATAGTTTGAATGGAAATTTCCGTAGCTGCTGTATAATCTAACTGCAGCGGGTTTATCCGATGACTCTGTATCGCATAGTTCACTCTGTCTTTACATTTGCATCTGCCGCCGCCATATTCTCCACAATACTGTCCAAGAAAATCTGCCATTTTTCTGCGTATTCGGGAAAGTCGCTGACGGAAAGCCTCTGGGGTCATTTCCAAAATATCCCCTGCAATACGACTGTCAATCTTAAACATCGTACCCAATATGAAAATACATCTGCTTTCCATATCAAGACATTGCAGCATCACGTTGGTACAGGACATTTTCAGTTCCTCTGCCAGAACATCCTTTTCTACATTCTGCGTTAAATCCGGCACATCCTGTATTTTTCCGTTTTCTATGTCATCCCCGTAATACTCGAAGCTCAGCGGATAGCGGGCAAACATATGCTTTTTGTAGTTTTTCAGATGATTAGCAGCGATGGAAAATACCCATGTTGTAAATGAGCTGTCGCCTCTAAAAGACGATAGATGAGTAATCATTTTCAGCAGGATATCCTGCGTGGCATCCTCTGCATCTGCGAATGTACCGAGCATCCGCAGGGATAAATTGAACACAATGTCCTGCACACTTGCGACAAGCGTTTCAAGGGCTTTTTTATCCCCTGCTGTAGCTTTATTGACCAAAGCCTGTAATTCTTCATTCGTTTTTTTCTTCATAGATTTTACCTCCTACTTAATTAGACAGCGCTTCCTTATCTGTGTGACAAAAAATAATTATTTTTTATTCTGATTCAGCTGCAAATCCTTATATTAAGTATAGTTATTCGAACAAGTTGGTTCAAGCATTGTCTATACAGGGCTAATTAACCTTTCTCACTTATAACCTTCTTCTCCGATAATATCATGTTCAGAACATGGTGGCTGCAGAATCTGGATGTCATTATTTCAGTAGGCTACTGTGTCAAATCAATCCGTGGTACCCAGTTCCGTATCTGGGGCAATTCTCTGCAGAAGTGATTTATGAAAGGGGAATTCTCTGAAAGAAGATGAGTTGAAGATACTCAATAATCTTGTTTCTGGTTATTTCGATTTAGCTGAAATCAATGCTACGATTTTGACTTCGGGCAGCAGAAAGATTCTAACCGGAAGCGGAAGTATCAGCCATGATTCAGCGACAAAAATTCTGTTAAAAGAAAATAACTTGACAAATCAGGTCTACTAATATAGACTAATTATGTGATCTATATTAGTAGACCTGATTTGATATATGAGAATTAAGTAGGGAGAGATGAGATATGGAAGACTTAAGATTATGTGACAGTGAATATCGCTTTATGTGTCTTGTATGGGAATTATCCCCTGTGCGCAGCGGCGATTTGGTAAGGGTCGCCCAAGAACAGCTGGGATGGAAGAAATCTACAACGTATACGGTGATTAAGAAGCTGGAAAAGAGGGGGTTCTTAAGGAATGATACGGCTCTTGTGACGGCGCTGGTTCTGAAAGAGGAATGCCAGGCGGCGGAAACCGATTACTTTATGAATAGGACATTTGAGGGATCCCTCCCGAAGTTTGTGGCAGCTTTTTTGGGGAACCGGAAGATTTCGGAGAGAGAGGCGAAGGAGATTAAGGCGATGATCGATTCGCACAGGGAACATTCCTGAGGAGGATGAGATATGAACGGAATATGCAGAGTATTTTTAGCAGTTTGCAATATGTCGCTGACTGCCGTATTTGTAATTGCGTTGGTATTGCTGGCAAGGATGATTATGAAGAAGATGCCTAGAAGATTTTCATATTATCTGTGGGTTATTGTTGCATTTCGGCTGATCTGCCCATACTCAAGGACAGAGTGAATTTGGAAGACCATTCTGTCAGGAATTTATGGATGCAGAGACGAAACAACGCGCGTTGGAGGAAAATATGGGGGAGATTCTGTATTATCTCGTATTTTCCGAAAAAAGCGTAGAAGAACTAAGAGCAGTATATGCGGTATCTTCTTATGCCAGATCGTTATATGAGGCTAAAAATCCACATATAGGAGATGCCTGTTGGAAAACTGATGGAATGTATAGGCATATTTCCTGATATGAAACGGTCGATAGAGTTTCAGGCAGAAGAAGAGCCTTATGTGCTTACGATCCATTATGAGGAACGGCCGCAGGACAAGAAAAGCTTTCACTGGCAGATGGAGAAGAAGGCAATTCTGCTTTTGTGCCTGACAGAGAATGCGGACAGAGTTGAGTGGACTTATCCTGAAGGGCAGGAAGAGCGCAGATTTGGCTGTGACAGGGAGCAGGCGGCGAAGAGGATTGGGGTTAAGGAGACCGGGGACATAGGAAGATTTGCAGAGTCGGAAAGCAACGTACAGCACCATAAAAATAATGTATAATATATTTTAACAGAGTTATTATGCGAATAATATACGCCGTGTGCGTGAAAAACTGGAGAAGAACCTGTCTCGGCCGGAACATCTGAAAACGGTCCGGGGATTCGGATACCAGCGGGAGGAGTGAGAAGTTTGAAATTTCTATATGAAAAGCAGACACGAAGGTTTTACCTGTTTCTTATAGTGATTTGTTTGCTGCAGATCTGCGTTTTGGGAATCTGCGGCATTTTTCAGGCACAGGATATCAGAAGAATTCTTATAAAACGCGAGCTTGCGGCAGTTTCCTATCTGTTGGAACAGGAAGTTTCACCTGCGCTGGTAGCCTCTGCATGGAATCATGTGGAGGTAGCGGAAGAAGGGAAACAACTATTGGAAACCATCGGACATACAGAACATACGCAGAGTTATTTACTGCTGCTTGTAGAGCAAACGTATATTTGGCGGATCGTAGCGCTGCTTTCAGTAGGTCTGGTTTTTGCGATTATGGTTTTGGGCGGTACGGGATTGTTTTTGCGAAGAAGAGAGCAGATGTATGAGAGTATTGAAACGGTGATTGCAGAGTATGACCAGAACCGGTTTGAAAACCATCTGCCCGCAGGAGAAACAGGGGCAATTTTCCAGTTGTTTGGCAGTATTGAACAGCTTGCTATGTCGCTGCAGGCAAAGAGTGAGATGGAACACAAAGCAAAGATGTTTTTAAGAGATATGATATCGAATATTTCACATCAGCTGAAAACGCCTCTTGCAGCTCTAAATATGTATATGGAGATCATTAAAGATGAGCCGGAGAATGAAGAAACGGTGAAGATTTTTTCTCAGAAATCCATGAAATCTCTGGAACGGATGGAGCGGTTAATACAATCTCTTTTAAAAATGGCGCGTCTGGATACTGGGAATATAGTTTTTGAAAAACGGGAGTGTTTTGCTGCAGAAGTCGCAGGGCAGGCAGTGAATGATCTGCTGGAACGCGCGAAGCAGGAGGGAAAAGAGATTTTGATAGACGGCAGGCCAGAGGAGAGACTGATCTGCGATCAGGAGTGGACGAAAGAGGCGGTTGGGAATCTTATAAAAAATGCGCTCGATCACACGGAAACAGGAGATGTTATCCGTGTATCGTGGAAAAGAACCCCTGCAGTTTTTCGCATGACAGTAGAAGATAACGGGTCAGGCATTGCGCAGGAAGACATCCATCATATTTTTAAACAGTTTTATCGAAGCCGGTCTTCCAGTGACCGGCAGGGGACAGGGCTTGGGCTTTCCCTGGCGAAATCAATTGTAGAAGGTCAGGGTGGGAATCTGTCTGTGGAGAGCAGGCCCGGAGAGGGGAGTGTATTCTGGCTGACCTTTCTTACTAATCTGTAAGTTTCCATTCACCGGAATGTAAGGTCAAGATGCTATTCTTTTTTTGTACATCCAAAAAAGAATAGTTGAGAAAGGCAGGGGATTGTATGGAAATATTAAAAGTAGAGAATCTGTGTAAGGTTTATGGAAGCGGAGAGGCCCGTGTAGATGCGTTAAAGAATGTTTCTTTATCCATGCAGAGAGGAGAATTCGGAGCGGTCGTCGGAGCATCCGGTTCTGGGAAGAGCACGCTTCTGAATTGTATTGGCGGGTTGGATGAGGCAAACTCCGGGAGTGTATTTTTAAATGGCAGAAACATATTTGCGATGGGGGAAAATGAACGAACAGTCTTCCGCAGACAGAATATCGGGTTTATTTTTCAGTCCTTTCATCTGATTCCAGAGCTTGATGTAGAGCAGAACATTATCTTCCCGCTTCTGTTAGATTACAAGAAACCGAATCAGGAACAGGTGGATGAGATTTTAGAGGTACTGGGGCTTACGAACAGACGGAAGCATTTGCCGGGACAGCTTTCTGGCGGACAGCAGCAGCGGGTGGCCATAGGACGTGCTTTGATTATGAGACCGGCGCTGGTTCTTGCCGATGAGCCGACCGGGAATCTGGATTCCCAGAGCAGCCAGGATGTAATGGATCTTTTGTGCAAAGCGTCAAGGCATTATCAGCAGACTGTTTTAATGATTACCCATAATATGAACCTGACGTCCCAGGCAGACCGGGTGTTCCAGGTTACGGACGGTGAGCTTATTGAGCTGGGAGGTGTGTCGGATTGAAGCATTATTTGGATTTGATACAAATATCGGCGAAACAGCATAAGAAACAGAACCGGATGACCAGGCTCTGCATTGTGCTGGCAGTGTTTCTGGTCACGGTGATTTTTGGGATGGCGGATATGGAGATTCGTTCCCAGATGATACAGGCAGTTAAGAGTGATGGAAGCTGGCATGCAGGTTTTTTGGTGGATGAAGAACAGGGAGCGCTTTTGAAAGCACGGCCGGAGGTGGAACATATCGCGCGGTATGGGGTGCTGAATTATCATCTGCGAGACGGTTATCGGATTGAAGGAATCGAGACGGCAGTCTGTGGGTTTGACAAAGAGCTTTTGGAAATGTTTCCGGCAGCAAAGCTTACGGAGGGAACATTTCCGGAAAATACCGAAGAGGCAGTTCTGAATGAGAGTGCAAGGACTCGGCTGGGCGTGCAGGTGGGAGATACTGTCAGCATGGCAACTCCACAGGGGGAGATGAAGCAGTATCATATTACCGGGATTACGAAAGATACGGCGTTAGAGGCAGAACATGACGCGTTTGGCATGTATCTGAATACGGACGGATTTTCTGCATTGCGGCCGGAAGAAACAAAATCGGCACAGGAAGTGGTTTATTATGTAGAGTTTCGGAAGTTTTGTAATATCCAGAAGGCAATCCGTGAGATCAGCGCGCAGTTTGGCATGGAAGAGGGACAGGTGCGTCAGAATGTAAAGGTTCTTATGCTAATGTTTCAGAGCCAGGATACCTATATCCTGCAGCTATATTTTGTGGCGGCAGTTTTGGCGGCGTTAGTCGTGATTGCAGGAATCTTTATGATTACAGCAAGTATGAACAGTAATATCGCACGGCGGACAGAATTCTTTGGTATGATGAGATGCCTTGGGGCAACCGGAAAGCAAGTGATCCGTTTTGTGCGAAGAGAAGCGCTTGGCTGGTGCAGGACGGCCATTCCAGCGGGCATTATTGCGGGGATCTGTATGGTATGGGTTCTTTGTGGAATGCTGCGTTGTCTAAGTCCGGGGCTTTTTGAAGGATTGCCGGTGTTCGGAGTCAGTTATATAGCGGTCGCAGCCGGAATGATCGTGGGATTCGTTACTGTATTTCTGGCTGCAAGGTCTCCGGCTAAGCGTGCTGCGAAAGTGTCTCCGTTAACAGCAGTTTCCGGAAATGCAGGAACCGTGCAGGCAGTAAAAAGGACGGCAAATACACGGATTTTTAAAGTGGATATGGCGTTGGGGGTTCATCATGCTTCTGGAAGTAAGAAGAATTTCCTTTTGGTAACAAGTTCTTTTGCATTCAGTATTATCCTGTTCCTTGCATTTGGCACAGCTATTGATTTTATGCATCATGCGCTTACGCCGCTTCGTGCGTCTGCTCCCGATCTTTATATTTATAAGGAAGATTATACTAATCAGATTCCGTCAGGGCTTGATGAAGTAATCATAAAGTATCCGGGCGTGAAGCGTGCATTTGGCAGGGGTTATGCAGAGTTTACGATTCCAGGGGATGGGAGCACTCTTATTGTGATTTCTTATGATGACCAGCAATTTGAGTGGGCAAAGGATTCTCTGATTGAGGGAAATCTGCAGGATGCGATAGATGGAAAAGGTATGCTTTCCGTACATCGGGAAGGGAATACATTTGCTGCAGGCAGCAATGTCACGGTATCGGCAGGCGGTGGGGAGAAAGAAACTTCCATAGTCGGTACCCTTGGAGATGTTCCGTATAGTTATGGAGCGGACAGTACTACAGACAGTATGACAAGAATGGCAGTCTGCTCGGAAGAATTGTTCCGGAAACTGACAGGGGAAGACGGGTATGCGGTTCTTGATGTACAGCTTAATCGGGATGCAACGGATTCACAGGTGCAGGAAATCCGCAAGGTAATGGAACAGGAATGTGGCAGCAGTGTTGCATTTTCTGACAAACGGATCGGAAACAAGGAAACGAAAGGGGCAAGCTATTCGATGTCTGTATTTCTCTATGGTTTTTTGGCAGTGATTGCTATGATTGGTTTCTTTAATATCATCAATAATATTGCTATGAGCGTGTCGGCGCGGATGAGGGAGTATGGCGCGATGCGGGCGATTGGAATGACTGTGCGGCAGTTAAACAGGATGGTATTGGGTGAGACAATGACCTATACGGTCTTTGGTGTTCTTTTAGGATGTGTGATCGGGCTGCCGCTTAATAAGGTTCTGTTCCAAAACCTTGTGACTTCCAGATGGGGAGATGAATGGAGCGTTCCGGGATGGGAGCTTTTGGTGATTGTGTTCATTATGCTTGGTTCCGTATGTCTGGCGATTATGGGGCCGGTGAAGCAGATCAAGAAAATGACGGTGGTGGATACGATAAACAGGGAGTAAAAAGACGGTAATTCAAATAATACAGCAGTACGGTTTCCCGTTTTTCGTCCGACAGACTGTGCAGGGCTTCGGAAAGTAACTTCGCGTAATTGCCGCGGCGGCTTTTTTCTTTTGCCGTCGCGCGGCAGATTTGCTGCAGACACCTTCCTCATTTTTTATCACTTCAAGGGTATTATCCAAAAAATTACCTAAAATCTCATAACCTATTCCGCAAGAGTACAGACAATCTTTTTATGGTCGAACAATAAATAAGGAATTTGTGACGGCTTCGAAATAAACATGGCTCATGTGAGATTTCTGTGACATTTGGGTGATAATATTATATAATCCGATATAATCAGGAGAAAAATATAGTAAGGGAAGGTGAACATATGAGGATTTTAGTGGTGGAAGATGACCATCTTTTAAATAGTACGCTTTGCTATAATTTATCTGCGGGCGGTTATAAGGTAGATTCGGCGAAGACAAAAGCAGAAGCAGAGCAATGCTGTGAAGAACAGACATATGAACTGGCCGTTTTGGATATCAATCTCCCGGATGGAAACGGGTTTGCATTATGCCAGAAGCTGAAAGAAAAGTATCCGGATACTGCTGTAATCTTCCTGACTGCAAATGATATGGAAAGCGACATGTTAAAAGGATATGAGTTAGGGGCAGATGATTATGTGACAAAACCATTTCATATCAGTGTATTCCGCAAAAAGGTTTCTGCTCTGCTTGCGCGGATACAGAAGCAGACCGGCGGGGATACTTATGACGACGGGAATCTGTCTGTTCATTTCTCTGAGATGACGGCAGCCTTCTCAGGAGAACCGATTAATTTTACTTCCATGGAATACCGCCTTTTGAAGGTACTGATACAGAACCCGCAGACTGTCCTGACCCGTCAGATACTTCTGGAAAAACTGTGGGACTGCGAACGTAATTTTGTAGATGAGCATGCCCTTACGGTTGCCATAAGCCGTATCCGCAACAAGATAGAGCGCGATGGATCTCAATATATTAAAACCGTTTATGGCATGGGATATATGTGGATTGGGGGCCGAATGAAATGAACGCAATAAACGTTTCTGTAAATAAAGCCTGTGCGGCGCTCCTGGGTATTTTCTGTACACTTTCTGCCGGTGTGCTTGCAGGCTTTTATCTGCTGACAGGGCAGGCCGAAGTGCTTCTATTGGGCCTTCTTTACATTTTTCTTGTGCTTGTCTGCGGGGCTTTGTTTATCGCACTGATCCGCCAGAAGCTTCTTTTATTCTCAGATACCCTTTGCCAGCAGTTAGACCGGATGGCAGAGGGAGAGACAACTCTGCTTGAGAGCGTGCTGGAGGAAAACCTGTTCTATAAGATTAATCACAGGGTGGTAAGGCTTTATGAAATAATGCTGAAAAACCGCGACAGCATTGCAAAGGAAAGGTCTAAGCTTAAGGAGTTGATTTCTGATATCTCTCATCAGGTTAAGACGCCCATCACAAATCTTAAGATGGTAAATATAACAATGCTTGAAGAGCCTATGTCAGAGGAAAGACGAACCAGATTCCTGATGGACTGCGGGACTGAGCTTGACAAACTGGATTTCCTGATGCAGGCAATGATAAAGACTTCCCGATTAGAGACAGGCATCATCTCTCTGGAGAAGAAAGTGCAGCCTGTTTATGATACGCTGGCGTCGGCTCTTGGGAGCATCCTGTTTCATGCGGAAAAAAAGCAGATGGAAGTCTCTGTGGATTGTCCCGCCAATTTAAAGGCCTATCATGACCGGAAGTGGACGGGAGAGGCATTGTTTAATATTCTGGATAATGCTGTGAAATATTCGCCGGAGGGAGGCAGGATAGATATCCATGTTGAAAGTCAGGAATTATATCTGAAAATTGATATTGCAGATACCGGAAAGGGAATACCGGAAAATCTGCATGGAGCGATTTTCAAACGTTTTTACAGGGAAAATGACGTGCATGATACCCCGGGGGTTGGTATCGGTTTGTATCTGGCGCGGGAGATTATTACGATGCAGGGCGGTTACATAAAAGTTGCATCGGAAGTGGGGAAAGGTTCTGTCTTTTCTGTTTTTCTTTTGAAAGAGAGGAATGCTTAGCCGTTCTGTTCTCTTCATTACTGCCGAAATGTCACTGAATTGTGAGATTTCAAAGCCAAATTGTTGAAAAGTCTTTGTTCCCTGTGAGATTTCTGAGAGGTTTGACTGTTATGATATGGTCAGAAACGTGGAAAGAAGTTTCTTAATTATCAGAAAGGACGTGGACCTATGAGCATTTTGCAGACGACAGATTTAAAAAAATATTATGGCGAAGAGCCCAATATAACCAAAGCATTGGACGGGATTACCCTTAATATCGGACAGGGAGAATTTGTGGCCATCGTTGGAACCTCCGGAAGCGGGAAGTCTACCCTGTTAAATATGATGGGAGGTCTGGATAATCCGACCTCCGGCAGTATCAAAGTAAAAGGCAAGGAATTATCCCAAATGAACGACGAGCAGCTTACGATTTTCCGCAGGCGCAATATCGGTTTTGTCTTTCAGAATTATAACCTGGTTCCGATTCTTAATGTATATGAGAATATTGTGCTGCCGGTAGAACTGGACGGCGACACTGTAGACCGGAAATTCATGGAGGATGTGGTGGGCCTGCTTGCACTTGATGACAAGCTGAACAGTATGCCGAATAATCTTTCAGGAGGACAGCAGCAGCGGGTGGCGATTGCCAGGGCGCTTGTGTCAAAACCTGCAATCATCCTGGCGGATGAACCGACCGGAAATCTGGACAGCCGGACCAGCAGCGATGTCTTAGGGCTTCTGAAAACCACAAGCTATAAGTTTGACCAGACCCTTGTGATGATTACGCATAATAATGAGATCGCCCAGCTGGCTGATCGTATTGTCCGTATCGAGGACGGCAGGATCTTGGAGTAAGGAGGGGACTGAAGATGAATGATATTCTATTCGGAAATAATAATCAGGCTGTGTTAAAACGGCTATCGGGGCGGTATTTTAAGGCGAACAAGAGCAGAAATATGATTGCCGTGATTGCGATTGTTCTGACGACGACCCTCTTTGCTGCGATTTTTACTCTGGGCTTTGGCATGATGGACACTATCCACGATCAGAATATCCGGAAAGCGGGTGGCGACGGTCAGGCTGTGTTAAGCTATATTAATGACAATATCTATGAGGATGTGAAAGGGAGCCCTCTCATTGACAGGATTGCCTATACGAAATGTATTTCCTATAAGCTCAAGAACCCGGGACTTGAAAAATGGCGGGCAGAAGTCTGGTATATGGACGATACGATGCTTGATTTTGCGCGATATGAACCGACAGAAGGTCAGAAGCCAGCAGCGGACCGGGAGATCATGGCAGATACGAAAACGCTGGAGGCGCTGGGGATACCGGCCAGAATTGGTGAGACAGTTTCTCTGTCCTATGAGATGAAAGGGAAAGAATACCAGACCGATTTCACATTGTGCGGTTTTTGGGAAACAGACAGCCTGAGCAATGTAGGTAGGCTGCTTGTATCAAAGGCTTTTATGGACAGTCATGCAGAACTTGACGGCTATACCCATACGGTAGGCGGTGATTATACCGGCTCTGTCGCATCTTATATCATGTTTAAAGGAAACGGGGACCCAGAGGCAAAATTGCAGCAGCTCCTTTCTGAAACAGGATATACATGCGACACAATGGGAGGAAGCGCAGAAGATCCGAATTATATTATTGCGAGGATCAGTCCGGCATATACAGGAGGAAACCTGCTTGAAAATCCTGCCATGCTTATTTCCGGAATTGCAGGGATTCTTCTCATCATTGTGGCGGGGTACCTGATTATATATAATATTTTTCAAATATCTGTGATACAGGATATCCAATCTTACGGGCAGCTTAAAACGCTGGGGATTACAAAACGTCAGATTAAGCGGCTGATTTCCGGCCAGGTACTGCGGCTTTCGCTGATTGGTATACCGATCGGGCTTTTGTTTGGATTTTTGATCGGACGTGCGCTGGTGCCTTTCCTGATGAATGGAACCAGCTATACATCAGAGGCGGGAATCAAGGTGACGGCCAATCCTTATATTTTTATCGGCTCGGCAGTATTTGCCCTGATAACAGTTTTCATCAGTGTACGCAGGCCTGCCAGAATCGCGGGAATGGTGTCTCCGATTGAGGCGATCCGGTATACGGAAAATGACCCTGGAGCCTTTGGGAAGAAGAGTACGGATAAGAAGTCAACAAAAGGGGCGAAAATTCATCGAATGGCTTTGGCGAACCTGGGCAGGAACCGCAGACGTACAGTGCTTGTTCTGGTATCCATGACGTTGAGCCTGGTGCTGTTCAATACCGTATTTACATTAGCGGCAGGATTTGATATTGACAAATATATTTCAAAATTTATGGATGTGGATTTTTTGATCTCTTCTGCAGATTATTTCCAGTATCGGTTTGAAAGAAGCGAGTATGAGCTGTCGGAGTCATTTATAGAAGCGGTGCGGCGGCAAGACAGTTTTGAAGACGGCGGCCGGCTTTACACGTCGCGGATTCTGGAGGAAGCATTCTCCGCCTCCAGTCAGGCGTTTGCCAACTATAATAAGGATACTGACGGGAACCCGTATGTTGATTTGTACGGGGCGGATGAGTTTCTGTTGGATTCTATGGAGGTCTTAGAGGGAACAATAGACTGGCAGGCGTTTGCATCGGGAGACTATGTTCTGTTTAATGTTGAGTGTGACGATAATGGAAACGTGATCGACAATCCGGAGGTGAATGTCGGGGACAAGATACGTTTCAACCATCTGAATGTGGATGGCACACATATTTCCAGAGACCGAAGTTTTGACCTTACGGTTATGGCGAAGGTCCGCACAAATGAGAATACGGCTACTACCCGTCACACGGGCGCGTCGAGATTCTACCTGCCGACAGAACGTTTTCGGAAGCTCTGCGATACCCCTCATCTGGTCGGTTTCCCATTCAATGTGAAAGACGGCAGGGAAACGGAGATGGAAGAGTTTCTAGGCAGTTACGTGGAAAATACAGAACCGAATATGGATTTTGATTCCAGAGGAACCTATAAAGCGTCCTTTGACAGTCTGACTTCCTTAATCGTTACAATCGGCGGTACGTTGAGTGTCTTGATCGGCTTTATCGGAATAGCAAATTTTATAAATTCCGTACTGACAAGTATTCTTACGCGCAGGAAGGAATTTGCCATGTTACAGAGTATCGGTATGACGGGGAAACAGTTAAAAAGTATGCTTTCTTATGAAGGGCTTTATTATGCGGCAGGGACAATCGCTGCGTCTGTAGTCTTCGGAGGATTCCTTTCTCTGGTGATTGTAAGGGGGATATCCTCCAGCATCTGGTTTTTCACATATCACTTTGTGGCGTGGCCGATGTTGGTTTTATATCCGTTCCTTTTCATTCTGACTGTGACGATACCGGTCGTTGTATACAGGAGGATGGTCAGGGCGAGCATTATTGAGCGGCTGCGCCTTAATTGACAGCCGAATATGAATGATATTTTATGCCCGCGAGCAATGAACCAAGCGGGCATAAATCTTTTATTAGTATAATCATGAGAAAAAATATATATTCATATGTCTCGTCATTTTTGTGTGTATATGTAAACTCATATATTTCGTTTGACTTATAATACTTTCCCGGCGCCTGTATTTCCTGGATAAAATCGGGTTCGGCCAATGCAAGAGTGGTTGTCTGGCCGGCATATGTAAGCGAAGAATCTTCATATACAAAGCTTACCGAATCACTCCCATTGGCCGATGTAAGTTTTTCTCCAGATTTATGAATTTATTTCCATACCATATCTTCCGCATTCTGGAAATACTTTTCTATCGAAAATGGTTCCGTTGTTAAGTTGTGCTGAGGCAGCCATGTGCCGACGACTCTCCAAAGACGAAATATATCAATCCTGTTTTCCTCAAATTCCCCGCAGATCCATGCGGTTATTTTTTCGGTACAACAACCATGCAATCCCCAAAACCAACACACACAGAACCGTCTCATATCCACCAAGATATCCTCCCGGAACCACACAGGCGCCCGCGCCGCCAAGAACCGCAAGGACAGCCCCGCCCATGCCGCCAAGTATGGATGAAGCGCTCTGCTTGACCACGCTTACTTCATTCTCCCAATCCATAACCGGGAAATGCAGGTTTATGGTAATCCCGTATATACAGGCAAACAAAAGGATCACCACCGGAATCACTGCCAGCCAGAAACCTTCCTGTATCCCGGGCCTTAATGCTAAGATTAAGAAAACCTCTGACAGGAGATAAAAAGGCAGAACCAGTATCAAATTCATCAGAATCTTCGCGTCAAGGATCGTTTTCGTCGGCAGCGGCAGGCTTTTGATGAGCCACCAGTTCTTCCCCTCCATAGAAACAGAAGTCGCTGCAGTGGTCATCATACAAAAAGTACCTGCCAGCAGGAATGGCGCGATCCCTGCTAGGTCAACCGGAATCGGCAGTATTTCCTTAATCTTCTCCGGCCCTGTAAAAAGAAGCGCCCCCGATATGACGCATCCCAGGATTGGCCCAATCAGCGTATTGGACACATAGATACTGGATGAAACATACCGTCGGAATTCTTTTCTGCACAGAGACGCCAGCGCCGAATCCGCTTTCAGCTCTCCCACCTGATAATCATGCTTAGCCGCCGTTGTATGCAGATTCCGGCAGATGGATTGAAAACAGGCGGATACGATCGCCGCCGCTGCAGCAAATACAGCCAAAAACACTCCCGTATACATCAGGCACCGGCCGAATTCCCCCTTTACAATCGCCGTTCCAAGCCAGACAGCAGGCGGATAGTAGTCCTCCAGCATGGCCGAAACCATCCCTGACAGTTCCTCTATGAACTCCATGCTTTCCATCCCTTCCATAGCCGTAAGCCGTGAAGAACCAAACATAACCGCAAAAGCTAACAGAAGCGTCAGCGCTGACGCCGCCAGGCTTTTATGCCTCGTCCTGGCGGAAATACCTGAAACCAGCGCCCCCGCAAGGATCGCCCCTGTCATTGGCAATAACGGCACGGACCAGATTCCAAGAAATGCATTCAAATAAAATGTTGCCCCCGGCCTCACCGACCAGGCATATACTGCGATCCCCGGAATCAGTATCAGACCTGCCAGCAGCATATTTTCTGTATACATGCGCAGAAACCGGCTGATTACTATCGCGCCTTTCGTTACAGGCAGGGCGGATACCATATCAAATCCCTGTACCCGGAATATGATGCTTCCCGCCTTTAAGACTCCAAAAATAAAAATCAGGATACTGGAAACCGCGATCAGGCATGAAATGATCTCCGCTTCCGCCCCAAGCCGAACCAGGCCGTAGGAAAGACCGCCCACGTAAAAAAGCATCAGCATAATCAGGAACGCCCAGAGAACGGACAGCAGTACCGCCCTCTTTTTCGCACGCCTATCCTTAGAAAACCGTAAAACATTGATGCCAAAGAGATTACAGAGCTCCAACCCTGCCATGATCTTAATCTGTTCCAAACTAATCTGTGCCGGCATCATTTACCACCTCCATAAAAATAGACTCCAGAGTTCTGCCCTGCTCCACAACCTCCGCCATACTGCCGGAGGCAACCAGACGCCCGTCTTTGACCATCGCTACCTTGTTGCAGAGCTTTTCAGCCACCTCCAGCACGTGGGTAGAGAAGAATATGGCGCCCCCGCTGTCACAAAGCTTCCTCATTATACCCTTCAGGACAACGGCCGCTTTCGGGTCAAGCCCGACAAAAGGCTCGTCCAGAATCAGCAGCTTTGGTTCATGCAGCATCGCAGATATGATTGCAAGCTTCTGTTTCATGCCATGGGAATAAGAGGAAATCAGATCTCCAAGAGACGCCGTTATCTCGAATTCATCCCCGTATCTTTGAATCCGTTCCTTCCTGTCTTCTGCTGAAACTTTGAAAATATCGGCAATAAAGTTCAGATACTGGATACCTGTCAGATACTCATACAGATCCGGATTATCCGGAATATAAGCCGTTACCTGTTTGCAGGCAAGGGGAGCCTCCCGAAGGTTCCTCCCTCCGATCCTAATCTCACCGGTTTCATAATCATGAATACCGGCAATGCACTTTAACGTAGTAGTCTTTCCGGCTCCGTTGTGTCCAATAAACGCATAGATATCCCCCGGTCTCACCTGAAGGCTTAGATCCGAGATCCCCTTACTGCTTCCCTTATAATGTTTCGTCAAATGATTGATAATAAGCATAACTCTCCTCCCATTCTACAACTGTTTCCGGTTAAAACAACCGACAGACAGTACCATACACAGCAAAACCATTAGCCCCACTACCGTTATGTTGGCATAATAATCTTCCGGGCTTTTGACCCTTTGTAAAAGCTCCATTCCCCTCAGCAGCCTTGCCGGAAGAAAAGCGTCAAGCTTCGGGAACATAGAAAGAAGATAAACGCCCAGCGCCGTCCCGCCGGTTCCTAGAAGTACCTGGGAACTGCTTTTTGACACCGCGGAAAAGAAAATCAGAAGCGCGGCTGCCCACACGCCAAACAGCCACGTACAGGCGACAGCAAAGAACAGGTTCCCGGCAATCCCGTTATCCCAGAAATATGCGTTGTAACCATAAGTAATCCCAAAACAGACCGCATACAGCACCGTCCAGGAGCCATATAAGAATACCGCCTTCGCCGCCAGGACGCTTTGGCGTGACAGTCCTTTGGTTACGACAGGAATCAGCGTGCCTTTCTCGTACTCTGCGGTAAAATTCCCACCGACGATCAGGATGAAAATGATCAACCCTATTGGGATATTTTTATAAAACTGCGTCCAGGAGGTCATGGCATCCACCTGGACGGCTGTCGTCACAAGCCCCGTATCCGCCAGAGAATCCGATAAGGCTTCCATAAGCCAGGGTGTAAGCTTCGCCAGGGCAGGATTCATAATCCCAAATAATACGAAAACCAGCATCAGAATCCACGACCGCCCGGTCCGATTCCATTCCATCCATTCTTTTTTCAGAAATGCATTCATTTGCCTACCACCTCCATAAACAAGTCTTCCAGATCCGCCTCCTGCCGTTCGATACGCATAACCGGATACCTCCTGTCCGCAATCCAATGCAGAAGCTCTGGAAGCCTCTCTGCTTCCTCCAAGAGAAGGCTGTTCTTTCCTGCAGCCTTAAGAAACGGAAACGCCTGCCGCAAAACTTTTGTGTCTTCCGGATACTCCATTTCCACCGTCACCGCCGAAGCTTTCTTAAGCTTACGTACCTCATCAAGAGAGCCCTTAAGGGCAATCTTCCCCTCGTGCAGAAACGCCATCTCATCACAGATATGCTCCACGTCCGACAGAATATGGGTGGAGAACAGTACCGTTGTCTCCTCCTTTGCCGCTGTCAGAATGTCCAATAATTCCTTCCTGCCTGCCGGGTCAAGGGCCGAAGTAGGCTCGTCGCAGATCAACAGCTTAGGTCTGCCAAACAGGGCTTGCGCAACCCCAAGGCGCTGTTTCATGCCCCTGGAGAATCCTTTGATCCGGTGTTTCTCTTTTTCCAGCCCCACCAGACGCAGCAGCTCTTCACAGCGGCTTTTGATCTCTTTTACCGGCATGCCAGAGATCTCACCGCAAAAACGCAGATATTCTGACGGAGTCATATACGGGTAGAATTCCGGCACATCAGGCAGATAACCGATAAGCCGGTTTGTCGGTGTGTTTCCGTAGCGGACCGGCATTCCATTCACGGTAATCTCTCCGCCGCTTACGGCCAGAAGCCCCAGAATCATCTTCATAGCCGTGGTCTTTCCGGCGCCGTTTTGTCCCACGAAACCGTATACCGTATGCTCCGGGATGGAGAAACTGACATCACGGAGCACCTGTTTTCCTCCGAAGTTCTTTGCCACATGGGAAAGGGATAACATCTCCATCTCAGTTTTCCTCCCTTCCCAGCAGAAAATAAAGGATTGGTCCGATAAACTGCATCCCAATTAACGTAATCACAATCCATAAGGCCCGGCTGCCGTGCCTGTAAGTTTGATGTGTCAAAATATGGTGGAGCGTATAGATCAGCAGCACAACCTCCACAATCGCCAGCGGAATTAAAAAAGGTAACATTTCATTTATATCAGGCATCATTTTCTCCTCCTACTTACTCGTAAAATGCTGCAGCATCCTTTGAAAATCGAGGTTCTCTTTGATTCCCTCAAAGGCCGGATGACCGAATGCCGCCTGCAGATTCCGGAAAATGAATTCCCTGCTTCGGGGAGCCATATCGCCTAGCGGAAGGGTTTCAATCCATGCGTCCAACCGATCAAAATAATCATCCCCGTGGAGCGTCAGCTTCTCTGCACATAAAAGTCTGTCAACACATTTTTGAAAAGAGCGGAGGGCCTTAAGCGCCCCTTCTTCCTCCCTGTTCAAAGCATACACTACCGCTGTCTGGTAATGGAACTGCGCCGCCACATTCGGATGAAGCCGTTCCAACCGGTATTGTTCTATTACATTTCCAATCCTGCATATGGTCTCCTGGCATCTCTTGAAATCATCCTGGTATAAAGCCAGGGATATCATGGCATCACTCACCAGATTCAGCAGATCCAGATATTCTCTTGCCTGGATATAGCCTCTGGCTTTCTCAGGTTCTCCTTCCATCTGGTAAGCCTGAACCAGCAGCGCTCCATCCTGCCCTGCAAGGCGGGTAGGGTCTGACATCGGCTCCAGCATAGCAATCGTTTCTTTTGCTTTCCCCAGTTGGAGGCTTAAGCCTGCTTTCAAAACCAGGGCATCACTGCACACGCCTACGTCGCTGCAGTTCTCTAAGATATGGTCGCACCACGAAACTGCCTCCTCCAAAAGCCTCTCCTGTTCCTCTTTTGACTCTGCCAGCATGTAATGGTTCCAGCACAATACGATAAGCTGGAGAAGGAAAGGATGGCAGGAATAGTACCGCCGGGCCAGGTTACGGGTTTTTTCTATTGCCTCATGAAAAGGCCGCTTCGCAAAATCTCCCACGAGCTCCCCATAGAAACGGCGGATCTGTTCTCTGGAGAGCTGGGCTTTATACCCGATCAGCTCATCTATCGTCATGTCAAAAAATGCGGAAATCTGGAGCAGAAGCATCAGATCCGGCGTACTCTGGGCATTCTCCCACTTAGATACGGACGCCTTGGTCACTCCCAGGAAATTCGCCAGTTCCTCCTGCGTAATCTTCCGCTCATGCCTGAGCCGGATAATATTGTCCGATAATTTTAGTCTGTCCATGTTATTGTCTCCTTATCATCTCTTGTATTACATCTTTTCTTCATTATAATAAATAAAGGATTTCCTATCAATTGAGCAGCATTCCACTTTTTTGCCAAAAAGTCAACCATAGAGAAATGTGCGCCATAAAGGACGTAAATATTGACATCATTTCCAAAAAGTGATAGTATTACTATCATAAAATATAAAAGACAGGAGATGTACTTTATGGGCGAATCTAAGATTCGAAAACAGCAGATGGAGCAGCGTACACAGCAGATAATCCATACTGCCCTGAAGCTATTCTGCGAAAAAGGGATTGAAGATACATCCGTGGAGGAGATTGCCAAAGCAGCCGGTGTCGGCCCCGCCACAATCTACCGCTATTTTGAAACCAAAGCAGAGCTTGCGATCTCGGCAGGAATTGCCTACTGGCAGATGATCGCCGGAAAATATCTGGATTCCCTGTCCCAGGAAGCATATCAGAAACTGAACGGCATCCGGCAGATAAAATGTATTTTCCAGATTTTTACAAAGATTTTCCAGGAAGAATTCCTATTTCTAAAATTTCTCCAGGAATTCGATATCTTTGTCCAAAGATATCATATTTCAAAGGAACGGCTGGAAGAATATGAAGAATATATCCTGAATCTGAAACCTTATATGACTAATGCTCTGGAAAAAGGCCTTAAGGACAAAAGCCTGGCCTTTTCATACACCATAGATGAAGTATACTTTTCCGTAACACACACGCTTCTGAGCCTGATGCAGAAACTGGCCTGCAATGGACACATCCTTTCATCAGACGAACGAGTCGGTCTGGCTTTACAGGTAGAGATTGCAGGCAATCTTCTCCTTAACGGGCTTGGCAGTAAAGAATCACAGTAAGGAGGATGCATATGAAATCACTATCTACAGGTAAAATATGGCTATTCGCGGCCGGGCAGTTCGGATGGTCCTTATTGTCAGGTCTGATTTCTAACTGGCTCGTATACTTTTATCAGCCGGATGAAGCCTCTGTCGCACAGGGGCAGACACTGTTTATTCCCCAGGGACTGGTTATTCTCGGAATCTTTACGGTCATCGGCGGCATTACCGCCTTCGGACGGCTTTTTGACGCGTTCACAGATCCCTTAATTGCATCCCTGTCGGACCGCTGTACCTCTGAACATGGCCGGCGTATCCCGTTTTTAAAATGGGCCGCCCTGCCCCTTTCTCTGTCTACCGTGCTTATATTCTGGTCTCCGGTCAATCAGAACAGCTGGATCAATGCCGTTTTCCTGTTCGTGATGGTAATGGTATACTATTTGTCAATCACGGCTTACTGTACGCCCTATACTGCCCTGATTCCGGAATTAGGGCACAACCAGCAGGAACGCCTGAATATTTCCTCAATCATTTCTTTTACTTTTATTGCCGGAACCGCAGTTGCCTATCTGGCGCCGGTAATCTGGGGAGCTTTCATCCCGGTATTGGGACGTGTAGGCGCAATCCGCGTTACGTTCACGGTTATGGCTGTCGTCGCATTTTTCTGTATGCAGGTGCCGGTCTGGTCGATCCGTGAAAAAGAATATGTGGATACTGTCCCCTCTCAGGATACCGCGTTTTCCTCCCTCGCTTCCACATTCCGGAATCGGGAATTCCTGAAATTCGTCGGGTCGGACATTCTGTACTGGATTGCCATTACGATGTTCCAGACAGGTCTTCCGTTCTTCGTCACCAGCCTGCTGAAACTTCCGGAAACGATGACCACACTTTATTTTGTCGGTATGACCGCTTTGTCACTGGTATTTTATATTCCGATCAATAAGCTGGCGCCGAAACTCGGCAAGAAAAAGCTGATATTGACGGCCTTCGTGATTTTTTCGTTCTCTTATCTCTATACCGGTTTTCTTGGAAGGATCTCTGTAATCTCTGCAAATGTACAGGGTCTGATCCTTATGGTTACGGCTTCCTTACCTATGGCGGTCTTTGGGATCCTTCCTCAGGCAGTGGTTGCCGATATTGCCCAGAGTGATGCGAAGCGCACCGGAAGCAACCGTGAGGGGATGTTCTATGCTGCAAGGACTTTTGCCTTTAAGCTGGGCCAGAGCCTCTCCATGCTCCTGTTTACAGCGGTTTCCACGGTTGGGGATTCCTCGGGAACGGGTTACCGCATTGCAGCGTTTACGGCGGCATGCTTCTGCTTTTTAGGCGGGATTATCTTCCTGTTTTATGACGAACACAAAATCAGCCGGGATATACGGTAGGAACTTGCCATACATGGTCATGACTGCTGTAACCTATTATGAATCGCCATGCCCGTCATGGAAATGAAAGGAGAACTCTTACATGGATAGAAGAACCATTCACAATCTGATCATACCGGCAGAAGGATATGCGGAAATAATGGAGTCGTCCGTTCTGCCTTATCTTGCAGAGAGGAAAACGGAAAGATACTGTGAGCGGGAACAAGGAAAAAAGATCTTCTATCTGCGCTGCCTTGCAGACCAGCCTCAGGGCATTGTCATCCTGTCCCACGGTTATACGGAAACAGCCGACAAGCATCTGGAAAATATCTATTATTTTCTTCGCGGGGGATACCATGTCTTCATGCCGGAACACTGCGGACACGGCCGCAGTTACAGGCTGTGCAGTGATACCGGGGATCTCTCGCTGGTACATATTGATGATTATCAAAGATATGTAGATGACCTGCTGTTTGTAAGCCGCCTTGCGGCACAGGAATTCCCGGAGCTTCCCATATGCCTGTATGGCCATTCTATGGGCGGCGGGATTGCGGCCTGTGCAGCGGCACAAGAGCCCCGGATCTATTCGCGGCTGATCCTCTCTTCCCCAATGATACGCCCAAACAGCGCCCCTATTCCCTGGCCGCTGGCATGTCTTGTTGCAAAGACTTTCTGCATAGCAGGCAGGGAAGAACACTATCTGCCGGGAAACCATCCCTATGAAGGAAAGGAGCATTATGCCGACAGTGCGTCCGCTTCCGAATGCCGGTTCCTATATTATCAGGATAAACGCCGCAAAGAGCCCTTATTCCAGATGAACGCTGCCTCCTATGGATGGCTTTGGCAGACGCATCGATTAAACCATGCTCTCCAAAAGAAAGCGTGGCGTCAGATTTCCTGTCCTACCCGGATCTTCCAGGCAGAATGCGAGACATATGTTTCCAAAAAGGAACAGGAACGATTTGTAAAGAAATTATGCAGGAGGAAAAATATAGACGCAAAGCTTATCCGGGTAAAAGGGAGTAAACACGAAATCTTCAATTCCGATAATAAAATATTAGAAGCCTATTGGCAAAAGATTTTATCATAGAACAAAGCATGACAAGCCGTCCCGTTTTTGCAGAATGAGGGGCGGTTTTTACATGTACCAAAAGGCATTCGACGCAGAAATCAACTGCCTGCTTCGGTACAGCGATGCAAAATGGGAAGATTTTCATAGAGAACTGTCAGAAAAACAGAAAGAATATATCTATCATGCGGAACTCCTTATCGGAAATCAACGGATCATGATGGCGGATAATCTGGATATCCCTTTTAAACCAAGCACTGCCCTTTCAATGACTATCACGCTAAAAACAAAAGAGGATGTTATACGGGGCTTTGAGATTATGCAGGACGGAAGCGAGATCATTTATTCGGTACACAGCACTACATACAGTTCCAGCAGTGTCAGTTTTATAGATAAATTCGGCTTTCGATGTAATACTTAACCCAACAAATCAGGGGATTTTATAAGTTAAAACTCATATCTTGTGCCATGTGAGAGCAACAAGCTGTCTGTTAATTCCACACGCAGAATAAAAGTGTTTTCATGACTTTTGATAGTTGTTTTGCAGCACAATAAACTGGAAGATTATCTACGTCATAGACTGCACCTCCTGCAGCCTTTTCAAAATATCCGCATCATCCAGGCCGAACTCCTGCATAATCTCTTTTCAACAATGCGTTCCTTTGTAAATTCCTCCAGAATGATATTCTCAGAATTATAATTCACTTCCTGTCCTTCGGTCAAATACCCCTCCGATGGTAAAGCTTCTACCTTCACATCCATAGGGTAATTCTTCCCAATCGCTGCTTCCCTGATTGAAAAAAGGTAAGATATCTTATCCTTATTATATCGTTAATTACCTTCCCTGGCAACGAAAAAGAAACCTAAGCATCTATATTCATCTATAATTGACAATCCTCCGTACACCCTATATAATATCTTTATTACGCATGTAAGATTAGGAGGGATTTACTATGGCCGCTCTGCCGCAGATTTCCGAAGCTGAATATGAAGTAATGAAGGTCGTATGGAAATACGCGCCCATCAATACCAACGAAATCACTGAGAAATTACTGAAAACCACCGCCTGGAGTCCTAAGACGATACAGACCCTGATCAAACGTCTTGTAACCAAAGGCGCTCTTGCCTATGAAAAGCAGAGCCGGGTATTCGTCTATACCCCATTGGTAAAGGAAAAGGAATATATTGGCCAGGAAAGCAGTTCTTTCCTGAAACGTTTCTATGATGGAGATATCACTGCCATGCTCTCTGAGTACATAGAAAACGACAGACTGTCTGATTCAGAGATCGAACACCTGCGCTCTCTTCTTTCCACAACAAAACCCGGTAAAGGAGGCAGACTGCATGACTGATTTTATCATACATTTTCTTATAAGCAATCTGTTCATCAGCGGTATCATCGGGCTTCTTATGGCCGTTAAGCATTTATTCCGAAACAGTCTGTCCGGCCGGATGCAGTATCATCTGTGGTTTTTGCTGCTCGGACTTCTGGCCGTTCCTTTCATACCGCTGCGTCCAGTCAGATTCTCTCAGATATTCTCCCCGCTTGCATTCTTTCAAAATTTCTCCGTGTCATATACAGGGAATGCAGCAAGAGAACGAATGACTGACGATCCGACCGGAAATATGGACTGGCTGAATGATTTTACTCTTTCTGTAAGCAGCAGTACCTCTTCCATTACCGGAAACATACTGCTGGGAATCTGGATTGCAGGCATCCTTGTAATGGTGGTGTTCCTGGCGAAGGCTTTCCTCCGGTTACAAAACTTGAAACAGTCTGCGCTTCCTCTACAACACCCCAAAATCCGCAGACTGTATCATGAATGCCTGCATGAGATGAAGATAACAAAAAATATTCCCATATACAGCACCGCGTTTTTGAAATCGCCCGTGATCGTAGGGCTTCTAAGGCCCTGCATCTATTTTCCGATTCATTTAATCTCAGATTATAATGAAAATGAAATGGAGATTAAAAATACCCAAAAGCCATCCTGTAATCCGTGCCGCCTTGAGACAAGCGGGCTTCGTCCGATAAGATATATGCTGCTGCATGAATTACAGCACTACAGACATAAAGACGCACTGGCTAATTATCTGATAGTCCTTGCCAGAATTATTTACTGGTTCAATCCCGTTGTGTGGCTTGCATTGAGAGAAATGCAATGCGACAGGGAGGTTGCCTGCGACACCTCCGTACTGAACATGCTTGATGGGGATTCTTATGGAGATTATGGAAATACATTGATCAGTTTTGCCGAAAAGATCTCTCATGCTTCCATCCCCTTTGCCGTCAATCTCAGCGGAACGATGACACAGATGAAACGGCGCATCATGAGCATTGCCGCCTATGAAACACCAACATTAAAGAAGAAGCTGAAAGGCATGGCTGCTTTTTTGCTGACATCCGTTCTTCTGATCAGCCTGGCGCCGATATTATCTACATATGCGGCCGACAATAGCCACTACCGATGGAAAACCTCTTCAAAGGACGTCACTTCTCTGGATCTTTCGTCTTATTTTGGAGAATATGAAGGAAGTTTTGTTTTGTATAATCTTGAGCAGGACGCATGGGGCATCTACGATATAGAGCATGCCTCCTTACGGCGCTCTCCTGACTCCACATACAAAATGTATGACGCATTGTTTGGACTGGAAGAAGGTATTATTACACCGGAAGATTCCAAAATGAAATGGGATGGGGAAAACTATCCGTTTAAGGAATGGAATGCTGACCAGACCCTGACATCCGCCATGCGCTCTTCAGTCAACTGGTATTTTCAGGGAATTGATAAACAGCTTGGATCTGCTTCTATTAAGAACTACATTCAGAAAATCGGATATGGCAATGAAAACACAGAAGCCGGTCTCCCTTTCTATTGGTTGGAATCTTCCCTAAAGATTTCTCCCATAGAACAGGTAGAACAACTGGTCAGACTATATAACAACGCCTTCGGATTCCAACCTGAAAATGTCGAGGCAGTAAAGGATTCCATCTGTCTCTCCTTATCAGAAACAGGAACTATCTATGGGAAAACCGGAACAGGAAGCATCGATGATACGAATGTAAACGGATGGTTTGTTGGATATGTTGAAACCGCCGGCAATACATACTTTTTTGCGGCCAATATCGGCGCCGGCGCTGATGCCTCCGGAGCGAATGCGGCTGAAATAACCATGTCCGTCTTATCAGATATGAATATATGGAAATAAATATGGAAATAAAAAAGACCGGAGATACAGTACCATTATTATCACTGTTATCCGGTCTTTATTAATTTTCACTGTATCTGTCACCTCATCCCCACCCGGTATTGATACTTCGGTATCTCCTGGATTCCATTATCCAGAACTAAATTACCTATATATTGAAAACTCCCGTCCTCTGCAAACTGCACAGTAAGTTCATGGGTTATGAATGCTTCATTGCATATGACCATGTCACACAAAGCATCTACAGTCAATGTAATCGTTCCGTCCCCATTCTCCTTTATGTCTGTAACCTCTGGCACAGAAGTTCCGAAAAAGTTCGGAATATAATTTAAACATCCCAGCCGTTCCCACGCATAGTTTCCAGACTCCTCATCAATCACTGCATATTCCCATATCTGCTCCGTCCAAATAATTTTCAGATGAAAACCTCCCCCTGCTTCCTTAAGTTTATCCTGCATCTCAAGAATTGTCTCCTCAGAAAGAGTATTTTCATCCTTCCGTTCCAGTTATTATGGGAATTTCCAATTCTCTTTTCTCTATGGCATTAGACAGATATCTAAAAGTTCCATCCTCAAATGGCTGTACAACAACTATATTTGTAAATGCATAATCGGAATTATAGTCTGGCCATACTCCATCAATATACAGCGTAATCGTTCCATCGTTGTTCTCTGCATAATCGACCACCTCTCCAAAGGGAGGATACGGCCTTGAGTATATCATTTTATATGGATACGTGCCGCTGCCCTCATCATATCCGCATAATTCCCTTACCTTTTCTACTGACACCGGAAAATATGTCGTCATGATTTGTTCATATAGCTCTGCGGGAATGACCTGATTTTCTGCTTTCAGGATTTCTCCTGTGTAAATCCGGTAGATATCTTCGAACATACACGGCATCAGAATATCCCCTACGTTACTGCTGTCCCAGTTTGTCACAAGCATATTGTAGTTTACATAGCTTAATCTGGAAATATATTTTTCTGTCAGTTCTCTGCACTGATCTGAAATCGGCATGATCCGCCAGTACTGGCGCAGACTTGAATGCGGAATCAGTATCTCATATGAATAGATGAAATATCCTTTCTCAGTTAGTTTCATTTCTGCTATATTGTTTACCAAAGTACTCCTAATCTCGGGGGTACCGCCCTGCTGCCAGCCGATTCCCACATAATAGGTCTGAAGCTTATCGTCCCGGTATATGAAAGTAAATGCGCCAATCAGGCCGTCAGGGTTAACCTCATATATCGTAAACATTGAGTCACGCTTCTCCAGATAGTCCGAGTAAAAACTCTGAATCTTTTCTGGATTTACCATATTACAATCTTCAGTAATGCTTACAAATCCGGCCTGTCCAAAGAGGGCTACGACCTCTTTACACTGTTCGCCCGTGAAATCTACAATATTTGATGCAAAGGATGAACTGCCTATAACCTCTATATCTCTATACACTTCTTTCACCTGCTCTGCCGCCGCTAAGACCTGCTCCTGAAGCTGCCTTTTCTCATCTTCCGTAATAAGGCATTTCTCTGACTTTTGAAATACATCTGAGGAATCAAGAGAATAATCATCTGCTGATTTCCCTGCTGCATCTTCTATACTTTTTACTTCATGACTGTTCACTGAAGCCCCTATCGAATGCTCCCTGTCTTCCATAAGAACGTCTGTCTCTTTTTGCCTGGACTGCTTTAAAATAATGGCGCTGGCTATTATGACTGCCAGCAGCATTATAAAGAGAATTCCCCACCTTTTTATCATCCATTTTACATTTTCCACTATTCCGTCACCCCATACATTTCTTCCCACTATTCCTCTGTCAAACGGGGGTTGTGCTAAGTTGCCTCATAATTGTCTTCCGACGGTATAATCCGGTTCGATACATATTGCACTCCTCCATTATCCAAAGGGCGGATCACAATCTCATGTGCATACATCCCGTAATGCAGAACAATAATATAAAGATAAGGAATTTGCTGTATCTTTCTCTCATATGACCTTCTTTCCCTCTTTTTAAACTCGTTCATATTATGTTCTCATAGTTTATAACTTATTTTTTATAATATTACACATGTAAGACTCAAATCCAAAAAATATATCTGTCACACTAAAATATTACAACAGTAAGATTTATAAGTCAAGAGTAAATTATAATGGACAATGCTTAAACCTTTAAATCCCCAAACATTTTCAGAGGCCAAAATCAGATTATAACAAAAGTTCTTCTCCATATTCATTGAATTTATACCTGGAGAATGATAAGATACAAGAATTAGATGATAAAAAGGTGATGAATCTGTATATGAACCGGGTTGCCCTCACTACCTTAAGTCACTTTGATACCGGAAAGCATCCGTCTGAAGCAGCAGAACCCGAAAGATTTTATCATGGTTTTGTTCTTGGCCCGATGGTAGATCTTGCTGAACGGTACACAATTACTTCCAACCGTGAAAGCGGGTTCGGAAGATATGATGTGGTTCTTGAGCCTCTTTCTGACACAGACGGCGCTATTATTCTGGAATTTAAAGTCCATGACCCGGACGAGGAAGCTTCGCTTGCAGATACGGCACAGGAAGCATTAGATCAGATTGAACGCATGAAATATTCTGCTTCGCTGGAAGCAAAAGGAACCCCAAAGGAACGGACCCGGCAGTATGGATTCGCATTTGAAGGGAAAACGGTATTTATTGGATAAATATATTTAACAGACTACAATTTCACATTGAAGAAGGAAAAAGGGAATGAATAATTTGAGGAAAGTCAGAAAATATAGGAAGCTGAAAATGATATTGCTTTGCCTGCTATGCTTACTGGTGACAGCATGCAGCAATCAATTTGCGAAGCAAGAGTATGATTCTGATGAAAAAATTGCTCAGGACACAGACCGTTATGCAAAAGAAAATTCTGTAGCGAATTCCGTAAATGGAGAATATTCACTTACAGTTTCCAAGTTTAATGGACGTCAGACATTGTGGAAAGAAACAATAAAAGAAAATAAAGATATAGAAATTGATTTTGATCTTAGTCTTTCAAAAGGACAGGCAAAAATAGTATATATTGACAGCGAAGATCACGTTACGACACTGATCGAATGTCTGCCCGAAACTTCAACAGATGGATTCGTAACAAAAACCTTGTCGTTAAAAAGCGGGAATAACAGATTAAAAATCGTTGGATATGACTGCGAAAATATAGATCTGAAAATGTTATTTGCAGAACCCTAACAGATAATAATTCTGCTCAAACGAATCGTTCTGACAAGAACAGCCCTTGCTGGATGAAAGGTATTCTAACGGCAAAGGCTGTTTTTATTTATATGAAAAAAACACAAAAAAATCAATTCTTCAAAAGGCATGGATAAATTTTAGAATATTCTCATTGAGCGGCTCAATATCCTGATATAAAAAACCAATCTCGCGGGACGGAACGGGATTAGACATAGGTATTTCCATCAGGCAGCCTGTTTCCAATTCCTGCTCTACAAACTGTTTTACAACACAGGATATCCCTATCCCCATTTTGGCAAATTCGATCAGCATATCCATTTCATTTACCTCGAGAATATGCAGGGGGATGATATGATTCTTTGCGTAATAAGCGTTAATATGCTTCCGGGATACATTATCTTTATCAAGGAGCATGATGTTCGCATATTCAAATATTTCATCATTCTTACAGTTCCATTTCTCTCTATATGCCGGTGTACAGACAAAAATATACTCGATAATACCCATAGAATAATAGACCAGCTTTCCAGGGCTTTGGGGCTTTACCACCAAAGCCAGGTCAATACTGCACTCTTCAATCATCACACGCGCTTCCGCCGAGGATGTACACGTGATGGCCAGCTCGATATTAGGATATAATCTTATATATTCTTTCAGATAAGGCATAAGAAAATGCTTACACAATACATTGCTGGCGGCTATGCGCAAATAACCTGTATATACCGGAAACTTAAGACTTTTTTCCGTATCCGAAAGCATTTGAAACGCTTTTTTCACACTGTCGTACAGCAGCCTTCCTTTCTCCGTCAGCTCTACTCCCGTTGATCTTCTGACAAAAAGTGTCGTGTTAAGATTTTTTTCCAGCTTTTTTATGGTAATACTTACTGCCGGCTGGGAAATGTACAGCGAAGCGGCCGCTTTGGATATGCTTTTATTTTCAGCAGCGGAAAGAAAAATCTTGTATTTCGTGAGATTATCAAACGTATCCATATCTTCTCCATATAACTATAATTTATATATCTTATAAAAACCATATATTTGAACTATATCACAAGCAGAAGTATAATTCAATAAAACATATCAATGTAAAGGAGGTTTTGCATGGTTACATTCGAGTTTGACGGAGAAAAATACAAAACGGCTTCCAAGCATCAAAAAGAATGGGGAAACGATCTGATCTTAGAATTTTCATTCAAAGGAAATGAAGCCGTATTAGATCTTGGATGCGGAGACGGAGTCCTGACAGAACAATTAGCGCTATCCGTCCCCCGAGGAACAGCGCTGGGAATAGACTCTTCCGTTCATATGATCGAGACTGCAGAAACGATCCACAGAAATAATCTTAAATTTACGCATCTAGATATAAATAAGATGAATTTTGAAAATGAATTCGACCTTGTTTTTTCCAATGCGGCCTTACATTGGGTGAAAGACCATAAACGGCTTTTGAAAAATTCTTACAAAGCATTGAAAGCCTGTGGGAAAATATTGTGGGACTTTGGCGGGTTCGGTAATTGTGCGAATTTTATCGATGTGATCCAAAAAAAGATATCAGAGCACAGCTATGCCCAATACTTTAAAGCTTACGAATGGCCGTGGTTTATGCCATCGAAAAAACAATATATGGATTTAATTTCAGCAATTGGATTTTCTTCTTATACAATCAAAGAACGAAACAAAGACCGGTATTTTTCCAATGCTTCTGAAATGATCCGGTGGATCGACCAGCCCTGCCTTGTGCCGTTTCTCAAACAGATTCCGCAAGAATTAAAAGAAACTTTCCGCCAGGAAGTAATCACAGAAATGCTTAAAAGAACACAGCAGCCAGACGGTACTTATTTTGAAGCTTTTCGCAGGATCAGAATATACGCTCAAAAGCAGGAGGAAACAAGATGAGAAAAATTGATTTATCTAATATGGACAGGGCATTACATTATCAGATTTTCAGAAATAGCTTAAATCCGTAATATTGCGTTACATTTGAACTGAATATCACACATTTTCTGGAAGCGATCCCAAAACAAGGATACTCCTTCACCTTTTCCTTCGTATTTGCCGTTTCCAAATGTGCGAATCAGATCAAAGATTTCCCTTATGATTTTTTCCGGGGAATAAGGGCTTCTTTGCACTGGATATTCATCACTGCCGTATTCTTTTTGAATATCTTTCGGCAGATCTACCGCGGCAACACCTGGTTTCCCTGTCCAGGCAATCGTAAAGGCTTTCTTTATGATCACTGCCAGATAGAGCGTGCATATCCGTCTGCAGCATGGATCAATCCCTGTTCATGCCGCGGCAAAATAACGTCTATGTCGTTTTCACCGTAGAGGGCATGAAACAGGTCGATCACCTGTCCGCCCGGATAAGCAAACAGAGTATCAATCTGCTCCGCTTTGAGAGCTTTCACAAATAATTCTGCACCCGTGATCAACATAATTTCCTCATTGTATGCGTGTACTTGCATGATTCTCGATATTGTAAAATGGCACTGCATGCACAGTACCTTCTTTACCTTTCTGAAATTCCATTTACGAAGATCTTTACACTGTTCCTGATAAATTCTTCCCTGCCCGTCTTGGTAAGGTTTTGACGAAATGACGCATTTAAAAATGTATAAAATATTCTGTCAGAGAAGAAATAAATGCCTGCGGCACCTTCATGATCAAAGGAGCTGTTTCTTCATAAAGCTGCGGCGCTCTCATGCCAATAGACAGATTTACAAAATCAGGCGTTATTTTATCCATATATGCGGTCATAAACATCTGCAGATCCTGCTCTAACTCCCATTGTACGTTTTGAAAAAGCTCCGGCGTAACATTCGCCCTCCATTTTTCCTGAGATACTCCATGTAATACAATATCCTTTTTATTTTGAAATTTCCGGAACAGAGTACATTCATTTACTCTGGCCAAACGCGCAATATCTTTTGTGGTAGTAGCAACATACCCTTTATCACGGATCAGTGACATGGTTGCGTCAATAATTTTCTGGCTTGTATCGTCCACTCTTCCATCTCCACGCAAGTGCTTCTGCATCTCTTAAAACATTATATACATACCGCCTCAATAAAACAAGAAAACTGATACTGTCCTGCCACTTAGCAGACAACTCATCTAATAACTACTGCAACGCTTGTAATTATGCCAATTGCAATGGCATGCCGTTTCCACGTCAGCTGAAGATATCCTACAAATTCACGAATCAAGGCATTCAATGTAAAATACCATTTTGTTTTCGCGCCGAATCCTACACATTTTATTCCCTGCTGTTTCGCCAGAATTAAAGCTCTAAAAACATGATAAGCAGTTGTAACAATAATAATTTTAGCATTCTCTTTATCTATCAACTCCTTGGAAAACATCAGATTTTCCTCAGTTGATACCGATTTTTGCTCTGTTATGATTCTTTTGTCGTCCACTCCTTGATCGACCGCATAAGCCGCCATAGCCTCACTTTCCGGAATATCTTCGCCTGGCCCCTGCCCTCCGGACATAATCAGTACTGCATTTTGATTGCAGCGTAAAAGCTCTATCCCTCGATTAATTCGGGCCGCAAGCAGCGGCGTGACCTTAGTTCCAATAATACCGGAACCCAGTACAATAATATAGTCCGCATTCCTCTTCTTTTTCAGGTGAATAAGATTAAGAATTGCGGATAGTGAATACATTGCCATCAATGACAATACATATATTGCAGAAAAGCTAACAATTACGTAGAGCATTGTACTAAATTTTCCTTTTTCCAGACTCCCAATCACCGGCCAGACAACAAGATATACAGAAAGCAAGATTGAAAATAGCATAGATAATAAATTAGACGGTTTCATTCCCTCATGCCTGATAATTTTAATACCTTCTATAAAGAAAGTGACAATCAAAACCGCAGGAAATGCAATCACACTGACTACCGCCAAAATAAACAGAAAAACCAGGATTCTGATGATTGCATCATGTGCTGCGAGCCATTCTGAATATTCGGATAATATAAAAAACAAAAAAATGGCCAGACATGTCATCATCCAGAAAAAGGAGACGCCGCTCCATAATGTCCTGGGATCACATAACATAATTCTCGCAAATATACAAAATGTTATTAAAAAAAGAATGAATGAAATCTGCCACATACCTGTATTGCCCCTTTATCATACTCAATTGGCGGCGCAAAATACATTCTGTCCCCACCATATTTTTTAATACTTTTCTGATCCGTAATCACTTGAATCTTCGGCATATCCTTACTTTCATGTAACATTGCATTAAAATCTTTTTTATCTTCATTCGCCATATTCCCTTCCTCCTCTATAAATCATAGTACAATTCCGTTCCTTATGCAATGAGGCAGTTTTAAAATTATGTTTCTATTATTTTTCTATTAAAAAGCGAACTAAAAATTTGATTATCCGATAAAACACAGTATCTATCGGCATTTTCTAAGGAAACACCGACGCAGAGCCGATAATTAATAGGTTATTATAACTTGTAGAGCATTGTCGGCTTTTATTTGTTCCTTGCGAAACAGATCAACAAATTTACTACTGCGCAATGCATGACAAAGAATTTTCTAAAATATTGTTGATAAATTCGATAAATATAAGTATGATATGTTTATCAATATATACGATGGATTATGTCAATGGATTACGAAAAACTCACCTTAGAGGAGCTAAAACAAGGTTATAGGTGTTACTATCGCTTTTTGCTATGGGTGTGTCCGATAAAGAAATGGCAAAAAAATTAGGAGTGACAGAAGCCACTATAAGAAGGCAACGCTTTACTAGACCGCTGTAAGAGCCGGCTGAATATTATGCCTTTGATTTTGGAGCAGATGGAATGTGTTTGGAAAATACAGCTTTGAGATATTTTATATTTCTACCGTATTCTCTTGGCAGAAATGTTGGCTTGGAAAAATAATGTCTCTGATTGCGTAGAAAATGGAGGAGAATGAAAATATGGACAATAAAAAAGTGTATGCGATGAGCTTTGCAAAAGTATATCCGCTATTGACTGCTAAAGCAGAAAAGAAGGGACGGACAGTAGATGAAGTAAATGAAATTATCTGTTGGCTGACCGGATATAGTACAGAAGAAATAGAAATTGCCAGAAATAGTTCTATTGCTTATGGTGATTTTTTTCAAAATGCACCGTTTCCAAATCCAAACCGGAAAGCAATCAAAGGTGTGGTCTGCGGGATTCGTGTAGAGACAATCGATGAGCCGTTGATGCAGGAAATCAGATATCTGGACAAGCTGATTGATGAGCTGGCCAAAGGAAAATCTATGGATAAAATCCTCCGTAGATGAACAGGAAGAGAGGCGAACAAAATGTGGAAGTGTCCGAAATGCGGCCGTACATTTAAGAATACAAATCAGGATCATTACTGCGGCGAAGCTCCGAAAACAATTGAAGAATATATAGAACGCCAGCCAGAACAGGTACAGCCCTTTCTGCGTCAGGTAAATAACACAATACAATCCGCAATACCAGATGCGGTGGAAAAGATATCATGGAGTATGCCGACTTATTGGAAAAAACATAACCTGATACAGTTTGCAGCTTTTAAAAAGCACATAGGTCTGTATCCCGGCCCGGAAGCAGTGAATATATTTGCCGAAAGGCTTAAGGAATATAAGACAAGCAAAGGAGCCATACAGCTTCCGTATGATAAGCCCTTTTGATGATGAATTGATGGGATGGATCAAAGAAGCGGCTGGCACAGCCGGGACAGACTTTATAGACTCTCGGAATCTCTAAGCCTTTATTCATCTGGCTTCTGAGATTCCCTTTTTTTCTCCACCTATTTTTCAAAAAGCACTTGACATATGCCCCTGAAAAACAGAATATAGTTATATTTCCCATCATTCTGCTTTTGAATTTTGTGGGCTTGCAAACAAGTCTTTTATCTTTTTACCCACAGCTGAAAATGTCAGATGGATTTTTTGATTACTGTAGAAAGAACATAGGAAACAGTTCGCGTTATCTTTATCACGATCTGAAAGAAGAAAAGAGTATATTTTCAAAAGAATGGAATTTATGTGTACCAGAAGATATCATGTAGCTTATAAACGAAGGAGGAGAACCTCTTGTTTAATTATACAAAGGCAGAATTGTCAGAAATTGCGAATAGGCGAAATTTATCCGGGATACACTGAAAAAGATTCTGGTATACTGCCGGAGTGAGAACCGGAGCAAACAGGCGGCACAGAAGCTTGCAGATATGGGATACGAAAATGTTCTGTAATTTGGCGGGATCTGGATTGGCCTTATCCGGATCTGGCAGAAGAAATCAAGTTAAAAGGGGAGACAAAAATGATCAATAGGGAAGATATGTTGGAACTGACCAGGCGGATGACGCCGGCTCGGACATCCATAACAAGGGCTGCCGGGTGTTACATAGACAGGGAGGGGGAGTTTGACGGAAGCTTTAATACTAATTTCCTGAAGCTGTCCGGTTCCGACAGAGCGAAGAATCTGAAACTGGCAAAGACGGTGCCGTTTGCTGATACCAATAAGAATCTGAAGAAATATGAGTTCGCGCCGAAAGCGCAGAAACCGGGAAGCATGTGGCAGTTACTTATGGCCATGAAGGAATGCGGGCTGAAGAATGATGCACTGATGGATACGTTCTATGATGTGGTCATGGAGCGTTACCATGCGGATTCAGAGTATGCCGTCCTGGTGTTCCATGACCGTTATGACATTCCGGCGAAGGCATCGGATAAAGAGCGGTTGGGAGAATCGGAGGAAGTGTTTGAATACCTGATCTGCATAATCTGCCCGCTTTCTGGGGAATATGAACCGGGAGAACCGGAATGTGGATTCCTGTTTCCAGCATTTACAGACCGGTGCGGGGATTTAAACCACGCAAATGTCTATCAGGGGAATCCAGGCAGACCGCATATGGAATTAGTAAGCGAGATTCTGGGAGCAGAATAAATGCTGAATCCGTAAACTATATGAGAAGAAAGACCTAGTACATCAAGGACCGGATCAAGTATAAAAAATACTGCGGCCATTGCAAAAAAGAAGTGACGGCAAGTGATATCATTAAAGGGTACGATGTTTTTACGTCTGCCCGGTCTGCGGGAATATCATCACGTCCGTGGGGCGGCGTGGTGAAAGTCAGGGAAAGGAAATAAAGGAGGGATGGACGGTGTGGACATGTACGAAACCTGCAAGGGGACCATACAGCTTCCGTACAGCAGGGCGGTCCCGGCAGGAGGAATTAGCTATAATTTTTTTCGATATTCTCTAGGAAGAATTTTAAAATATGCTTTAAATGCAGCTGTAAACTTACTTTGGCTGTCATAGCCGACAGCTTGCGCGATCTCTGCTATATTCATATTAGAGTCTATTAACATACGGGCAGCTTGCCGCATTCGGTGTTCCTTAATATGTGCCGCAATGGAAGTTCCATAGACTGACTTAAAAGCATTTTTCAAAGTTGTCGGATTGATGAGATATTGTCTTGAAAGTTCCTCTATGGTAATTCTCTGCTCCATGTGCTGCAAAATCTGGTCATGAATTTTTCGAATTGTTTCAGTCAGCTCGGATTGATATTCAGCTAATTTGTTTTGGGGCGTAAACTCCATTTTGACGAGGTAAAGAAGCAATTCCAAAATCTTGATTTTTTGAAATGGAAGCATAAGTGTTTCAGGCTGGTCGTAAAATGCAGAAAAAATACTTTCTGTCTGTTCATTTCCGGCAAGAAAGACAGGATTGTCATCTTTGCAGAATTTTTCGGGTAATATGGTTTCAAAAACACCTAAGTTTTTTAACAATTCGGGAGGAGTGTCAGAGGCTTCCTGCAGATCAATATAGATGCCAAGTCCCTGATATGTACCGTTTGGAAAGGTAAGTACGGAATCCGTACAGGCTTTCATGGTATGCAGGGAGAAATCTCCCGGATTCAAATAAATTCGGTTTCCGTTTGTCATCTCCCACATCATCTGTCCGGCTTTGCAGTAGTTAATCTGAATGATGTGTGACAGAGCCTTATGCTGCACAGAAAAAGAACCGGTTGAAAAAGTAAGATAACATAACTCTATACCGGGATAAAGCGGAATGACAGCATTTGCCGCCTTATGATGAAATTTCTCAATATCTTTTTGTATTCTTATTAATTCATCATTCATAAGACAGACCTCACAATTCAGGGCAGGTGATTTCCATAACCTGTTCAATCATTTGATGCAGCAGACGACCTTGTTCTGTATCTGCGGCTCGATAATATACTTCTTTTCCTTCGCGCCGGCAAACAATCAGACTGCTGTTTTTCAATGGTCTGAGATGATGTGACACTGCCGGGCTTGACATATGGAGCATGTCTGAAATATTAAGGACACATTCCTCCTGATGGCATAGGAGCCAGAAAATTCGGATTCTGGTGGTATCGCCAAGCTGTTTGAAAACTTCAGCTACGGTTTGGAAATGGTCTACATGGTCTAGTTGTTTCTGGATTAGTGCAATCTGCGGTCCTTCTCCATGTTGGTGGGGTAATTTCATATTGTCCATATTGTTATCCTTTCTTTTATTTGCATTTCGCCCAAACGGAAATACTTTTCGCCCGTTTGGGAGGGAATGCTTTGGGGATATTGACGTGTGCTTTTCTCTGTATTATACTACGGCTATGATGATTAAACAAGTACTTAATCACTGAATTCAAAATAGCAAGGAGGACTTTACAATGAAAAAGACTTACAAAATCGAGGTAGACTGTGCAAACTGCGCAAATCTAATGGAGGATGCAGCCCGTAAAACAGCAGGAGTACAGAGCGCAACGGTCAATTTCATGACACAGAAAATGATCGTGGAATTTGATGAAGGGCAGGAGCCGAAAGATGTTATGAAGAACGTGCTGGATGCCTGCAAGAAAGTGGAGCCGGACTGCGAGATTTTCCTGTAAGCGGCAGCTGCCCATGAAGAGGTGACACCCTGAAAATGCCCGGCTGCAGTTTCGGGGTGTCTTTTTATCAGAAACAATTAAACAATTAAGCATATTTTGAAAGGAGATTTTACCATGCAGGAATTAGTAATCAGCATATTGCTGACGGTTGTTATTATAATGGCTGCTGTACTTCTTATTTTTGTCGGCAGCCGCAAGGATGGTATGACGAAAAAACAAAGGGTTATGATGATCCGTATTTTGATTAGCGCCGGAATCTTACTGGCACTCCAGTTTGTTTCTGCAGAGATGTTTGATACAGCTGACAGTTATTTATTTCCGTCCGCAGGAAGGTGGATTCGTTTTGCGTGTTATCTGATAAATTATTTTATCATCGGATATGACATTTTGAGGAAAGCGGCAAAAGGCATCAGAAACCGTCAGGTATTTGATGAAAGTTTTCTGATGGCAGTGGCTACGATTGGGGCGATGGCGCTTGCTATTTATGAGAACGGTGATTATCTGGAAGCGATTGCCGTTATGCTGTTTTACCAGATCGGGGAATGGTTCCAGGGCTATGCTGTGGGTAAGAGCCGCCGCAATATCAGTAATTTGATGGATATTCGCCCTGACTATGCAAATGTTGAGAGAAATGGGAAATTAGAGCAGGTTGATCCGGATGAGGTAGGGATTGGCAGCGTGATTGTTGTACAGCCGGGCGAGAAAGTGCCGATTGACGGAATAATTGTTGAGGGAGCTTCCAGTCTGAATACCAGCGCATTGACCGGGGAAAGTCTGCCCAGAGAGGCAAAAGCCGGTGATGAGGTAATCAGTGGATGTATCAGTATGACAGGGGTATTGAAGATACAGACAACAAAAGAGTTTGGAGAATCTACGGTTTCTAAGATTTTGGATTTGGTAGAAAATGCAAGCTCCCGCAAATCAAAATCAGAGGATTTTATCTCGAAGTTTGCAAAAATCTATACTCCGGCTGTCTGCTATGCAGCATTGGCGCTGGCATTCCTTCCTCCTGTTGTCAGAATGCTTTTTATGGGACTGTCTGCGGGCCCCGGTGTTTGGATTTACCGGGCATTGACATTCCTTGTTATCAGCTGCCCCTGTGCGCTTGTTATCAGTATTCCTTTGAGTTTCTTTGCAGGAATAGGAGGCGCAAGCAAAGAGGGCGTGCTGGTAAAGGGTTCCAACTATCTGGAAATTCTTTCGCAGACCAGGTATGTTGTTTTTGACAAAACCGGAACGATGACAAAGGGTGTCTTTGAAGTAAATGGTATTCATCACTCCACCATAGACAATGAGAAACTGCTGGAATATGCGGCTCTTGCAGAGAGCGCTTCTTCCCACCCGATCAGCAAGAGTTTACAGCGGGCATATGGAAAAGAGATTGACAGAACTCGTGTGGCAGATATACAGGAAATCAGCGGAAATGGCGTGACTGCAAAAGTAGACGGTATGGAGGTTGCCGCCGGTAATGACAAATTGATGAAGCATTTAAACATTCCTTATCAGGACTGTCATCAGACAGGTACGATTATTCACATGGCAATTAACGGGAAATATGCGGGACATATCGTAATTTCTGATATTATAAAGCCTCATTCTAAGGCGGCAATTGCGGAGTTAAAGAAAGCAGGAGTAGATAAGACCGTCATGCTGACTGGGGATGCAAAGAAAGTGGCAAATCAGGTTGCCGCATCACTTGGAATTGATGAGGTTTACAGTGAGCTTCTTCCGGCTGATAAGGTAGAAAAGGTAGAAGAACTATTGCGGGTGAAATCAGGCAAAGCAAAGCTGGCATTTGTTGGCGATGGTATCAATGATGCACCAGTGCTTTCCAGAGCGGATATTGGTATCGCTATGGGCGCAATGGGTTCAGATGCGGCAATCGAAGCGGCTGACATTGTTCTGATGGATGACGATCCGATCAAGATAGCAAAGGCAATCAAGATTTCAAGGAAATGTCTGCGGATTGTTTACCAGAATATTTCGATGGCGCTTGTAGTGAAATTTGCCTGCCTTGCATTAGGAGCTGTGGGAATCGCAAATATGTATCTGGCTATTTTTGCGGATGTAGGAGTTATGATTCTTGCGGTACTGAATGCAATCCGCTGTCTGTTTGTGAAAAAACTGTGAGGTGCAAAACGGACGAATCCATTTCAGGACCGGGACGGCATGGCACAGTCATTATTTGGCAGCGTGCCTGCTGAAATGACGCTTACCTGTATGTGATTAGGGAAGCATATAGAAAAAGCCCGCAGAAGGCGGGCTCAGTCGATATATTTTCGTTAATTTCTGGCAAGTGTGAATTGATCTACAAGATGTTTCAGATTAGTTGCTTCAGCGGAAAGCTCTTGGCTGGCTGCCGCGCTCTCCTCGGCGGTAGCGCTGTTGCTCTGTACGACCGTGGAGATCTGAGAGATTCCCTCATTGACCTGCAGGACGGCTTCTGACTGTTCACTTGACACGGTAGAGATCTGGTCAATGGAACCTACCATGGACTGGATGTTCTCTACGACATCTGACAGAGCATCAGCCGTATGTCTTGCAATCTCGGTGCCTGTCTGCACTGCCTCTGTGGAATGTGTGATGAGCAGGGAAGTATTCTTGGAGGCTTCCGCGGACTTGCTGGCCAGGTTGCGGACTTCATCCGCTACAACGGCAAATCCCTTGCCTGCAACGCCTGCACGCGCAGCTTCTACGGCTGCGTTCAGCGCCAGAATATTGGTCTGGAATGCAATGTCTTCTATCGTCTTGATGATCTTGCCGATCTCGTCTGAACTGGAATGGATCTTCTCCATAGCGTTCATCAGTTCTTGCATCTGCTGGTTGCATACGGAGACGCCCTCGCCTGCATGGTGGGTCTGCTCGCGTACATCCCGCGCACTGTCCGCAGTATTCTTAACCTGGTTGGAGATCTCGCTGATACGGGCGGCGAGTTCTTCTACGGAACTGGCCTGTTCCACAGCGCCCTGGCTTAAGTTCTGCGCGCTTGAGGATACCTGGTTGCTTGCGCTTGACACTTGTTCTGCGGAAGTGTTGATCTGTCTGAGGATCTCGCTTAATTCTACCTTCAGGTTGCGCATAGAGTGCAGGATGCTCTGGAAATCACCCACATAGGCATCCCGGTGAGTGGATTGGATATCCAGGTTCTGGTTCGCCATCTCACCCAGAAGATAACCGATATCGTGGATGATGGTTGATAAGCCGTCTACCAGTTCGGCGGTAGATTGTGTCAGCATACCGGTCTCATCCTTGCTGACAACCTCCGGAACCGGAGATTCCAGATCGCCTTCTACCAACAGGCGCATACGGTCCGCGCAGGCCTTCATTGGCCGGCTTAAGCTGTTGGCCAGCTTCAAAGCGACGATAATGGATAACAGGATGGCAAGTACCATCATCACCAGATTAATGGCAATATCAAAATATGTAGTAGAGAGATAATCTGACTGCGGTGCAACGACGGCCACGCTCCAGCCGTCTGTGCCGGTAACCGGCGCGTAAGCGGCGAACATGCTCTTCTTGCCGTTCTTGTAATCTCCGAAACCGTTCTTACCCTCGCGCATGGCTGAATGGATGGCTGCCAGTTCCTTCAGAGAAGAGTCGCTCTCGGCTTCATTCTCAATATTCTGGACGGTTATGGTATCCAGAGTGGTGTCCGCGATGGTGTCGCCGGAACTGTTGATCATATATGCCCGGCTGTGTTCGCTGATAAGGATAGAGGAAACGATATCGTTCAGGAAGGTTTCGTGGGGAACGAAGTATACTACGCCTTCGATCTCGGCGCCCTGCTTCCCGTCCTTGTAAATAGGGGCTGCTACCATAATAGATAATTCGCCGGTTACCTTGCTGATTAATGGCTCTGATACATATACATTGCCCTGCATTGCCTGTTTTACATATTCACGGTCAGAATAATCGTTGCCGTCAAAGATGCTGATGCCGTCCGGACCGACGATATTGCCGCGTTGGAGATCGTGCATGCTGACCCGTTCATCTATGATCGAGCGTTTTTCCTCCAGTGGAACGGTCTCATCGAGAAGCTGCGGTACACAGCCGGTATCCATGGCAACGTTCTTGTAGGCGGTTAGTTCCTGTTCAATACGTTCTGCCGCGAGAACTGCAGTCTCACTCATCATTTGATCCACAGTCGAAATGGTACTGTTGTAATTGAGCGTAATGCTGGATGCTCCCACAACAAGCTGTGTAGCCAGGACTGTCACCATAAGGCACAGGGTGATTTTTGTCCGAATGCTTTTCATGTTTCTTTACCTCCTAGTTTTTCATAAGTGAACTACTGTTATTATATGAATTTGTACTCTAGTTTGTCAACTGTATTCATTAAATGATGGGATTTTGTGGTAGCACGCAAAATGCGTGCTATTTGAATGCACACGGCTATAAAAATTTGAAATACTTCTTGAAATATTCTTGTTTGCGTGCTATCATATATTAAAACAAAAACACACACAATAGCACGCATAGCATATATTTAAGGAGGAGGAGGAGAAGATTATGGCGAAGGAATTTATTGTACCAGGACAGATCATTACGGGGACGGGGGCCCTTGCTATGGCAGAGAGTACGCTGGCCCGGTTTGGAAGAAAAGCAATGATTGTAACGGACAAGGTTATGGTAGAATTGGGGAATTGTGCGAAGGTAGAGACTGCGCTTAAGAATCAGGGGATTGATTATAGCGTGTATTCTGAGATTGCGGGCGAACCAACAGATATCATGATCGAGAATGGATTGAAGCAGTACAGGGAAGAAGGCTGTGATTTCCTGATTGCCCTTGGCGGAGGAAGCCCGATTGATTCCATGAAGGCGATTGGTTCGCTGGTGAAGAACGGCGGGAATATCTCAGACTATATGGGGAAGGTTATTGATGTAGAGATGCCTCCGATGGCAGCGATTCCAACGACCGCGGGAACAGGCTCGGAAGCGACGCAGTTCACCATTATTACGGATACGAAGAAGGATGTCAAGATGCTGTTGAAAGGGAAATCTCTGATGCCGGCTCTTGCCGTCAGCGATCCGCAGTTTACGATGACGGCGCCGCCGAAGATCACGGCGGCAACCGGTCTGGATGCGCTCTGCCATGCGATCGAAGCCTATACTTCTAAGCAGGCGCAGACTTTGTCAGATACATTTGCCCTGTCAGCGGTAAGGCGTATCTTCAAGTTTCTTCCGGCGGCATTTCATGACGGGAAGAACGAAGAGGCGAGAACGGAGATGGCGGTAGCGGCGCTGGAGGCGGGCATTGCATTCAACAATGCGTCGGTTACATTGATCCATGGGATGAGCCGTCCGATCGGGGCCTTGTTCCATGTGGCTCATGGCCTGTCAAATGCCATGCTGATGAAGGAATGTCTGGGATTCGCCCTTAGCGGAGCTTATGAGCGGTTTGCGCAGCTTGGCAGGAGCATCGGAGCCGCGGGGAGGGATGATACGGATAAGGAAGCCGGCGAGAAGTTCCTGGCGGCTGTGACGGCGCTTACAAAGGAGCTCGAGACACCGACGCTTGAGGAGTTCGGCATCGAGCGGGAGGCGTTCTTCCGCGTGATCGGCAAGATGGCGAATGATGCGCTGGAGAGCGGAAGTCCTCAGAATACGCGCAGGGAGATCACGAAGGAGGATATTGAGCAGATGTACAGGAATCTGTGGTAAGAACAGAATATAGCTGTCAGAATGGATAGATATATGATATACTGTAAAAAATAAAGATGGCAGCGGTCCAGAGCGCAGGAGCTACACAGGAGGAGATCGCCGCTATAGAAAAGATATGCGGACGGGGACAGATCGGCGCCTGAGTTATCAGAACAGCAGACCGTCTGCAAGGAGGAGAAGATGGGTAAGACATTGTATGTATCCGATCTGGACGGTACGTTATTGAACAGGCAGGATCGGATCAGTCCGGAGAGTATCAGGATCATCAATGATCTGGTGGCAGATGGGATGACATTTACCTATGCGACGGCGAGATCATTGTCTTCGGCGTCGGTGGTAACGAGAGGATTATCGGCGGATATTCCGGTGATCGTGTATAACGGGGCTTTTATTATCAACCCGGCTACGGGTGAACGGCTGTCTATGGAGAGCTTCCGGGAAGAAGAGATGGGACGGGTCATAGAGACCTTGAACCGGTTTGACTTAAGCCCTCTGGTCTACTCCTTTGTAGAGGGAGAAGAGAAGGTATCTTGGATCACAGCGCGTGAGAATGAAGGGATGCGAAGATATCTGGATCTTAGAAAGGGAGACAGACGGCTTCGCCCGGTTTCGGGCAGAGAAGAACTGTATCAGGGGGATATGTTTTATTTTACCTGTATCGGAGAGAAGGAAGAGCTGCAGCCGGTGTATGAGATCTTTGCGGAGGATGCAAGCTTTCGCTGCACCTTCCAGCAGGAGTTGTACAGGCCGGAGTATTGGTGTGAGATCATGCCGGCGAAGGCGACGAAGGCAGAAGCGATCCGGAAGCTTAAAGAGATCCGGGGATGCAGTCACGTGGTGTCTTTCGGGGATGCGGTCAATGATATCCCTATGTTTGAGATCTCTGATGAATGCTATGCGGTGGACAATGCGGTCGAGGAGCTTAAGGCGATCGCGGATGGAGTGATCGAGAGTAATGAGGAGGACGGCGTGGCGAAGTGGCTTATGCAGCACGTACGGTCATGTTGATGACCTGCGGTGTCTGACGCGGTTCCTTGTCTGACGGGGGTTTAGAGATTATGGAATATTTTATGCTGGCAGTATCGGTGGTGCTGCCGCTTTTTGTATATATGCTGGTGGGCGTGCTGATCAAGCATCTTGGGATACTTGGGGAGGAGAATCTCAAGGCGGTGAACCGGATGATATTCAATATCATGATTCCGCTGGCGTTATTCTTCAGTGTGTACAGGGCGGACCTTAAGAGCGCGGTGAAACCAGGGCTGTACGTCTATGTGTGGGTCAGCGTGATCGCGGTCTTTGGACTGGTATGGGTATTCTTAAGGAGATGTAGGCTGGACGGGGCGGTTACCGCAACTATGGTACAGGGGATGTTCAGAAGTAATTTCGTGTTGTTCGGCGTGACGATCGCGGCATCCCTCTGCGATGAGAGAGGGGTGGCGTCTATTGCGGCGCTGTCGGCGATCGTTGTCCCGACATTCAATATACTAACGGTGATCCTGTTCGAGACTGCCCGCGGCGGGAAGGTGCCGGTCAGGAAGCTTCTGATCGGGATATTTATGAATCCGCTGGTGGGTGCAGGCGTCCTGGGGATCGCAGTCGGGCTTCTGGAGATCAGGATTCCGGAGCTTGTGGCGGAACCGCTGGAGAAGCTTGGAGAGGCAGCAACGCCGCTTGCGCTGGTGGTGCTTGGGGGTCTGCTGTCTGCGAAAAGTATCTCCGGGCACAGATATCATCTGGCGGTTGCCGCTCTGGCGAAGCTTGTGGTGATACCCTTTGTTACGGTATGTCTGGGGATTCTTGCGGGTTTCCGGGGAAATGATCTGGTGGCGGTCCTGGCAGTGTTCGCGTCGCCGACTGCAGTGGCGTCGACGCCGATGGCGCAGGCGATGGGCGGAGACGGGAAGCTTGCGGGGGAGATCGTTGCGGTTACTTCCGTGGGGTGTATTCTGACCATGTTCCTGTGGGTGTTCGTATTGGCGGGGGTGGGGTATATCGCCTGACGGTATATGTATTAAAAAGGCTGACAGCTTATTGCTGCCGGCCTTTTTTGGGCTTGACAGAATGGGTCTATTGATATAGACTAGTAAGTAAGAACAGGTCTATGTCAATAGATCGAGACATTTAGATGGAACGGTAAGTTGGACAAGAAGTGAAGATGAAGGGGGAAGTGGATATGGCAGATCTGAGACTATGTGACAGTGAATATTCCGAAGTTTGTGGCGGCTTTCCAGGGGAACCGGAAGATATCTGAGAAAGAGGCGAAGGAGATAAAGGCAATGATTGATTCCCATAAGGAAAGAGGTGTGAAGGATGAGCGGAATATTTTTGATGGTTTGTAATATGTCGGTGACGGCTGTGTTCGTAATTGTGTTGGTTTTGCTGGCAAGACGGCTTCTTGTGAAAGCGCCGAGAAGCTTCTCATACTGCCTGTGGATTCTTGTTGCGATCCGTCTGATCTGTCCGTATTCATTTTCCAGTGCGGTCAGTATCTTTAATCTGGATCTGTTCAGAGGATATATGACCGGGAATCAGGGAATGTGGACCGGACAGGAAGAGTTGTCAGAATTGCTGTCTTTCGGCGGATCAGGGGAGGAAGATAAGGCTGCTGACGGTCAGGCTGTCCGTGAGGCGGACCGTATGCGGGGAACAGAGAGTATGTCAGGGGCAGAGAGTACACCGGAGACGGAAGAAGCGGCCGGAATAAAGAATATGTCAGGAGCAGAAGGAGAGACGGCAAGTCTGACAGACGGAGGATCGGATTGGGGAGGAACAGGCATAGAAGTTCTGACAAGCCTGTGGCTCCTGGGGATCGCAGGTTTCTGGGGATTCCAGATATATTCATACCACAGACTCAAAAAGAGTGTTGCTATGGCGTATTGTTTTGAGAAAGGGATCTATGAATGTGAGAACCTTGAGGTTCCGTTTGTTATGGGGGTATTCAGGGCGAATATCTATCTGCCGCTTGAGATCACAGAAGATGAGAGACGCCATATCCTTCTCCACGAGCAGAACCATATCCGGCGGCGTGATTATCAGGTGAAGCTTCTGGCAGCCCTTATTCTCTCTGTATATTGGTTTCATCCGCTTGTCTGGTTGTCATATCATCTGATGTGTGAGGATATGGAGATGAGCTGTGACGAGAGGGCCGTATGGGGAATGAGCAGCAGGGAGAAGGAAGACTACTGCCGTACGCTCTTGAAGTTTGCGTCAAGAGATGCCGGATTGAGCAGACTGGCGGCCGGACAGCCGGCATTCGGGGATTCGTCCGTCAAGCAACGGATCAGAAACATCCTGGATTTCAAGAGCCCTAAGAAGCGAGCCGTGGTTCTGGGCGCTGCTTTGTGTATAGTAGTTGCGCTTATGACTTTGGCGAACGGCAGGCAGAGATTGCAGATACAGTGTGTGAAACCGCCCGGAACAGGTGAGATTGAATATGAGTTCAGGCTAGATCAGGATATTAAGAGCTTTCTGATCTATAAGGAATATTATCATCAGGGAGAGATGAAGAGCTATGAGGTTGTCAGAGCCGGGAACCTTGCAAAGGCAGGTGTGGATAAGAAGGGGAAGATGTTCGTAGATGTGCAGCGGCATCTTCCGGAAGGGAATGTCGCATTCATGCACAGGTTTGAGGGTGAAGATGCATATGTAAGAAATGATAATTCATGGGAAATGCTTGGATACTATGGCTATCAGGGAATGGCAGAGAATTATTATCTGGAAAATCAGGCCCGGTGGCAGGATATTGAAGCGGAACAGAATATAACATTGGCAGCGTGGCATCTCCAGGCCTGGCAAGACATGGTGGAAGGTCTGCCCTGTCAGGAATTCATGGATGCTGAGACGAAAAAAGCCGCTTTGGAGAAGAACGCCGGAGAGGTCCTGTACTATATGGTATTTTCGGAGAAGGATGCAGAGGAGCTGGAGGCGGAATATGCGGTGTCTCCGTATGCCAAAGCACTGTATGAGGCTAAGAATCCATATATTGGAGATGCACCGGCTGATGAGAGACTGCTGGAGAGAATCGGAGTATTCCCGGATAGGAAACGAACGATGGAACTTGAGACGGAAGAAGAGCCGTACGTGCTCAAGATTCATTTCGAAGAGCCGGTGCAGGATGAACCGAGTTTTCATAAGAAGATGGAGAAGAATGCAATCCTGCTTCTGTGTCTGATCGATAATGCAGGCGGGGTGGAGTGGACATATCCTGCAGGAGAAGGACAGAGGCGGTTTGGCTGTGACAGAGAGCGGGCGGCAAAGCTGATGGGACTTGAGAAGGCGGAGGATATCGGGAGATTTGCAGAGTCGGAGAACGGTGTGCAGGAACTGCTGACAGAGTATTTGGGGTTCATTGATCCGGAGATTACGGCGAACAGTATCGGTCTTGGAGTCGAAGGGGCATATATGTCGCCGGAAGGGCAGCCTTATCAATATAGTATGTATGTTGTCGGGCGTCTGCCGGGGGAGAGATATGACCAGGTGTTCCAGGTGCTGGCCGATGAGAAGGACATTACAATAGAGGATGTGGCGGAAGCGCTCTTGAAGGGAGGGGCTTCTAAGAAGATGTATGTGCTGCAATAAGATTATATAAAAGAAAGCTTCGGTAGACGTTTGGCCTGCCGGAGCTTTCTTTATTTGTTGATCATATGTGGATAAAAAAAGAACAGTTTGCTATAATGAATATAACTATTAACCCAAATGCGTCATGGAAAGAAAGATAATACATATGGAAACCAAAGAAAAGAAAGAGATTCGGGCATATCGGTATATAAGAGCACTGTGGAATTACAAATCATCACATATGTGGTGTTCTTTTGCGACGGCGATTCTGCTCTCGGTGTTTCTGCTGTTTTTTATCACGATGTGGTATATGAAGGAGCGATATTATTCTTATCTGGTAGAGACGACCTACTCAACGGAGAGAGCTTTGCTTATGTCCGTCGATAAGAATATAGAGAATCAGATGGAGACTTATGTGAATTATGGTTCCGGTATTTCTATTGACCATGAGATTGGACAGATGATAGAAAACGGGATCGGCAGGGAAGGGGAGATCAGCGCGTCTGAGCGGAAGAGTGTGAAGGATACATTGAGAAGGGCGATCAAGGTATCCAATTCTATCGCGGGAATTGCGCTGATATCCAAAGACGGGGTGTTGTTCCAGTATGACAGGATAGAGATGAATATATCCGGAGCCAGGGAGATCTGGGATGAAGAAAGTGAGGATATCATCGGAGAGACATTTTGTAAGGTGCAGGAGATGGCAGCAGGCCATGCGGTTCCGCGTTATGAGATCATTACGCAGCCGTTTGTACACCCCAACGATAAGAGCAAAGGACTGATCCATATCGCATTTCCACTGAAAAATAATTACAGCTATGAAAAGATGCGGTATATGCTGGTTCTTACCTTTAACAACCAGCCAATGAATACACTTTTAAAGCAACTGAATCAAAACCAGAAGGAATATATACAGGCCTATATTGAGGACAGTCAGGGAAAGATACTGATGCATACCGGCGGCAGTGGCTACCTGGGTAAAACATGTGACGGAGAGAAAGAGAGCCGGATAACGGATCTAACGGTGGATATTGGGGCTTATGGATGGACATTGCATGCAGCGATCGATGAGGATGTTCTCGAAGAAGAGGTAAATGAGATGTATGACAGGATGGTGCTGATTTTCATAGCGGCTATTGTGCTGATCATGTTCTTGCTGTTCATGGTTACGAACCAGATCTTAAGACCGGTTAAGATCATCAGCAGTTCGATTTCCAGGGTTAAGGCGGGTGATACAAGAGAGCAGCTCCGTATCGAGGGAACGAATGAAATTTGGCAGCTTGCGCAGGAGTACAATGAGATGGTACAGGCGATCAGAACGGCGAGCTTTGAGGTGGAGGAGGAGCATTGCCGTGTGATCGAGTCCATGAAGATGAAGCAGTTAGCGGAACGGGAAGCGCTGGAATCGCAGATTAATGCGCATTTTATCTGCAATACACTGAATGTCATCAATTATGAAGCGATCGACAGCGGAAATTATAAGATCTCCGTACTATTGAAAAAGCTGTCGAATATCCTGCGGTATACCTTCGACCAGAAGCATCAGAATGTATATATGTTCCAGGAGATATCCTGGATAGAGCAGTATCTGTTCCTTCAAAAAGAACGGATGGAAGGGATGTTTGATTATCAGATAGAATTTGATTCGGACTATGATAACTGGCCGTGCCGAAAGCTGATGCTGCAGCCTTTTGTGGAGAATTCCATACTCCATGGGTTCGAGGGAAGAATCTCCGGGGGGATGATTCGGATTACCGGCAGAGGTTATAAAGAGTTTCTGGAGATCGCCGTTGAAGACAACGGATGCGGCATGGACAGAGAAAGAAGCACTATTATACAGGAGATATTGGAGAACCCGCTGATTGCCAAAAGTAAAGAAGTAGGGATTGGGATATCAAATGTAGTTACAAGAATGCAGATGTATTATGGAAAAGAGTTTAAAGTATCATTAGATACAGAGGAGGGAGAAGGGACGAGATTCGTATTTTTGCTTCCGATGCCCTCATCTGCAAGTATGGAGGAGAGAAATGTATGAGGATTTTGATTGCGGAAGATGAACAGCGTGCCAGAAGAGGACTTAAGAATCTGATTATGTCGATCTCGGGCGAGTATGAGATCGTTGCGGAGGTACCGGACGGGAAGCAGGCTCTGGAGATTATGCAGATCGTAAAGCCGGATGTGGTATTTACAGATCTCAAGATGCCGTATATGGGCGGCTTGGAGCTGATTAAGGCGGCGAAGGCCGCCGAGATCAAAGCAAAATTCGTGATCGTAAGCGCCTATGAGGAATTCGAGGTGGCTCGGCAGGCGATCAGTCTGGGCGTCTATGAGTATCTTGTGAAACCGATCATGATCGAAGAGGTGAAGGAGCTGATGGAGCGGCTGGAAGATGAGAAGACCGGGGATCACAGTACCTGTACAGGGAGTCTTAAAGAACAATATCCCAATGCCCACCCCCTTGTGCGGAAGTCGTTAAGCTTTATAGAGTCAGGATATGCGTCAAAGATCAGCCAGAAAGAATTGGCTGAGAGCCTGGGAGTTTCGCAGGAGTATCTCTGCTATCTTTTCAATAAAGATGTGGGAATGAATTTTTCGCGGTTTGTCAGGACTTACCGGATTGATCTGGCGAAGAAGCTTCTGCTGTCTCAGGCAGTTCCAAGGGAAGAGATTCCGTACAAGGTGGGATTTTCAGATTCCAAGTATTTCAACAAAGTGTTTCGCGAGATTGAAGGAATCAGTGTGGCAGAGTTTTTGAGAGAGAATGAAAAATAATTACAAAAGAACCAAACAGTGATAAAAAAGATGATGTGGATTCAGCAATATTGTGATATAGAACCGATAATATCATCTTTTTTTGTATAAAATGATGGAAATATCTTAAAAAAATCCCCTAATCTTAAAAATGTAGCCTAAAAAATCCCTCCAAATCTTAAAAAATATGGTTACATATGCAAAATAAAATAAATATAATAATTCATATCAAAAATGCGAGGAGGATTAATTATTATGAAAAAGCGAATTCAGAAACTTACCGCATTGTTACTGTTCGGAAGCCTGACAGTCAGTCTTCTGACAGGATGCGGCGGCGGGAACAGTGGGTCATCAGGCGGTGACGGCAGTTCTTCTTCAGAAGAGAGCAGCGAATCATCAGGCGGTGCAGGAGAGGTGACGCTGTGGCATTACTTTGAACATGAGGCTCCGGATCTGGAAGCGATTGTGGAGAAGTATAATGAGGAGCAGGATAAGATACATATTACTGCAACCTATGTATCCAGAGAGGAATTGATGAACCAGTATACGATCGGCGCCGTATCCGGTGAGCTGCCGGATATCGGTATGGTGGATTCCCCGGATATGGCCTCTTATGTTTCTCTGGGAGTATTCGAGGATATTACGGATGATGTGGGATCTTGGGAGGATCTGGATCAGTTCTACCCCGGACCGCTTCTTAGCTGTCAGGATGCGGACGGCAAATATTACGGGCTGCCGAACAATTCCAACTGTCTGACGCTGGCATGTAATATGGACATACTGAAGAAAGCTGGATTCAATGAACCGCCGACAACATGGGATGAGTTCAGGAAAGTATGTGAGAAGACAACTAATGCGTCTGACGGTGTATATGGATTTGCGATGTGCGCCATCGGAACAGAAGAGGGAACCTTCCAACTTCTGCCGTGGATCTGTTCTGCGGGCGGCAATATCGACACGCTTGACAGTCCCGAATCCATCAAGGGGATTCAGTTCCTGACAGACCTGGTACAGGACGGCTTGATGAGTAAAGAGGTTATTAACTGGCAGCAGTCGGAGGCTTATAACTCTTTCTGTGCAGGAAAAGCGGCGATGCTGGAATCCGGTACATGGCAGCTGGCCGACATTGATGAGAAGATTAACGGAACCTTTGAATATCAGTATGCTCTGCTTCCGAAGGATGAAGAGTATTCTTCTACGATCGGCGGAGAGAACTTTGGCGTCTGCACAGGAACCGAATACAGGGATGAATGTGTTGATTTCCTGAAATATCTTATGAACGCTCAGAATAATGCGGATTTTACTGCTGCGGCAGCGAAACTTCCGGTTCGTAAAGATGCAGTCAGTCTGAATGAGCTGTTTACAACGGATGAGAGATACGCGGTATTTAATGAAGGCATGAATTATGCAAGGGCACGCGGACCTCATGCACAGTGGCCGACACTTTCCGAGGCATTCTACACAGCAGTACAGCAGTCCTTACTGGGCGAAAAATCTGCGGAAGATGCGATGAAGGATGCTGCGGCTACGATTGATCCGATCGTAGCGGAAGACCCGCTTCCGGAAGCATCCATAGGCGGCGGAGTTGCGGATGATGTAAATTAGCGTATATACACCTCGGAATCCGTTCGAATCTGAGATTCCGGGGTGTTTTATTTCACGGTTTTGAAATGGAAAGGAGAGTGGGAATATGAAGCTTAGCATGGCGGCCAGAAAGAGTAAAGAAGCGTATATATTTATTCTTCCTGGATTCATTTATCTGCTGATCGTCTGCGGATACCCATTGTTGTATAATATTGATCTGAGTTTTAAGAATCTGAACGTTAAGAATTTTGCTTCCGGGGAGTCTGTGTTTGTAGGATTGGAGAATTATAAGACACTGTTGGCGGATCAGACATTCCGGCTGGTATTCAAGAATACCCTTGAATTCACGTTTGCCTGCCTGTTGATCCAGTTTACGGTCGGCTTTTTATTCGCCATGTTCTTCTCTAAGAAGTTCACCCTGGCCGGTCCGATCAGAGGACTGGTGCTTGTGGGCTATATGATGCCGATGTCTGTAACCGCCCTTTTGGGAAAGAACCTGTTCCTGCTGGACGGCGGCGTAATCAACGACCTGCTTATGAAGCTGCACCTGGTCTCGGCCCCTGTCGACTGGCTGGTAAACGGAGGAACTGCGCTTAGTGCAGTAATAGCGGTAAATTGCTGGGTGGGTATTCCTTTTAATATGCTGCTGCTGACCTCAGGTCTGACGGGCATATCGGAGGACGTCTATGAAAGCGCTTCGATTGACGGAGCGACCTCTTTCCAGAGGTTCTTATACATTACGCTTCCGCTCATGAAATCAGCGATGTTGTCCGTACTGATGCTGGGATTCATCTATACGTTCAAAGCATTTGACCTGATGTTCATCATGACGGCAGGCGGACCGTTCAACTCCACAGACGTGCTGGGGACCTATGCATATTCGAGGGCATTTACACAATATGAATTTTCACAGGGTTCAACGATTGCGATGATCCTGTTCGTCTGTCTGTTCTGTGTGGGGCTGTTCTACCTGAAGCTGTTGGGGAAGGAGGATGACTAAGATGGATAAGAATGAGATAAGAGAAGCAAGGCGTATGTATCTGAAGTCCAAAGAAGGACGCAGGAATATTATGAATTGTATCTTTGCGGTTATTATTGCAGTCTTCTTCCTGTTTCCGATCTACTGGCTGATTCAGATGTCATTTAAGACGGATATGGAGAGTTTTGGTAAGATTGTAACCTATTATCCACATGAATTTACGGTTGACCCGTGGCTTCAGAACCTTAGGGATGCGGATTTCCTCACGTCTTTGAAGAACAGTGTTCTGATAGCAGTCTGTGCCATGGTGATCTCGCTTGGATTCGGGGTTCCGGCCGCATACGGAATGGGGCGCTACAAGGTACGGGGAACCAAGACATTCATGCTGACCTTCCTTGTAACGCAGATGCTTCCGGCATCTGTTATGCTGACACCAATGTATCTGACATTCAGTAAATTAGGGCTTCTGGGTACATACTGGGCGCCGGCGATCGCGGTGGCATCGGGTTCCGTACCGTTTATTGTCGTCACGCTGCGGCCGTATTTTAAGAGTATTCCGGTCTCGCTGGATGAGGCGGCGCGTATTGACGGATGTAATGTATTCCGTTCATTTTTCAGGATCATGATACCAACGATCAAGACGGGTATTATAACTGTAGTAGTAATCTCATTTTTAAATGGCTGGAATGACCTGATCTATTCTATGACATTTAACGTGAAGGCGGATATGAGGCCTCTGACAGCGAATATCCATAAGTTCCAGAGCAAATACGGGACGAAGTGGAACTGTATCATGGCTTATGGCGCTATTCTGACGATTCCGGTCATTCTTGCATTCGTATTCCTGCAAAAATATATCGTAGGAGGCTTGACGGCGGGGGCTGTTAAGGAGTAAATAAGAAGTAGAAGTGTTTTGTACATGAATATGACAAAATAAAGGAGGTAATCCTGCACATTGCAGATTACTATAAATATTATATAAGGAGGTAGAGTCATGCCGGATTTTATAAAGAAAGAAGGAGAGACGGGGGATTTCCGTTCAGATGACCGGTTTTTACTTGGGTATTTTGAAGAAAAGGAGGACGCTTTGCATTACCGCTACCGCGATGAGCGCGTGATCGTAGAGCCCTGGGGAGAGAACAGCTTGAGGGTGCGTGCATCTAAGATGTCGGAAATGCCGCAGGAGCTGTGGGCGCTGGATGGGAAACCTGAGGGCGCACATGCCAGGGTAACTATCAAAGAATTTTCCGCGGAGATTGTGAACGGGAAGATTAAAGCCGAGATTAATAACATCGGCAAAATCATTTTCTACAATCAGAAGGGAGAACTGTTGCTGGAAGAATTCGTGCGCAACCGGGAGGATATGTTTGCCAAGACCTGCAGCTCTCTGGAGATGTCTGCAAGGGAATTTAAGCCGATTATAGGAGGAGATTATGCGCTGACCATGAGGTTCGAATCGAATCCGGATGAGAAGATCTACGGTATGGGACAGTATCAGCAGAAATTCCTGGATGTAAAAGGGACAGAGCTTGAGCTGGCGCACCGCAATTCCCAGGCGAGCGTGCCTTTTGCGCTCTCTTCGCTGGGATATGGATTCCTGTGGAACAATCCGGCGGTTGGACGCGTAAGCTTTAACAAGAATGTCACCACATGGGAAGTACAGTCAACGAAGAAGCTAGATTACTGGATCACCGCAGGCGATACACCGGCGGAGATCGAAGAGGCATACGCGGATGCGACAGGAAAGGTTCCGATGATGCCGGAGTATGGTATGGGCTTCTGGCAGTGCAAGCTGCGTTATCAGACCCAGGAAGAACTTCTGGAGGTGGCTAGAGAGTATAAGCGCCGTGAGATCCCGATCGATGTTATAGTGGTAGATTACTTCCACTGGCCGAAGCAGGGAGACTGGAGATTCGATCCGACATACTGGCCGGACCCGGATGCCATGATCGCGGAATTAGAGGATATGGGAATCGAGCTTATGGTTTCTATCTGGCCGATGGTGGACTATAAGAGTGAGAACTTTGACGAGATGCGGTCTAAGGGGCTGCTTACCAGAGTTGAGAGAGGCGTACATATCGATCACCTGTATATGGGCAATACGGTTCATTATGATACAACCAATCCGGAAGCAAGAGAATATGTGTGGGCGAAGGCGAAGAAGAATTACTATGATAAGGGCGTGAAGCTCTTCTGGTTAGACGAGGCGGAGCCGGAATATACGGTTTATGATTTTGACAATTACCGGTACTATCTGGGGCCGAATAATCAGGTGGGCAACATCTATCCTGTAATGTATGCCAAGAACTTTTTTGACGGAATGAGAGCGGAAGGACAGGAAGAGATCGTGAATCTGCTGCGCTGTGCATGGGCAAGCTCCCAGAAATATGGTGCGCTGGTATGGTCAGGAGACATCCATTCTACATTTGACAGTCTGCAGAATCAGTTCACAGCGGGTCTTAACATGGGAATCGCAGGTATTCCGTGGTGGACGACGGATATCGGAGGATTTTTCGGCGCGAATATTTATGACGAAGAATTCCATGAGGTATTTGTCCGCTGGTTCGAGTACGGTGCGTTCTGTCCGGTCATGAGGCTTCACGGCAACCGTATGCCGTATCAGCCGCAGTTTGGTACGACGGGCGGTGCGGAATGTGTATCCGGCGCGCCGAATGAGATCTGGTCATACGGAGACAAGGTGTATGAGATCTGTAAGAAATATATTGAGTTGCGCGAAGCGATGCGCCCATATATCCGCACGCTGATGGAAGCGGCCCATGAGAAGGGAACGCCGGTCATGCGTCCGTTGTTCTATGATTTCCCGGAGGATTCAGTGTGCTGGGACAATGAAGCGGAGTATATGTTTGGGCCGGACATCCTGGTTGCACCTGTTATGGAAAAAGGGCAGCAGACAAAAGAAGTCTATCTGCCTGCCGGCGCTAAGTGGACGAACGCATGGACGAAGGAGATCCTGGAGGGCGGTCAGACTGTTACGGTTGAAACACCGATCGAGCAGATCCCGTTATTCACGAGAAATGGGTTCGCGTTGGAGGTTTAAGAAGCCATCCTGTGTTCTGGAAATAGATTTTAACTGCACTGTGCCGTGCGCGTCGACTGCGCGGTGCGGTGCTTTTTGCCTGTCCGGAGCATTCATAAATAAAGAAGTGAGGAGAGAGTATGGTGAAAAAAGAAAAAAGTGAAAGAAATGTATTTGGATTCGGCGGAAGTTTTGTCGCTTCCTGCGACAAGGTTTTCGATATCATGGCACTGGGATTCCTGTGGATTCTCGGCAGTCTTCCGATTATTACGATTGGCGTGTCTTCGGCTGCCCTTTACCATGCGATGATAAAATGCATCAAACATAATGACGGTTATATCTCGAAAGAATACTTCCGCTCCTTTCTTATGAATCTCAGGCAGGGAGTGATTCTGTGGGTACTGACTGTTGCGGCAACTCTGGCAATGCATCTGAATATCGGGATCCTGATGAAAGAGACGGACGGATATGTAGGATTGTTCTTCATCTGTGTGTATGCGCTTGTTTCGGTGTATATTCTGGCGATGGCCTGCTATATGTTCCCGGCGTTGTCAAGATATGAGATGAGCTGCGGCTGGTTGGTCAAGATATCTATATATATGGTCGTGCGTTATATCGGCACTACGCTTGCGCTTCTGCTCGTGGTGGTCTGTATGGGCGGGATCATCTGGAAATTCCCTATGGCGATGTTCTTCGTGCCCGGACCGGCGGCGTTTATTATGTCGGATTTTCTGGAGAGGGTGCTGAAGAAGCATGAACCGGAAATACAGGATCTGAAGGAAGGCGGGGAAGAAGAGACGGGGGAATGAGAAAAACGGGAAAATAAAGACAGGAAGCAAAGGGGAAGGAGAAGAGCGAGGATGAGAGGAGGAAGAGTGAAATGAGATATACGAATGGATTCTGGGCAATGCGGGAAGGAATCATACCTGCATATGCAATTGAGTATGCAGGTCATACGGTAAAGGGGAATGAATTGACTGTCTATCTGCCGGCAAAGCATATAGCAGACCGGGGAGATCCGATGAATATTCCGATGCTGACGGTTACGCTGACGAGTCCGATGGAAGGAATCATTAAGGTGTCGGCAGTGCATCATGCGGGAGCAGTGATAAGAGGGCCGTTTGCGAAGTATCAGGAGGAGAATCCGCAGGCAGAGATCAGCGAGACAGATGAGGAACTGGTCTATCGCAGCGGGAATCTTAAGGCGGTGATTGACAAAAGACCGAATCATTACCGGCTGTCATTTTATGAGGGAGACCAGTTCCTGACGGAATCCGGTTACCATAACCTGGCCTATATGCGGGACTCAAATACAGGAAGGAAATATATGATAGAGCAGCATCTGATTGATGTGGATGAGTATGTGTACGGGCTGGGGGAGCGGTTCACTCCGTTTGTGAAAAATGGCCAGGCTGTTGAGATGTGGAACGAAGACGGCGGAACGGCCAGCGAGATTGCCTACAAGAATATCCCGTTCCATATTACGAACAAGGGGTATGGCGTGCTGGTAGATCATGTGGGGGATGTGGCCTATGAGATCGCCAGTGAGAAAGTGGAGCGGATTCAGTTTGGCATAGAAGGAGAGTGTCTTGAATACTTCTTCATATGCGGCGGCAGTCCCATGAAGACGGTTGAAAAGTATACGGCTTTGACGGGGAGGCCGGCGCTTCCTCCGGCATGGTCTTTTGGATTGTGGTTGACCACTTCATTTAAGCCTCATTATGACGAGAAAACCACATCAGAGTATATTCAGGAGATGGCGGACCGGAAGATTCCGCTGCATGTATTCCACTTCGACGCATATTGGATGGATATGTTAGAGTGGTGCAATTATACATGGAATCCAAAGGTTACTGACGATCCGAAGGCGATGCTTGAGCGATATCACAGGAAAGGACTGCATATCTGTGTGTGGATTAATTCCTATATTGCTCAGAAGTCTTATCTGTTCGCGGAAGGAAAGGAGAAGGGCTATCTTCTGAAACGTGCGGACGGCGGAGTGTGGCAGACAGATCTGTGGCAGCCGGGAATGGCAGTCGTTGATTTTACGAACCCGGATGCATGTGCATGGTTCCAAGGGAAGCTGAAGGTTCTGATGGATATGGGGGTGGACTCTTTCAAGACGGATTTTGCCGAGCGGATTCCGGTAAAGGATGTCGTCTGGCATGACGGTTCTGACCCGGTAAAGATGCATAATTATTATTCGGTTCTCTATAATCAGACGGTTTTCTCCTTGTTGGAGAGAGAGCGGGGAAATGGAGACGCGGTTGTATTTGCAAGGTCGTCAAGTGTCGGAGGGCAGCAATTTCCGGTACACTGGGGCGGGGATTGTTCGGCAAGCTATGTATCCATGGCGGAGACTCTGCGGGGAGGTTTGTCCTTGTCACTCTGTGGATATGGGTTCTGGAGTCATGATATCAGCGGGTTCGAGAATACTGCGACGCCGGATCTGTATAAGAGATGGTGCCAGTTTGGCCTGTTAAGCTCCCACAGCCGCCTGCACGGCGCAGATTCACTGAGGGTTCCGTGGAAGTTTGATGAAGAGGCTTGTGTGATATTAAAAGAATTCGTCAATCTCAAATGCCGCCTGATGCCCTATATCTATGCCATGGCTGTCCAGTCCCACGAGTATGGCAGGCCTGTGCTTCGGCCAATGATCCTGGAATTCCCCAAAGATCACGGATGCGATACGCTGGATCGGCAGTATATGCTTGGAGATGCGCTCCTAGTGGCGCCTGTTTTCAAGGAATCAGGAGAAGTAGATTACTATCTCCCAAAGGGAAAGTGGATCAACCTGATCACAGGAGAGAAAAAGGACGGGGGAAGTTGGCAGAAGGAAGTGCATGATTATCATTCCCTGCCTCTTCTGCTTAGGGAGAATACGATCCTTCCGATGGGAAATAATGAGGAGTCAGTGGTGTATGGTTATTCTGACGGTGTGACACTGCTGGTGTCTGAATTCACAGAAGGCGGCTGTGCCAAAGCTGAGATACCGGATGCAGACGGAAAGACCGTGATGAGAGTCTGGGCGAGACGTGAAGGGGACGAGATTATAGTTAGGGTAGAAGGAGAAGGGAATTACAGCATCAAAAATCTGGGAAGTGGACAGATTCTTAAATATTAAAAAGGAAGGGGAAAAACCGCCGGGAATCAGCCGTGTATTTTGCGGTCTAAAAATATGACAACAAAATATTGTCAAATTCATGACAACTTGTAAAATACTAAGAAATCTAAAAAATGTACGGATTCTGATACCATAGAATACCTAATATCCGAATCTTAAGAACAGAACAGCAAGTGATCGCACTGGCCGGCCAGTTGATATTCTTCCTGAATCCGTATGATTTTACCTGGATGGTGGGAAGCTGCGTGCTCCGCGCGATCGGTCTGGCGCCTTTGAACGCTGCGGTATTCGGAATGATCGGGGATGTAGTTGAGTTCGGTCAGTGGAAGACGCATATTCGGCAGGAAAGCCTGATCTTCGCGGGTGGTTCTATCGGAACGAAGGTCGGTGCGGGACTGGCATCGGCGATTATGACGGGGATGCTCTCTGCGGCAGGTTATATCAGTTCGTCTGAAGGAAGTGCTGTACAGCCGGAATCTGCCCTGAACTGTATTGTTACGATCTACAAGTTCGGTCCGGTTATTGTGGCAGGGATTGCGGTGATCACGTTGGCGCTGTATAAGCTTGATAAGAAATATTCGTCCGTTATGGAGGAACTGATGGCAAGAGAAGCAAGAGGAGAATTGTAAAACGGATTAGATAGCCCTATCGGTTAGGAGGCTGCTTATTAGTTGGGCAGCCTCCTAACCGATAGGTGAATCAGAACTTCAATCTTTCTATTTGGCAGCTATGAGGCTTATTCGTACATTCCTTGTCATAATTTACACCGACAAGCAGGATATCGCCGGTATAATTCACAAGAGACTGAGTATAATGCCTGTCCTTTATCTGCTGTATTGCTGCATTTGCAGACTTGTCGTACTTAAGTTCTATTACAAGTGCGGGCTTTTCTGTTTTTGCAGGCAGCGGTAAGAATACAATATCCGCAAAGCCGTGTCCTGACGGCAGTTCACGTATCATCAGATAATCCTTTCTTGCGCTGTAATAGGCAAGGCTTATGGCACAGGCAAGAGAATTTTCATCATTGTAGGTCAGGATGGAAGCCACTTCTGTATGCGCTTTGTCAAGCTCTTCGGAAACGCATCTTTCATCTCCGTTAAGCGTTGCCTCAAGAAGTCTTTCGGAGGAATTAAGAACGCGCATAACCTCGGCCCAACCGCCGACGCTCATTGCATTTTCAAATTCTCCGGCAATTTCTCTGTTAGGAATAAAGGTCTCTTTTCTCTCCTGATCATAGCCGAGATAACCGAGATGGATCAACAGCGTCAGCACGTCGTCCCGGGTCTTCAATGTCCGCATATCGTTCTGAAAGCTTAGGGTGTTTACCCTGACATGTTCACCGCCGAGCATTTTTACGATGTCTGAACGGAGTCCGTCGAAGTTCATATCCATATAAACCTTCAGCGCTTCATAGGTCTCCGTCGAAGTCCAGTAATTGGAAAATCTGTGAGTCTGCATTGCAGCAACAACAGATCTCGGGTTATAAATATGGTGATATTTGCTGAATCTGTAACCGTCATACCAGTGACTCGTCTCCGGGAAATCCATATCAAACTGTTTACACAGTTTTTGTACTTCATTCTCGGTAAATCCGGTGTACTCTTCAAAGATATCCTGACCTGACATCGAATATTCCCAGAACATATTTAAGGCAGAATGTTCCCCATATTTTTTTACCGGCAGAATGCCTGTCATATAGGTCAGCGCAACATAAGGCTGATCCTTCAAAAGCCCCCTCAGGAAATCAAGATATTGCTTCTGCAGCCTTTCTTCTGTTTGTCTTTCGCGGATGACACAATCCCACTCGTCAATCAGGAAAATGAACTTTTTACCTGTTTTTGCGTAGATTCTTTTTAATGTATCGGCAAGCCCTTTATCCTGTCTTGTCAGGTATCCGCCGTATTCTGCCAGGAGCTCTTCGAGAACTTCTTGTTCCAGATAGTCGGTTACGCTTTGGTCTTTTGCACCGATCAAAAACTGTTGTATATTCAGAAAAATCACATCATATTTGTTCAGATGCTCTGTAAAGCTGTCAGCATTCTCCAAAACCTTTCCCTTGAATAGTTCCCTGGAATCGCATCCGAGGCTGTAGTAAGCGGCGAGCATCTTAAGCGCCATGGATTTTCCGAAACGCCGCGGTCTGCTGATACAGATATATTTTTCTTCTGTATTGATCAGCTCATTCGTACATGCTGCCAGTCCGGTTTTGTCCACATAGATTCGGGAACGGATGGATTCTAAAAAGCCGTCGTTCCCCGGATTTAAATAAATTCCCATTTAAAATATCCTCCATAGTGAATTCAGTATAGCACAGTCAGGAAGGAGAAGGCAATTGAAATCGGGAGTAATTGGCTCTTTGGACGACAGACAAAGGACGAGCGTCTGCAGAAGCGTAAAAGCACGCAAAAAATGTGTGCTTTTCACTAAAAATACTACAAAAAATGTGTTGACACGCAGGCATATATTTTGTATATTATGGTATAGAGAAAGTGTGTAGAAATTAAGAAGAACAGCCTGTATACAGGGGAAAACCGACAGAGGGGCAGCAAGATGGGAAGCTTTGACCGGAACAGCAGAGCAGTAAGATTCGCAGCGGCAATTATGCTGGGAGTCTGTGTGGTAACTGGATGTGCACGCAATGAGAAAACGGAGTCCGACGAGAAGCCGTATACGATCGGTGTCGTCACGAAATCAAGGAACAGTGAATACTGGATGTCCGTATGCTCAGGCATGGAGAAGGCGGGCAAGGATTACGGCGTGTCTGTCAAGATTATTTCTCCTGATTCGGAGTCTAACGACAGGATGCAGAAGAAGATGATCCATGATTTGATCAGACAGGATGTGGACGCATTGGCGATCTCTCCGATCTCTTCTTATGACGCGCCGTATCTGGCGGAAGCAGAAGAGGCGGGGATAAGAATCGTTGCATATGATACGAAGATCCTGACAGAGGGAATTCCGTACATAGGAATTGATAACCGGAAAGCGGGAGAAGAACTTGCCGCAAATGGACGCTGCGAAAGCGGCAGAACTGAATCCTGCGTATTTAAGCTTTTTGTTCAAGCAGGAGCTGGGAATCGGATTCTCGTCTTATCTGCTGGATCTGAGGATGGAATGTGCCAGGGCATTGCTTAGGGGCACGAACGGTAAGATAAAGGAGGTGGCGCGGGAAGCCGGGTTCAACGATTATCATTATTTTTCTAAGGCATTTAAGAAAATAAACGGGTGCAGCCCGGTGGATTACCGGAGGAGAAATATTCATACCTAAAAATAAGACAACATTTATCTGACGGAATAAACAAAACAACAAAACTAAAAAAAGAGTGTTTTTTAGATGTACGGATATGGTATATTTTCTTTCAGAGAGACAAAGAGAAAAAAAGAATTGATATAGAGAAAGGAGAGTCAAAGATGTTTGACAAAACAAAAGTAAAACTTGGAATTGCTCCCATTGCGTGGACGAACGATGATCTGCCGGATCTGGGAGGCGAGAACACATTCGAACAGTGTGTCAGCGAGATGGCGCTGGCAGGATTCACCGGGTCAGAGGTAGGCAACAAGTACCCTAAGGATCCGGAGGTGCTTAAGAAAGCTTTGGAGTTAAGAGGAATCGAGATCTGCAACCAGTGGTTCTCTTCTTTCCTGATCACGAAGCCGTTTGAAGAGGTGGAGAAGGAATTCCGTGCACAGCTTACTTTCCTGAAAGCGATGGGAGCTAAGGTGATCGGCGCTTCCGAACAGAGCCACAGCGTACAGGGGCAGCAGGACACACCGATCTTCGGACACAAGTATGTGATGAATGATGATGAGTGGAAGACATTCTGCGAGGGTATGAACCGTCTTGGCAAGATCGCCAAAGATGAATACGGAATCGCACTTACTTTCCATCATCATATGGGAACGGTTGTGCAGGACCCGGACGAGGTAGAGCGCATGATGGCGAATACAGATCCAGAGTATGTAAGCCTGCTGTTTGATACCGGACACTTTACATATTGCGGAGCAGATCCGCTTGAGATGGTTACCAAATATGTGGACAGGATCAAGCATGTGCACCTGAAGGACATCCGCCCGGAGATCGTTAAGAAGGTGAAGGAAGAGAACTTAAGCTTCCTTGAGGGTGTAAGACAGGGAGCATTTACCGTACCGGGAGACGGATGTATTGATTTCGATCCTATTTTCAAGGTTCTTGAGGATCATGGTTATGAGGGATATATGCTGGTAGAGGCAGAGCAGGATCCGGCGAAGGCGAATCCGCTGGAATATGCGATCAAGGCAAGAAAGTTTATTGCAGAGAAGACAGGATTATAAAATACGTTTGCGAATGATTTGAAAGGAGAATAAAAGATTATGGTTACAGTAGGTATTATCGGAGCAGGAAGAATCGGAAGAGTTCATGTTGAGAGTATTTGTTCGAAGGTGGGCAATGCGAGGATCAAAAGCCTTGCGGATCCATTTATGAATGATGAGACGGCCGCATGGGCGAAGAAGATGGGTGTGGAGAATACGACAAAGGATTACAAGGAGATCATCGCAGATCCAGAGATTGACGCGGTGCTGATCTGTTCTTCCACAGATACGCATTCTCCGATCTCTGTGGAGGCGATCAATGCAGGAAAGCACGTATTCTGCGAGAAGCCGATCGATCATGACGTGGCTAAGATCAAGGAAGTGATCGATGCGCTTAAGAAGAATCCGGTGAAGTATCAGGTAGGTTTTAACCGCAGATTTGACCACAACTTCGAGGCAGTGAAGGATGCTGTGGCAGCAGGCAGGATCGGTGATACTCACATCATCAAGATCACATCCAGAGACCCGGAGCCGCCGTGTGCAGACTATGTTAAGGTGTCCGGCGGAATGTTCCTGGATATGACGATCCATGATTTTGATATGGTACGTTTCCTTGCAGGATGCAATGCAGCGGAGGTGTATGTAGAGGCGGCTGTACTTGTTGATCCGGCAATCGGAGAGGCGGGAGACGTAGATACCGCAGTGATCACTCTGAAGATGGAGAACGGTGCGATCGCAGTGATCGACAACTCCAGACAGGCTGTATACGGATACGATCAGAGAGCGGAAGTGTTCGGTTCCAAGGGAATGGTTGCTACCGGCAATGATGCGGCAAGTGCGGCAGTGATAAGCAATGTGGACGGTGTAACAGGCGAGAAGCCGCTGCATTTCTTCCTGGAGCGTTATATGGATGCATATGCGAAGGAGATCAAGTGCTTTATCGAAGCGATTGAGAATAATACGGATGCTCCGCTTGGAGTTGAAGACGGCTTGCAGCCTGTATTGATGGGTCTTGCGGCGAAGAAGTCATTAGAGGAGCATCGTCCGGTTAAGATCTCTGAGATTATGGTTTAAAATTATAGATATTGTTGTCAAGGCGAAACCCTGCGGGGATCAGGAAAAGATAGTTCTGATTCCTGCGGGGTTATTTGCTATAGTGCTGTCAGTGTGATGTGAATAGGAATGGAAGTTGGATAAAATACACAAAAATGAACTAGATTTGATACCCCCATTCGTTTATTTGTCGTTATAATGTCCATGACAGGATACGATCGTTGTCTGATTGCCAACAGTCTTATATACGATACGATTCTTCTCATCAATATGCCTGCTCCACCATCCACTTAAATTACCGGATAGAGGTTCAGGATGACCTATTCCGTCGAAAGGAGTTCTTTGAATATCTTTGATGAGTTTATTTATCCGTCTCAACGTTTTCTTGTCTTGCGTTTGCCAATCAAGATATTCCTGCCAGGCATCGTCTTCCCACAGTATTCCCATCATTACACCTCGATCAAGTCATGTTCTTTCGGAACGGATTGACCGGATTCGATCTTAGCAATGCGTTCTTCCAATGTTCTTATGTTAGATTCTGAAAAAAACGGATCGGCTGTAATTTCAAAAGGAATCTTATTTTGGCGGACGACAGCTTTTGCAAACATAGTAAAAGCTGTTGTCATATTCAATCCCATGTCTTCGAAAAGAATTTCAGCTTGTTTTTTTAACTTTTCATCCATTCGGATAGTAATGCTTGTTGTTGCCATATAATCAACCCTCCTGCTATGTTTGCATAATACAATAAATGTATGTATATGTCAATACATAGTATGTACTAATGTATAAAATTGTACAGCTCCAAAACCTATGTGATAAATAGAAACCGGATGAAGAGTTCAATTAAGAGAATAAAAGATTTGGGGAATGGATTGTAGGTTTGACAATTGTTTTTATGGTATTTATAATAAAAGACAAGAAAACGGCGGCAATAGAGCATGTACATGACTGCTGCGGACAGGGAGGAAATGAGATGGCTGTAACCTTGCAGCAGATAGCGGAAGCGGCAGGAGTCTCCAGGGGCACTGTAGACAGAGCTTTGAATAACAGGGGAAGGATCAATGCGGAGGTTGCGGACCGGATCCGGAAGATCGCAGATGAGATGGGATATCAGCCAAACCGGGCGGGCAGAGCGTTGGCGATGTCGAAGCGGTCGATCACGATCGGTGTAATCATCCAGGCGGCGAATACGCCGTTTATGGAGAAGGTCATCGAAGGAGCGGAAGATGCCAAGGCCGAGGTAGAGCGTCTGGGAGCGGATGTGATCATTCGGAAGATTGATGATTTTGATGCGGGGAAAGCGGTTGCGGCGATGTATGAGTTAAAGGAGAGGGGCTGCAACGGGATTGCGGTCGTTCCGGTGGATGATGAGAAGCTGAAAGCGACGGTCGATGAACTGGCGGACGCGGAGATCCCGGTCATTACATTCAACTCTGATATCGAGGAGTCGAGGCGTCTCTGTTTTGTCGGACAGGATACTTATCAGAGCGGGAGAGTAGCGGCAGGGCTGATGGCAGATATTCTTCCGGCATCCGGGAAGGTTCTTGTGATATCCGGTTATCCTGCTGCTTATGGGCATAAGAACCGGACAAAAGGATTTTTAAAGGAATTTGCAATGCTGAGAGAGGATATGCAGGTGTTGGATGTCCAGTATGCTTTTGATGATAACCGTATGGCAGAGATGATTACCAACGGGATGCTGAAGGAATATGAGGATCTGACAGGCATTTATCTTGCGGCATCCGGTGTCCAGGGAGTTTGTAAGGCTCTTAACGATCTTGGTCTGGCGGATAAGGTGAAGGTCATCTCCAATGATCTGACAGCCCAGAATGTACAATATCTGGAGGAAGGGAAGATCCGTTTCCTGATCGGACAGGATGGCTACAGGCAAGGCTATGAGCCGGTTATGATATTGTTTGAGAAGATATTTGACGGGAAAGAGCCGGAGAAGGAATTCGCTTATACGGAGATCGTGATCAAGACGAAGTATAATCTCGCATAAGAAGTATGGTGACAGGGGAGATGTAATGATGAAAGATATGATATGTTTTATGATCTGCAAAAGCGAAATAATGAGTCACCGTTAGAGTTTGCGGTAAGAAATGGATGGGAAATATATATTTATCAGATGATCTGTGTCGATTATTTAATTGCAAACAGAGACAGGCATGGGAGCAATTTGGAAGTCTTACGAAGTATAGAAGATGAGAGCATAAGGCTGGCACCGTTATTCGATCAGGGAGTGTCGCTGCTTTTTTCAACATACGGAGATGAGGAGGCGCTTGATAAAACAGATGTCATGCAGGATTTTCTGGCCAATAATTATATAGGGTCCAGGTCATTGGAGTATAATCTGTCATTGATACCAGATAACGCGGACTTAAGGATCAATGTATTGAAGCAAGAGGATAAGAAGTATATTTTAGAGGGGATAGAGAGGATTCTTACACAAAAACATATTGAAAAAATATGGGAAGTGGTCTGGAAAAGGTGGTGTCATTTTGAAGAGATATGCAGTGAAGAGAAACGGCCGGAATAAAACAGTGGCTATTTTGAACTATGATGAAGAAAATAAAATTTATACAATAGATGTTCCGGAAAATGTTAGTGAAAAGGAAGCTCCGTTTATGATTTCTTTATTTTTGCAAAAAGGAATCCGGCATGTGGATTCTATGTGGAGTTTCAGATGGGTGCAGAGCAGGGTTATTCCGAACAGCAGGCAGAATATTGGAGAGATCTTGCGTGTGAACGGAATGCGTTCCTATGACGAACATGAATTATTAGTGAAGAACGAAGGCCGGAGCTGTCAGGATGAGTTCCACATCGAAGCTCTGTAAGATGAACAGAGACAATATGTATAGAATTGTGCAGATTATATGTTAATAAAACATATATTTTGCACAATTTTTTTGTGTATTTTTTAACGGATAGTCATAATAGATAAAATCATTTTGTTATATTTGTGCAAATTGCATATTGCGTTCACGTGAACGCAATGCTAAAATAACGACATAAAGAAACAAGCAAAAAAGTAAAAATAAAACAAAACAAGAAAGGCGGAAAACAAAATGTTAAGAGTAGGAGTTATCGGATGCGGCGGAATGGGAAGAGATCATATCAAGAGGATCACAGAGAGAACCCAGGGAGCCGAGGTTGTGGCAGTTTCAGACGTATTTGAAGAGGGAGCGAAGAAGGCGGCCGAGATCGCAGGCGGAGCCAAGGTCTATACGGACGGCAAAGCGCTGATCAACGATCCTGATGTTGACGCGGTTCTGGTCGTATCACCGGGATTCGCACATGTTGACGATCTTCTTGAAGCGATCAAGGCCGGCAAGCGTGTGTTCTGTGAGAAACCGCTCTGTACGACGGCAGAGGATTGCAAGAAGGTAATGGACGCGGAGGCAGCCTCCGGCAGACATTTGATCCAGCTGGGATTCATGCGCCGTTACCACAAGGGATATAACCAGATCAAGGACGCGATAGCGACAGGCGAGTACGGCGAACCGCTGATGATGCACTGTACGCACAGGAATCCTGAGGTGGGGACGAATTACAATACGCCGATGGCGGTACATGATACGGTGATTCATGAGATAGATCTGTGTCACTGGCTGGTCAATGATGATTATGAGAGTGTGCAGGTGATCATGCCGAAGGTTACGAAGTATTCCCACTCTGAGCTTAAGGATCCGCAGATCATGCTGATGCGCACGAAGAGCGGTATCTGTATCGATGTAGAGTGTTTTGTAAACTGTAAGTTCGGATACGATATCAACTGCGAAGTAGTATGCGAGGACGGTGCACTTAAGATGGGCGCTCCGATGGCTCCTTCTATCAGGAAGAATGCGGCGGCTTCTACAGAGATCACAACGGATTGTTTTGTACTGTTCAAGGATGCTTATGATGCAGAGATCCAGAACTGGGTTGACTGTGCTGCAAAAGATGTGATCGAAGGACCTACCACATGGGACGGATATCTGGCGGCAGTTACCGCAGACGCATTGGTAAAGGCGCAGGAAACGGGCAATATCGAGAAGGTTGTAACGGTTGAGAAGCCGGAGTTTTATAAGTAAGAAGGATATTACGGCCAAGAAGCTGGAGTTTATGCAAGCCAAAGATCCCGTGGCAGGCGGTATATATTTTTCAGATGAGCGTACACGAGCACGCAAATAAGTAAATCAAAGTAAGATATAAGCAAACAGGCAAACAAAGCAATATTATGAAATAATATGCAATTAGCAGGAAAAGCAGGAAAGCAAGTAAAGCAAGTAAGGCAGGAAAAGCAGAGAAAATAGATGAAAAGGAGACCGCGATTATGAAATTAGGATTTAATGAAGCAACAGCACTGGAGTGTAAGGGACAGTCCCTCATGGCTGACCTGGAAGCATGTGAGAAGTATGGGTTTGATTATATTGAGATCAGGTTCGACTGCGTGAAGGACTATCTGAAAGAGCATACGTTGGAGGAACTGGCAGACTGGTTTAAGAACCATCATCTGAAACCATGGGCGTATAATACCCTGATCTATTTCAACCAGAGGGATGAGGCCGGTGTGAAAGAGATCGACGAGGAGACGGATTTCATTATTGAGGTGTGCAAGGCGATCGGTATGAAGATGCTGATCACGGTTCCTCAGTTTGACGTGAAGGATAAGAGTGTGTCCGAGATTAAGGAAGAGGCAGTTGCAAGACTTCGCTATCTGTCTGACAAGGTAGGCTCTGACATCAGGATTTCCCTGGAATTCTGCGGTGCTCCGAACTGCTCCATCAATCAATTTGGCACGGCGTATGACGTAGTGAAGGCTGTAGACAGAGATAATGTGGGAATCACGGTTGATACCTTCCATTTCCATGAGATGTGCTCTAAGCTCGAGGATCTTAAGAACGCGGACGGCAAGAAGATCTTCGCATACCATCTGAACGACTGCGAAGACCTTCCGCTTGGTTCCTGCGGGGATGACAAGAGACTGTGGCCGGAAGAGGGCGTGATCGACCATGTTGCGATCGCAGGCGCATTGAAGGAGATCGGTTTCGACGGCGTGTGCACCATCGAGGAATTCCGTCCGGAATACTATGCGATGTCACACGAGGAGAATGTGAAGAAGGCGGCGGAAGTAACGAAGGCGTTTGTAGAGAAGTATTTCGCTTAAAATCATACGAACAGTAAAGGAGCAAAAAGAGATGCTAGACAAGAGTAAGGTTTCACTTGGAATTGCACCCATCGGATGGACGAATGATGATATGCCGGATCTTGGCAAGGAGAATACGTTTGAGCAGACTGTCAGCGAGATGGCGCTTGCGGGATTTACCGGATCGGAAGTGGGCAGCCACTACCCGGCGGATCCTGCAGTCCTGAAGAGAGCGTTAGATCTTAGAGGTATGACGATCTGCAATCAGTGGTTTTCTTCTTTCCTGATCAGCAGACCGTACGAGGAGACGGAGGAAGCTTTTATTAAGCAGTGTGATTTCCTGACACAGGTGGGTGCAAAATGCATCGGCGTATCCGAACAGAGCTACAGTATCCAGGGAATGTTAGACCGTCCGATCCAGGAAGGCAAATATGTCATGAATGACGGGGAGTGGGAGCTGCTTACAACAGGGCTTAACAGACTGGGCAGGATCGCGAAGGACAAGGGAATGGTGCTGACCTTCCATCATCACATGGGAACGGTCGTCCAGACGGAAGAGGAGATCGATCGTTTTATGGCGTCCGTAGACCCTGAATTGGTATTCCTTCTGTTCGACAGCGGCCATCTGTCATTCGCGGGGATCGACCCGGAGAAGGTTCTGAGGAGATATGTTGACCGTGTGCGCCACGTGCATCTGAAGGATCTGAGAAAGAGTGTGGCAGAGCAGTCCCGGAAGGAGAAATGGAGCTTCTTAAAGGGAGTGCGCGAGGGAACATTTACCGTTCCGGGAGACGGGGACGTGGATTTTGCGCCGATTTTTAAGATACTTGAGGAAGCTGGTTACCAGGGATGGGTAGTCGTAGAGGCGGAGCAGGATCCGGCGAAGGCGAATCCGTTTGAATATGCGCTGAAAGCAAGAAAATACATTGCTGAGCATACCGGTCTGTAATAGATCTGTTTGAGATATCAGATAAGAACAGGCGGGCAGCAGGAAGGAGAATAATAATGAAGATAGCGTTTGACGTAGACGTATTGGCAAAACAGATGGGTATTAACGATATGGTACATCAGGTAGCGGACTGGGGGTACAAGTATATCGAACAGTCTCCGCATCCGCGCATTAATCCGTTCTATAAGCATCCGCTTTTCTCGAGGGAATGCGAGGCGGAGTATAGAAAGGCGCTTGGCGAGACGGGAGTAGAGATCTCTTCCTTTATCGTTGTGTACCGGTGGTCCGGCCCGACAGAAGAGCAGCGGAAGATGGCGGTGGCGAATTGGAGAAGGATTGTTGAGATCGCGGTAAATATGGGCGTACAGGTAATCAATACGGAGCTTTCCGGCGATCCGAACCAGCAGGAGATCTGTAACGGTATGTGGTTCCGTTCTATGGATGAACTGCTCCCGCTGTTCGAGAAGGAGGGGATCCGAGTAGAGATCCAGTCGCACCCGTGGGATTTCTGTGAGCTGAATAACGAGACCTGTGATATGGTGAAGAGTTATCGCTCCGATAATCTGAAATATGTATATTCCGCTCCGCATGGATTCTTCTATGACAAAGGCGTGGGCGACGTACGCTCTATGCTGGAATATGCAGGCGATGATCTGAGCCATGTATTATTTGCAGATACATACAACCAGACCAAAGACTGCAGATATATCCTGAACCCGCCGTGGCTGAACAGTATGGGGAGAGAGGATGTCTCCATCCATCAGCATAACCCGATGGGAGAGGGGGACGTTGATTTTGCAGGTATCTTTGAGACCCTGAGGAAAATGGATTTTGCAAACAAGAAGTTCAAGGTTGGAGGCGATGCGATCTCCTGTGTATCGATCTTTGGATATCCGGAACGTATGGATACAGAAGCGCCGAAGGCGCGGGAAATCATCGAACGTGAGCTGTTGAATTGCTAGTACAGCATTGCTTAAATATCAGTGATTAAATTGCTAATGGTATACCGGCATATGTCCACTTAAATGGATGTGCCGTAAGATTGTATTGTTCAATAAAGCGCAGGATGCTTGCTTCCAGTTCTGCTATTGACAGGTAGCTTTTCCGCTTCAGCAGCTTCCGGTTAATGATTCCAAACCATATCTCAATCTGGTTCATCCAGGAACTGTGTTTCGGAGTATAGACAAAGCGGATCCGGTGGGAAGGGTCATGCAGGAAATCCGCCCGGCTTTCCATACTTTTAAGGATACCTGTTTTCCCTTTCTTGCCCAGTTCCACGCCAGGGGCACAGGTCTCCGCCACAAAGCGGACAAGGGCTTCCGACTTATGAGTGTTCAGGCCATCGCATATGAATGTCCATGAGGCTTGCGGGTCTGTTTCTGCCAATGATTTTACGGCTTCCACAAAATCCTCTTCTGTGCGTGTGGAGTTCAAATACGGCATTTCCACACGACCCGTTGCAACATCAAAGAACCCGATGAGGCTGGTCGTGCCATGGCGGATATACTCAAACTCCATTTTGGCGCACTGGCCAGGTAATGGGAGTTTGCCAGGATATTTATGTTCCAGCGCCTGTATCCCGGTCATTTCATCCGTGGAAACAATGTGTGCACCTTCCCGGCTTTGTTCCCGGGCACTCTGGTAGAGGCCGCAGATTTCGTTTACTTTCCGCGCAAAAGATTCCGGGGCTTCTGTCTTTTCCGAAGAATGAAGCCAGTAACGAATTTTGTGGGGATGTAAATCTACCTCATTTTTAAAAAACGGCTGACAGATTTCTCAGAAATCTGTGCTGCTATCCCCTGCTTTTTAATTTCTGCCACTAACAGCGGGAGGCTCCACTGGCTTACTTCGTACCCAAAATCATTTGGGCTGTTGCAGGCAAGGTCGATGATCCGCATGATCTGGTCCGGTGTAAAAACAGCCGGGGCACCGGGACGCTTTTTATCGGACAGGACTGCCTGTATCTCATCTCCAAGCTTTTCCGGGGCATCCGTTTCAATCTTCCGCAAGGCTGGGAGCGCCGCGAGGAACCGGTTGCGCCAAGTGGCAACATTATTATAATGAAGCCCTACTTGTGATGAAATATTTTGATTGAGTTCCCCCTGTGACGCAAGCAGGACAATGCTGGCTCTTTTGACCAGTCCTGACGGAAGGGAGCGGCTTTTTGAAAAAGCAGATAATATATTTTTCATGGCATCAGATAAAACCGGGATAGTATCAATTGTTTTCCTTCGCATAGTAATCCATCCATTCTTTAGTGATAGAATTATTATGCACCGACTACAATAAAAAAGCAACATTTATTCATTATTATTTAAACAATGCTGTACTAGTACATCATTACATTAATTCTCGAGTAATAAGCACTTGCTATCCATGCCATCTGCACGCCTTCGAACCTAGATGTAGCCCGCTACACCGTCGGTTCGTAGACGCACAGCTGACACGAATATCAAGCACTATTACTTCAAGATTAATGCAATGATGTACTAGTCCGCAGGGATTGCTTCAAATATGAGGAAAAATTATGAAATCAGTAGCGGAACTATTGAATTATAAACAAAAGAATAAAGATATGGATGAGTTCATCAAGGTGCCCATGTCTGAAAAGCTGGCGTACTGTTTCGGCGACCCGGCTCTGACGCTGATGTACACGATGACGACGACACTGTTGATCTACTTCTATACCAATGTGGTCGGCATATCCGCCGGTTCTGTGGGGATGATCATGCTGGTGTCCCGTGTATTCGACGGATTCTCAGATGTGCTGATGGGAACCATCATCGATCGGACTCACTCCAAATACGGGAAATCAAGGATATGGATACTGAGGCTTGCGGTGCCCTATGCATTGGCTGCTATCGTGCTCTTTACGATGCCGGGCATGGGGCCGAAGGGCAAGGTCGTCTATGCCTTTGTGACCTATAACATCATGAATACCGTTGTGTATACGGCGATCAGCCAGCCGTTCCATGCGCTGGGATCGCTGATGAGCCGTGACAGGAGAGAGCGGGATGTGATCTGCAATATTCGTATGATCCTGTCTATTACGGCAAGTATGGTCATTACGGCATTTACGCTGCCTCTGATCAATAAGGTTGCGGCGCTGATCGGCAATGAGCAGGCAGCGTGGATTCTTGTAACGGCCGTATACGCAGTCATCTCGGTATTCGTACTGCTGAATACCTACGCGACCTGTACGGAACGGGTGCAGACGGCGCAGAAGAGCAAGGATAATATTCCGTTCTGGACGGCGCTTAAGGCCACGGTAAGCAATCCGTATTTCCTGATCGCGTTGGGGCTGATGCTGTTCTATACGGTATATCAGATCATTATCGGAACGGATCTTACTTATTACTGTCAGTATGTGTTAAATGACGTTGATCTTGTTATGCCGCTGTCAGCATCCGAGAAGATCGCGACGATCGTCGGGATCGCTTTGCTTCCGAAGCTGCTTCCGAAGTTCGGGAAACGGAACCTGATCTGTGCGGGCTGTATTCTTGGTGTTGCCGGACAGCTTCTGTTCCTGATGAATATTACCAGTATACCTCTGGGAGTCCTCACCTGTATCATGAGGGGATTCGGAATCGCCCCGTTCTACGGGGTGCAGTATTCTCTTCCAAGCGACGCCATAGAATACGGACAATGGAAGACAGGGCTTCGTATCGAAGGGCTGATGTTCTCATCCATGAGTATGGGGCAGAAGGCAGGATCAGGCTTCACATCTGCAATAATGGGAAGTATTCTGTCCAGGGCGGCATTCGACGGATTGAAGGCCACGGCGGCAGAGCAGACGGCTGAGGCGATCGCGGTGATCAAGGGCTTCTACCTGTATGTGCCGATCGCGATCTGGCTGCTCATGTTCCTGATTGCATTATGCTACAGGCTTGATAAGAAATATGATCAGATGATGAGAGAGCTGATCGCAAGAGAAGGCAAAGCAGACGCCGAAGCGCCTGAACTGGCGGATGACTTGGATTCGGCGCAGCATGGCGGTTTGGCAGGCGAGTCAGGTAAGTACAGCAATCAGATCAATATAGCCATCGGCCGTCTCTACGGTGCAAGCGGAAGGAAGATTGCGGAGGCATTGGCAAAGGAGCTTAAGTGCCGGGTATATGACAGGCAGATCATCTGTATGCTGGGCGAAAGATTCGGTATGGAATCTGCAAGTATTGAGAATCTCCAGAAATATCTGGATTCCTATAATGAAGGAGAGACGCTGACATTTTCCCCGTATTCCATGCCGGGCGCGGGAGTTGCGGAAGATGTTGTGGATACCAGAGTATTCGAGGAGCAGAGCAGGCTGATCCTGAAGCTCGCGAAGAAAGAGCCGGGGATCTTCCTTGGACGGTGCGCGAACTTCGTATTGGCCAAGCTGCCGCACACGTATTCATTCTTTATCTATGCGGATGACGATTACAGAGAAAAAGAAGGGCAGGAATATTATCAGGGTCAGACGCTTGCAGAACTTAAGGAACGCGACGAGAAGAGGAATGAATATTATCTGCGGTATACGGGAACGAAAAGAAACGATCCGAAATGTTATGATATGGTCGTCAATGTAGGCAAGACAGGAGTTGAGGGCGCCGTGCAGATGATCCTTGACTATGTAAGGAAAAAAGAACAACAGATATAGAAGAGATCTGACAGGCGGAAGGTCATTTTTCCCGGTTTTTCTGAGATATCAGCATCTCCCTTATTGACTCTGCTATGGTAAAATGATAAAATAGCGGAACAGGTGATGATAAATAGTAATCAGGCGGGAAAGGACTGCTTATGGGAAAATTGGCATTCAAGACATTGCGTGAAAATGTATCAGAAGAGATCCGGCTTAAGATCCTGAATCAGGAGTTGACTCCGGGAATGAGGATCATTGAGCAGGATCTCTCGGATGAGCTGGGAGTGAGCAGGGGTCCGATACGGGAAGCCCTTCGGCAGTTGGAGCAGGAGGGAATGGTTGAATATACCAGGAATGTGGGCTGTTCTGTGCGGGAGATTACCATACAGGATGTCTATGAGACATATCTGCTCCGTTCGAATTATGAGATGATCGCTGTCCGTCTGTATGAAGCGCAGTTCACGGACGAAGAGATCGCAAGGATGGAAGAAGCTCTGGAATTGATGAAGAATCTGACCATAGAGAATTATAGCAAGATAGTTTCCTATGGGTGCATGCTTCACGAGGTCATTATAGAGAAAGCAGGTCTTGCACGCCTTAAGAAAGCATGGCAGGATCAGGAATACGGCGAGATCTTAAGCTGTAACGCGGGATTTGTGGACAAGCAGACGGTCCTGGAGAGACAATATCCGATCCACAGAGAATTGGTCGATATCTGTAAGACTCGGGATGTTGAGGCTATCTGCAACGCGATTTCAGATCACTATATGCTGACGATCAAGCGGCTTAAGAACGAGGAGCTGGAATGATAAATTGAAAAAATATTGACAGAAGCGTGATGGATGGTATATATTAGAAACAAGTAAAAGGGAGTAACTTGCGTCTTAAGAGGATCATTCCCGCGAAGCAGCCATGCCTGCATGGATATTTGGCTGTTGCTGAGGGGCTTTGGATCCGGGGCGTTTACGATGTCGTCAGTACGATGGCCGGTACAGCAGTCATCCGTATCGTAATGAAATGGTGAGACTTTTATTGCATATTTTCATATGCAATAGGGGTCTCTTTTTGTATTCAAATATACCCAATATGGGAATGCTAAAACTAGGAGACTTCTATACACAGTATATTTCTGAAAAAGTGAGAAGAAAGAGAGGAAATGTATATGCTGACGAGTGAACAGGCAAGAAAGAATCAAGAGCGGTACGGATACAATGAGCTGACAGAGGGGAAAAAGAAGAGTGTTTTACAGATATTTCTGGAGCAATTCAAGGATTTTCTTGTGATCATCCTTATTATTGCAGCGGTGGTATCAGGATTCCTAGGGGACGCCGAGAGTGCGGCAGTGATCTTCGTGGTGATCACGATGAATGCGGTCCTTGGTACGGTGCAGACGGTTAAGGCGGAACAGTCTCTAAACGGATTAAAGAAGCTGTCGGCGCCTGCCGCGAAGGTGGTGAGGGACGGGACGCTGGTGCAGATTCCCGCCAGGGAGGTTACGATCGGTGATGAAGTGGTGATCGAAACGGGAGACTGTATCCCGGCGGATGGGCAGCTGATTAGCTGTGCAAGCCTTAAGACGGACGAGAGCGCCCTGACAGGAGAGTGTCTTCCTGTGGAGAAATCGTTAGAGGATGTACCCGCAGACGCAGCGATCGGAGATCAGACGAACAGGGTATTCTCGGGAAGTTTTGTCACTTACGGGAGAGGCACCTGCGTAGTGACGGCGATCGGGATGGAGACAGAGGTCGGCAGGATCGCCAGGCTGATCAAGACCGCATCGGAAAAACGGACCCCGCTCCAGGTGAGTCTGGATGAATTCGGCAAGAAATTATCGGTCATCATACTGGTCTTCTGTGGGATTCTCTTTGGGATGAATATTCTGCGCGGCGGTTCTGCGGTGGACGCGTTTTTATTCGCGGTAGCGCTTGCGGTAGCGGCGATTCCCGAGGCGCTGAGCTCTATCGTCACGATCGTGCTGTCCTTCGGAACGCAGAAGATGGCAAAAGAGCATGCGATCGTGAGGAAGCTTCAGGCTGTGGAAGGACTTGGCAGCGTGTCGGTCATTTGCTCGGATAAGACAGGGACGCTGACACAGAATAAGATGACGGCAGAGTATTACTATGTGGATGGAAGGCGGATACCGGCCGAAGAGATTGACCTTAACAGCCGCAGCCAAGAGCTGCTTCTTCGCTTCAGCATCCTTTGCAACGATTCTACGAATGAGGACGGGGCAGAGATCGGAGATCCGACAGAGACGGCGCTGATCAATCTGGCACAGCAGCTTGGGGTAAATGTGGCGGAGGTGAGACGGCGTTACCCAAGGCTTTCGGAGCTGCCTTTTGACAGTGACAGGAAGCGGATGTCTACGGTGCACAGGATGCGGCTGCCGGAGGATGACGGCAAAGAGCAGACGGATATTAACTGTAAGCGGAATGTTGCGGTCGTAAAGGGCGCTGTGGATATGTTATTGGACCGGATGGCCGGAATCACTCAGGAAGACAGAGATGAGATAGAGCGGCAGAATTTGGAATTCTCCCGAGACGGCCTGCGTGTCCTTGCATTTGCCTATAAGGAGCTTGATGGGGAGCGGGAGATATCCCTGGAGGATGAAGAAGATCTGACGTTTTTGGGGCTGATCGCTATGATGGACCCGCCGCGGGAGGAATCGAAGGAGGCTGTCGGCAGATGCATCCAGGCGGGCATCAAGCCGGTTATGATCACGGGCGACCATAAGGTGACGGCGGCGGCGATCGCGAAACGGATCGGCATACTTAAGGATGATTCAGAGGCCTGCGAGGGCGCTGTTATTGAGAATATGACGGACCAGGAGCTTCAGGAGTTCGTGGAGGGAATCTCGGTGTACGCCAGAGTATCCCCGGAGCACAAGATACGGATCGTGCGTGCATGGCAGGATAAGGGAAATATCGTGGCAATGACAGGGGACGGCGTCAATGACGCACCGGCGCTTAAGCAGGCGGATATCGGCGTCGCCATGGGTATCACGGGAAGCGAGGTATCGAAAGATGCGGCTGCCATGGTGCTGACGGATGATAATTTTGCTACGATCATCAAGGCGGTGGAGAACGGAAGGAATATTTACCAGAATATCAAGAATGCGATCCAGTTCTTGTTATCAGGTAATTTTGCCGCGATCCTGGCGGTATTATTCGCTTCTGTTGCTGGACTTCCGGTGCCGTTCGAGCCTGTGCATCTGCTCTTTATCAATCTTCTGACAGACAGCCTTCCGGCAATTGCGCTGGGACTTGAACCGCACAGGGCGGAGGTTATGGAACAGAAGCCAAGGGCTATGAAGGAGTCCATCCTGACGAAGGATTATCTGCTGAGTATCGGGACGGAAGGATTATGTATCGGGGCGTTGACGGTGATTGCATTTCTGATCGGATACCGGACCGGTGATGCAAAGATCGCGGGTACGATGGCATTCGGGACATTATGCCTGAGCCGTCTGGCGCATGGCTTCAACTGTAAATCATCCAGACCGGTTGTATTTTCACCGGCAATATGTAATAATGTGTATTTAATAGGTGCATTTCTTGTGGGTGCGGCGCTGATCACGGGGGTTCTTCTCCTTCCGGGGCTGCATGGGATATTCAAGGTGGCTGACCTGAGTTCGGGACAGCTGTTAACAATGTACGCGCTGGCGTTTTTGAATCTGCCGGTGATACAGTTTCTTAAAATGATGAAAAATTAGTATGAGATCGTACTGGTGCGGAGGTTTGTATGGAATTAAGTAATGAGACGGTGAGGAAGATCAGAGGTTTGATCGTATTTACGGCGCTGACTACGGCGTGCCTGTGGAAATATGATGTTGTGGTGGGGGCTTTGGCCTTTGTGTTTCACATTATATTTCCCTTTGTTCTTGGAGGTGCGATCGCGTTCGTGCTGAATGTGCCGATGAATTTTGTGCAGCGCCATCTGTTTGACGAGGGTAAGATTAAGGGCAGGAAATATATGTGTAAGATCGCCCGTCCGGTCAGTATGCTGATCGTGGTATTCGGCGTGATCGGGATCGTGGCGGTTGTGATGTTTGTACTGATTCCGCAGTTGGGTAATACGTTTGCCAATCTGGGTACGAGTATTCAGGAGTTCATCCCCAAAGTGCAGGAATGGGCAGAGGATATATTTCACAATAACAAGGATATCATGGATTGGGTGAATGATCTTGAATTCGATTGGAATAAGATCATGGAAGCGGGGCTTGACTTCTTCAAGAACGGCGCCGGAAGCGTGCTGGACTCAACGATCACGGCGGCGAAAAGTATCGTAAGCGCGATCACGACGTTCTTCATTGCGTTCGTATTCGCAATCTATATCCTGCTTCAGAAGGAGAAGCTAGGGCTGCAGGCGAAGAAGGTGCTGTTCGCATTTGTCAGGAGAGGGCGCGGAGAGGCTGCGCTTGAGGTGCTGTCTCTGACGTACAATACATTTTCAAGCTTTCTCACCGGGCAGTGTGTGGAGGCGATCATACTGGGAAGTATGTTCGTAGTCTCCATGGCGGTGCTGCAGCTTCCGTATGCACTGCTTGTGGGGATCGTGATCGCATTTACCGCATTGATCCCGATATTCGGCGCGTTCATAGGCTGCGGGGTGGGCGTATTCCTGATCTTTATAGAAGATCCGGTGAAGGCGCTGATATTCGTGATCCTCTTCCTTGTGCTGCAGCAGGTGGAGGGGAATCTGATCTATCCTCATGTTGTAGGAGGGTCGGTGGGACTGCCTTCGATCTGGGTGCTGGCGGCGGTCAGTCTGGGCGGCAGCCTGATGGGCGTGGTAGGAATGCTGATATTTATTCCGGTTGTGTCAGTGATCTACGCGCTGTTCAGGGAGGTTGTGTACTTAAAATTAAAGCAGAGGGAGATAACGCCGGAAGAGGTGGAGAAGATATAGATGACGGCGGGATAAGAAGAAAGAGCCAAGTGAGCATGCTTGCATGCACATTTGGCGGCCGCGCGGCTTTGGGTTGTACAGTTACTATATTTTGGTGTTATCCTTTTTTGTGTGCATCTTTGTAGTTACGTGAATTAATGAAGATATTTCAAGAAATAAATGGACTAATCGACTGTTAGAATATGATATTAATCTGGCAATGTTCCATCCATGAAATGGATATATAATTCTTCTATCCTATCTAAATCATCAGGATGTAGTTCTCCTATCTTAAAAATAAAATCGTCTGGTTGTAGATTCATTACCTTTGATACTCTTGCTGTGGAGGCTAATCTCAGATTTGCTTGCTGCCAATACAAAATAGGAGTATCATAAGGGTCATTATATCGTATCTTATGTTTTGTTATTTTCACAGAAAGAACGCCTAATTGATCTTCGTCCAATACAACGACCGGTCTGTTGATGATCTGAGAATGATCTTCTTCTAAAGGAAATCCTACAAACCACACTTCGCCTTCGAAAAATTTTCCCATATTATTCCACCTTTTTTTGAAATTTTAACATATCGTACAATTCATTCCACTCTGACTCATCTACCCATTCGTCTTCCTTTGAGATTACAGGGCGTCCTTGTTTATCGTATTTAGTATTAGCAGTTGCAAAGGAATATGCGTGTTCTTTATTTTTCTTTAAATATTGCGCTAGTGTTGACATATCGTATTCCTCCTATTCGTGTTTGAATTCTTTGCAGATATTGCTAAAATGAACATATAGATTCTTAAGATAGATATAATTTATCACAAATTTATATATTCGTCAATCCTCGAATGGTATTTAGGCGGTTTGTTCAAATATTGAAGTAATAGTGATTGAACTTTTTGTGGCATGGTTTCCCTCCCCAAATATAATTATAATATTCTATGATTGAAATAGTTTGTCTATTTGTTCTAAATCTTTATCCATTATCGGTACACCATGTTTTTGATAATCTTCTATCTGGTCGCCGTAGGCAGAGAGAATATTTACAAGAGTATAGATTAATCATATCACATATCATTGAATAAAGCACGTGTTATTCTGACTTCGTATAGCTGTATGCTATGTTTTCGGTGTAATACAGCTCTGCAAGACAATCATTGATTTCTAATAACCATTATCCAATTGATAAACACCGCTGTCTTTCTTATTGCTCATGTTAATTTCCTTCTTTAATGAATGGGGAAATAAGGCAAGATTTAGGGTATCCACTTTATGGAATTTGTAGAAGTGAAATAAGAAGAAGGGTATCCGCCTTTTTACCACTTTTGGTATGGAAATCCCCTGTTTTTAAAGCGAAAAAGAGGACAGACAACAATTTGTCCATCCTCTTAAAAACTCTTATATTACGCGTTTTTTCTCTTAGCCGAAGTATCTCTTAAGAAGTCCCTCGAAAGCCTTACCATGTCTTGCCTCGTCTCTTGCCATCTCATGAACTGTATCATGGATTGCATCAAGGTTCGCAGCCTTAGCTCTCTTAGCCAGATCAAACTTACCAGCCGTTGCGCCGTTCTCAGCGTCAACTCTCATCTCAAGATTCTTCTTGGTGCTGTCTGTTACAACTTCGCCAAGCAGTTCAGCAAACTTAGCAGCGTGCTCTGCCTCTTCGTAAGCAGCCTTCTCCCAGTATAAACCGATCTCTGGATATCCTTCTCTATGAGCAACTCTGGCCATTGCAAGATACATACCAACCTCTGAGCACTCGCCCTCGAAGTTCGCACGAAGATCAGCAACGATGTCCTCGCTGACACCCTTCGCTACGCCGACAACGTGCTCTGCAGCCCATGTCTTCTCGCCGGCCTGCTCTTTGAACTTATCTGCTCCAACGCCGCATACAGGACATTTCTCCGGTGCTGCATCTCCCTCGTGAACATAGCCGCATACTGTACATACAAATTTTTTCATAGCAAATCTCTCCTTTTCTTATTCAAATAATATATTCAATATCAGTAATAGTTACTAATATTAAATTAACATAAGTAAAGCAAATTGTCAATGATTATTTTATCTCATTTTGGGATTTTTATCCAGACAATTTTTTTTCAGACAATTTTTACAGGTTCCATAGAACAGAATTGTGTGTGAATCAACGGTCCCGTCAAAATGCTGTCCGGCAAGGTCGTTAATGGATTGGATGTGCTGTTCATCCAGTTCCAGGTCGTATACTCTTTTGCAATCTCTGCAGATCACATGGTAATGAGGATCGGTTCTGCCGTCAAAGCGGTCGCCGCCGTCGGGAGTAGAGATCTTGATGGCTTCCCCAGTATCTGCTAGCAGATTCAGATTACGGTATACCGTACCGAGGCTGATGTTCGGAAATGCTTCTCTTATATGAAGATACACCGTATCAGCAGTGGGATGCTCTGTGGTATGACATAGATACTCTTTGATAGCAGCGCGCTGCCGGCTGTATTTTAAATTAGCCATCTGTGTGTCCCTCCTAAATAATGATAATAGTTATTAAAATTATTATAGAATGACCTGTGCCATCTGTCAACGAATAATTTTAAAATGTAACAATTTGTAATAAATATAATTGCAGGTTGTGTATTATTTTTATATATAATCATATAATATGACGAAAATATTATGTATAAACAGGGTTGACACTGGAAAAAACGATGATATAATAATAGCGTAACATATGTAACAATTCTGTAATATTTACAAAAGATAAGAAAACATAAAGGAGGGAGTTTATGGATTCTATTCTTAAAAAAGGATTGTTCCTAGTTACTACAGCAGGAGCTATAACAGCATTTCCGGCTACGGCATATGCTATTGATACAGACACCGAAGACGTAATGCCGCAGACGGGGATCGAAGAGGTACTGAATAACTGCTACGTCGCAGACAAAGAGATCGAGGTAGAAGATTATCTGGTGCCGACAGAGAAGGGTGAGTATTTAGATATGGCGTTTGCCGATGTCCAGTCGTTTCTCTATATCAGAAGCGAGCCGACGACGGACAGTGAGTGGGTGGGAAAGTTATATCCCGATTATGCCGCGAAGATTCTTGGACCGGTAGGAGAGTGGACGAAGGTTGAGTCCGGCGAAGTGACTGGCTACGTGTATTCCGAATACATTATAATAGGAAACAGCGCAGAGCAGAAGGCACAGGAAATGGTGCAGGAGTCAGAAAATGATAGTCCGGAAGAGGTGTTTACTTACGCCGAGTCCAAGGAAGAGGAGGAGTCCAGGATTGCTGCAGAGGCGGCGGAAGCAGCGGCGCGAGCCCAGGAAGAGGCGGCGGCGAAGGCCGGAACGGGACAGGCGATCGTAGATTATGCCTGCCAGTTTATCGGCAACCCTTATGTGTGGGGTGGGACAAGCCTGACGAACGGAGCGGATTGTTCAGGGTTTGTTCAGTCGGTATTCGCACATTTCGGCATCAGCCTTCCGCGTACTACATGGGATATGGAGAATGTGGGAACTCCTGTCAGCTATGATCAGGCGATCCCAGGCGACATTATTCTCTATAACGGACATGTAGGCATCTATATGGGAAACGGACAGATCGTGAATGCGATCAACAGTTCAAGAGGAATCGGGATCTTACCTGCCACTTACACGAGTATCGTTACTGTCAGAAGATTAGTGTAATGTACAAAATGTTCAAAAATGTAAAAATATGTAAAAAAATGGAAAATATAATTTTCCAAGTTTTCCACAATAAAATAGCCAAAAAAGGTGGAAAAATAAGTGTTTTCAAGTTTTATCCACATTTTCCACATTAAAAGTGGCGAATTTGGTGGATTACTCGGGATAAAGAAAAGAACGAACGTTTTGTGTAGATATCATAAAAATGGATTTTTGTCGAAAAAAAGAGAAAAACAGGTTGACATTTAAGTATTCAAATATTGAGAAGAAATTCATAGAAAATGTTTACACAATGATAAAAAGCGATTATAATGGAAACACTGAAGAGAAAAGGAGGCGTTATGATGGCATATGTTTCTAAAGATATGACATTTGGTCAGCTGTTGGAAGAGTATTATGAGAAGTGCCCGAAGATCGTAGAAGTATTGATGGAAGCCGGGATGGGATGTATCGGATGTCCGCATTCCCAGATGGAGTCTATAGAGGACGGTGCAATGGGGCATGGTATAGACCCGGATCTGTTGCTTGAGAAGCTGAATGCGACGATCGGTGCAGCATTGAATGCTTAAAGTAAGATAAAAAGCGGGGCAGTCAGGAGATTCCTTATACTCCTGACTGCCCCGTCTTTTAACCCTTTCGGGCGTTCTTTATCGTGCATATTATACTTGAGCAAGCTTCTGAACCGCATCCGTAGACAGGATCATCTCGCAATGTTCTTCGAGAAATGCCAGAATCGCGCCTGAAGAGGTCTCCAGGGAACCGTATTCTGACAGCATATTGCAGATACGGTTAAAGTCATTGATCGTGTGCTCCGACTGAGTCATCGCCAGAATATACACGTCTTCCTCGCGGTCTTTATACAAGGTGTTGGAACCTGAATAAATAGTGCTTAGCAGTCTTGCCGCCTTTAAAACGCTGTTCATCGTTGGGAATGAGAACAGGCGCAGAACATTCTTGGGCTGCTCCGCAGGGGTATCTTCTTTTCCGTCCGATGCAATGGAATTACTGAACTTTTCCTTTACTTTGTCGAGTAATTCAAGTAATGTATCGGCGCCTTCCAGCTTGCTCGGGGGTTCCTTCTTCGGAGAATCCCAGTCCCCGCCGGGTGACGGTGCAAATTTTGAAAAGCGTGTATCGAGTTCTTCGGGATCCTCGACCTTGGTAATTATCAGCACAATTGAATCCGAAGAAGCCGGAATTGCTTCAATCATCAAGGGCAGGTCTTCTGCCTCGAATCCGAATTCAAAGGCTGCTTGTTGCATCATGTCTCGGAAAAGTGACTTAGCTTTCTCGGTTCCGTAGGCCAGTTCGCTTAGCTGAAGATGTCGGGCAGCTAGATCGGCACGAGTCAGGGTGCAGCGAATCTGATTGTCGTTCAATTTTTCAATCTTCATAGTCATCACTTCCTTCCTACTGTAGTATAGCATAGAAAACCTTGAATGTTCAATAAAATAAGTCATAAAATAAGTATTAATTTAAAAAAATGCTTGCGCAGAGATATTTTATCGGCTATAATAACAATAACTAGAAGATAGTTTTCCCGGGTAACTACGTTCTTAGAACAAAGGAGGGAGAATTTCTTACATTTATTTTATAGCATTTCTTAGATATGAATCTATGAACCTATCAGCAACGAATCAGAGAAATATCAGAAAGAAGCCGTTTCAGGCAGATTTTCACATGAACTGTTAATGTAGTATTAGAGTGTCAGGACTATCTTCTATATGAATTTATTATTGTAGCTGCGGCGTATAAGGAATATTGTGTCACGGCATCTCCTTTTCTTAAATGATATGCAATCGCAGCCGTAGTTATCCTCTGACATGGAGCAGGAGGTCAGACGTGGAGGATGCAACCCGTTTACAGAAGATGTTTAATGAATTGACAGGGTACGAGAAGAAGCAGATAGACCTTAAGATAAATGGGATACCGGCAAGTCCCATGCAGATCGTCAGGGCGCACGGCGTGCATGAGGAAGCGGTGTATATGAGAGACTATGTACTGAATGAGGAAGGCGATATTAAAGCATTGTGGTTCAACAGCATTAATAGTAACTGATAACCAGATATTGGAAATACCCCGTATTCTATGTAAAAAACCAGAAAATGTCGAAATAAGTAATGACGAGTGTCGCGGGTTTTGTTATAATAGGGTCGAGTAGGAGGTGCAGCATGGAACAAAAAGACAGAAGGAGCCGCACAACTTCAGACCGCAAATGGAACACAGAGGCGACAAGCGCAGGGAGCGCGGGAGAGGCCGGAAGGAAACCGGGTCAGACTCCGCAGATGCGTCGGATAAGAGATACAGAATCCAGCAGAACGACGATATCAGGCAGTCCGAGGATGGATGGAACGGAAGGCAGGAGACGTCAGGTGTCCGGGAAGCCAAGACAGGAAGAGACGGAAGGCAGGAGACGTCAGGTACCGGGAAGTTCCGGTTTAGAAGGGAGCAGAAGCCAGGCAGCAGCGGCCAGGAGACGGCAGGAAAGGCCGGGAGCCCAGGATCAGCAGAAGGAAGCCGGCAGAAGGAAGCAGCCAGGCCAGGGCGCAAGAAACCCCGGCCCGCAGAGAAGCGGTATGAACCGGCCGCCGGCGAGGAAGCAGCAGTCCAGGCGGAAGAGAAAGAGGAATCTTATCATCAAGGCAGCGCTGATCGTGATACTGGTGATCGCAGCAGTTGTAGGTGCATTCTTATGGAAGAGATACAGTCCTTCTAAGAAAGAATATGATTTGAAGAAATATTATGGGATTGAGAATGAAGGACAGCTTGCGGTCATTGTAGATAATCAGGTTGCGGAACCGCACGGGATGATAGCGGACGGCAAGGCGTATGTTCAATACGAGATCGTAAGAGATTATATTAACGATCGGTTTTACTGGGATCCGAATGAGAATGTTCTCCTGTATACACTCCCGAAGGATATGGTTACCGTAGAGGTTGGAAGTAAGGATTATTCTGTGTCCAAAGAGAAGAAGAGCGAAGACTACGTCATTCTGAAAACAGAAGGAAGCACAGCATATATCGCATTGGATTTTATCCAGCAATATACGAATATTGAATATGAACTGTACAATGAACCGAATCGCGTGATGATCGTCAGCGATTGGGGTGAGACGACCGTAGCTGCGGTGAAGAAGAATACACAGATACGCTATCAGGGCGGAGTGAAGAGCCCGATTCTGTCCCAGGTGAAGAAGAAGGACGAGGTTACGGTGATAGAGAGCGAGGAGAACTGGAAGAAGGTCCGCACGAAAGATGGATTTATCGGATATATCAAGAACAGTGCGCTCAGAAAAGAAGAGAAGAAGGTAGTTTCCAGAGCCTTTGACGAACAGGAATTTACCAGCATCCAGAAGGAATACACGATCAACATGGCATGGCACAACGTGACCAACACAGACGCGAATAACAGCGTGCTGCAGAGGATTGCAGAGAGTAAGGGTCTTACGACAATTGCGCCGACATGGTTCCACGTGAAGGATACGGATGGTAATATGGATTCCATCGCGTCCTCGGATTATGTCAATTATGCACATCAGTCTAACATTGAGGTGTGGGCGGCGATCCGGGATTTCGACGGAGGAATCAATTCTTATGAAGAGTCCCATGAACTGCTTCGGTTTACATCCAAGAGGGAGAATCTGATCAATCAGTTGATCTCAGAGGCTCTGCGTGTGGGTGTTGATGGGATCAATGTGGATTTCGAGAAGATTTCCGACGAATGCGGAGAGCATTATATACAGTTTATCCGTGAATTGTCGGTAAGGTGCCGGCAGAACGGGATCGTATTGTCCATTGATAATTATGTTCCAAAGGGCTACAATATGCAGTATAACCGTAAGGAGCAGGGAATTGTGGCTGATTATATCATCATTATGGGCTATGATGAGCATTATGCAGGTTCGCCTGTGGCAGGTCCGGTATCCTCGTATAATTTCGTTAAGGAAGGAATCGAGGAGACCTTGAAAGAAGTACCTGCGAACAAGGTGATCAGCGGCATACCATTCTTCACCAGGTTATGGGAGGAAGTGCCTAAGACAGAAGAGGAACTGGCCAATCAGGCAGGTACAGAAGAAGCACAGTATACCACGAAGGTTACCAGCCAGGCATTCGATATGAATACTGCCAAGGCGAAGCTTGCGGAAGCAGGCATTGAGACGACCTGGGATGAGAATGCACAGCAGAATTACGCGACCTGGGTTGTGGAGAGCGCGACCTTTGAGATGTGGTTAGAGGATGAGCGGTCCATTGAGCCGAAACTCAAGCTCATGAAGGATAACAAGCTTGCCGGAACGGCGGCATGGGCATTGGGCTATGAGAACGGAGAGATATGGAACCTGATCCAGAAATATGTAAATTAGAAGGATTCATCACATATAAATACCTTCTGCAGTCATATATTGGATATATAGACTGTCAGGAGGTATTTTCTTGCGTAAAAAAGTTGAATTGATCCTTTTGATTCTGCTGCTTGCCGGGTTGGTGGCCGTCAGCAGGAATCTGGGGGAATATGTTTCAAGCGGTAAGGTGAAGCTGACTAAGAAGACGGTAGTCATAGATCCCGGACACGGCGGCGCCGATCCTGGTAAGATCGGAATAAATGACGCGAAAGAGAAAGATATCAATCTCCAGGTTGCCAAAAGAGTTAAGAAGCTGTTGGAGGATAAGGGAGTAAAGGTGATCATGACAAGAGAAAAGGATCAGATGCTTTCAGAGGGAAGTACGGGAAGCAAGAAGGTGCAGGATATGAAGGAGCGGGTGAAGCTGATCAACGATACGGCGCCTGATCTTGCGGTCAGCATCCATCAGAACAGCTACAGCGGAGAGGAAGTACACGGAGCACAGGTATTCTACTATACGCATTCGACAGATGGGGAGAAGCTTGCAGAGATTATGCAGAAGGCGCTGCTGTCCGTAGATAGAGACAACCATCGCAAGGCGAAGGCAGACAGTACCTATTATCTTCTGCGGCGGACGGAAGTTCCGACGATTATTGTAGAATGCGGGTTTTTAAGCAATTATGAGGAGGCGGAGAAGCTGGTTGATGAGAAATATCAAAAACAGCTCGCAAAAGCGATCGTGAAGGGAATCGAATCTTGTCTGGCTGATTAGAGTGTAGTATAATGGAATCTATGAAGACGATAGTAGAACAGATTGATTTCAGACAAATGAACATGGATATAATCACAAGAGCCGGAGAGATCCTGAGAGCCGGCGGTCTGGTGGCATTCCCGACTGAGACGGTCTATGGACTTGGTGCGGATGCGCTGAATGAACAGGCGGCGAAGAAGATCTATGCCGCCAAGGGAAGGCCGTCGGACAATCCGCTGATCGTGCATATTGCAGATATGGAAGCGATCGGGCGGATTGCAGAAGCCGTTCCCGAGAAGGCGAGGGCCGCCGCGGAGGCATTCTGGCCGGGGCCGCTCACCATGATATTCCAGAAGACCGGGGAAGTACCGATGGGAACGACAGGGGGGCTTAACACTGTGGCGGTCCGTATGCCCGATCATAATGCGGCAAGGGCGCTGATCCGTGCGGGCGGCGGCTATATCGCCGCGCCCAGTGCGAATACTTCCGGCCGTCCGAGTCCGACGACGGCACAGCATGTGGAGGAGGATCTGAATGGAAAGATAGATATGATCTTAGACGGAGGAGCTGTTGAGATCGGCGTGGAGTCGACGATCCTGGATATGACGGCAAAGCCGCCCATGATCTTAAGACCGGGGGCGGTTACCAGGGAGATGTTGGAGGAACTGATCGGGGAAGTGGCGGTGGACAAGACTGTAATAGATGCCGGCAGCCATGCGGCGCCCAAGGCGCCGGGGATGAAGTACCGCCACTATGCACCGAAGGCAGAGCTGACGGTAGTAGAGGGAAGCATCTCCCGGACAGTGGATGAGATCATCCGCCTGACCGGGGAGAAGATTGCCGAAGGCTTCAAGGTAGGCATTATTGCTACCGAAGAGACTGTTGGAAGATACAGCATGGGAGAGGTGAAGTGTATCGGGGCCAGGGGGGAAGAAGAAACTATCGCCAGCCGTCTGTATGGAATACTGAGGGAATTCGACGGCATCGGGATCGACTATATATACAGTGAAGCTTTCGGAAGGGAAGGAATCGGCAGCGCAGTCATGAACCGCCTGCTGAAGGCAGCGGGACAGCGCATAATAGACGCCGGCGGCAAATAATCGAGAAGGAGAGAAGAGATGTCTAAGATACAAGTTATGGATCATCCGTTGATCCGTCATAAGATAACCTATATCCGTCAGGAGAAGGTGGGCTCAAAGGAATTCCGTGAGATCGTAAGTGAGATTGCGGCGCTGATGTGTTACGAGGCTTCCAGGGATCTGAAGCTTGAGAAGGTGAAGATCAGGACTCCGATCTGTGAGACATACGGGGAGGAGCTTAGCGGCAAGAAGCTTGCGGTTGTGCCGATTTTAAGGGCAGGACTGGGGATGGTGGACGGGATCCTTAAGATGATTCCGGCGGCGAAGGTGGGCCATATCGGGCTGTACCGTGACCCTGAGACGTATGAGCCTGTAGAGTATTACTGCAAATTGCCGGCGGATTGTAATGAGCGTGAAGTGTTCGTGGTGGATCCGATGCTGGCGACCGGCGGGTCCAGTGCAGCGGCGATCCAGATGCTGAAGGACAAGGGTGTGAAGTATATCCGGTTCCTGTGTATCATTGCCGCGCCGGAGGGCGTGGAGAGGATGAAAGCAGAGCATCCGGATGTAGATCTGTATATCGGAGCGCTGGACGACCATCTCAACGAGCACAAGTATATAGTCCCGGGGCTTGGAGATGCCGGCGACCGCATTTTCGGGACGAAATAATCCTCAGATGATCTTGGCCTGCCGCAGCAGGAACCGGTAGCGCAGCAGGGCGGCGTTGCCCATGTAGATATAAGAGTCGATCAGGTCAGGATCAGAAGCATTCTGGAAATTATTATAGGCATCTTCAATCTGACGTCGTGCGGCGGCGATCTCTTCTAACAGAGTGTTAGCCGCCGGGTCGTAGGACAGTCGTTTGTAGATGTCTTCTTCTGCTACATTTCTTCGTTCAAATAATCTCATAATCCACCTCCGTACAGTTGAATCGTTTCCAGATATAGTCTAGTATACCCCAAGCTAATTACCAATATGTTCCGCGCAGGATAAATTTTCATTCTGCAAGGCGGAGGAATGAGGCGTAGCGGTGGCTACGTCGATTGACGACAACGCAGCAGATGGAAATTTAGACAAGTGAAACGTATGGTTAATTAGCTTGGGGTATACTAATATAGGCAGAATTTGTGAATAAAATACCCGGTACAAGGATATATATGGTATTAGGAAATATGATCAGAACCGGAGGGAAATATGTCAGAACAAAGATCGAATCTGCTGAGCAACTTTATTGTACGGGCAATTATTGGGTCCGCCATGATATTTTTCATCAATGAATTCCTGAGCGCACAGGGGATTGCCGTGCAGGTAGGCTTGAATCCATGGACGGTTTTGACATCGGGAATCCTTGGAACTCCGGGGGTTGCGCTTCTCTATGGGATATCTTTCTATGGAATTTTGTAGGTGTTGCACAAAGTTTGGGTTTTTCTAAAAATGGGGTGGACAAATCAAGGGAGAGAGGTTTATAATCATCCTACAAGTTGCGGATCAAGTGACTTGTATCTGATAGTTTCAAGATAGTCGATAGATTCATACAATTCAAAAGATTATTATCAAAAAAATTTCAGTAAGTTCAGGTTAATCATGTTTTCAAAGTGTTCGATGCCGTATCGGCAGCAATTCACGGAGTAAAAGAAATGAGTAGTGTGTAAAGGAGGGATATTATGTGAGCAGCAGAAGTCTGGTAATCTGTGACCAGGAGGAAGGATATGCTGCGGCCTTTGCCATATTTCTGACGAAGAAAGAGGAACTGGCCTTTCAGGTGCAGGTGTGTGACAGTCTGGCTCAGGTGACAGGGGTTCTTGAAGAGCACCCGATTGATATTCTTCTGATCGGCGGGAATTATCCGGTCAGGGAACGGGGGAAACTGGAGGCGGGAAGTGTATTTGTTCTTGCGGAGACTGGGACTGTTAAGACGAACCCCAAGGAGGTAGCGGTCTATAAGTACCAGTCAGGCGAAGCGATCCTGGCTGAGATCATCTGCGGATGCAGCAAAGAAAATAAAACAGAAGATCTGTACCTCCGTTCCTTAAAAACCAGTCAGGTCAGGGTGATAGGTATCTTTTCGCCGGTTCACAGGAGCGGGAAGACAAGCTATGGACTTAAGCTGGGGCAGGAGATGGCGGCGTCGGCGAATGTGCTGTACCTCAATATGGAACTGTACGGAGGAATCGGCGGATATTTCCCGGAGGAAGGACATACCCTGGCGGATGCGCTGTATTATTCGAGACAGGAAAGCAAGAATCTGGGATTGATCCTTCCGACGCTTGTGAAGCATATGGGAACGTTGGACTATCTGCTTCCGGTGCGCGTGTCCGAGGATATTAAGGCGGTTCCGCTGGAGGAATGGACAAGTATGATCATTCAGATCACGGAACAGAGTATCTATGATGTGTTGATCCTGGATATAGACGAGGGGCTTAAGGATGTATACGGTCTGCTTCGTCTGTGTACAGAGGTCTGTGTTCCATCGGCCAGAGATCCGGCGGCGGAGGCGAAGCTTCTGCAGATGGAAGGAGAGATGCATTTGCTTGGGTTTGATGATGTAAGAAAGAAAATGAAGAAGAAGGAGCTGATCAAGTGATAGGTTCAGAGCAGCTCCATGCCAGGATACTGGAGAGAATGGATATGACAAGAGAGATTGAAGACGAGGAACTGACGCAGTTGATCTATTATGTTCTTAAGGAGGCGTCGGAGGAGGAATATCTGTCTCTTGATGAGAAGACCATACTGGGCCGGGAGCTGTTCAATGCATTCCGGAAGCTTGATCTTCTTCAAGAATTCCTGGAGGATGAGACGATCACAGAGATTATGATCAATGGAACGCAGAATATATTCTATGAAAGAAACGGCAGGATCCTGCAGTCGGGTAAGAGGTTCCTGTCCAAGGACAAGCTGGAAGATGTGGTCCAACAGATTGCAGCAGGGTCAAACCGTCTGGTAAACGAGGCTTCGCCGATCGTCGATGCCAGGCTTCAGGATGGCTCCAGAGTCAATGTGGTCTTGGATCCGATAGCATTGGACGGGCCGATCGTTACGATCCGTAAATTCTCCAAAGAGGCAATTACCATGGAACAGTTGATATCCTGGAATTCTGTCAGTGAGGAGGTGTTGGAATTTCTTGCCGGTCTGGTGGCGGCGGGCTATAACATTTTCATAAGCGGTGGGACAGGCTCGGGGAAGACCACCTTCTTAAATGCACTGTCGCAGTATATCCCAAAGACAGAGAGGATCATTACTATAGAAGACAATGCCGAGCTTAAGATTCAGGATGTACCGAATCTGGTAAGGCTGGAGGCAAGAAATGCGAATGTGGAAGGGACGGGGGCGGTTACGATCCGTGATCTGATCCGGTCGGCGCTTCGGATGCGGCCGGATCGGATCGTGGTAGGAGAAGTGCGCGGCGAGGAGGCGATAGACATGCTGCAAGCTCTGAACACGGGCCATGACGGTTCCTTAAGCACCGGTCATGCCAACAGTCCGCAGGATATGCTGAGCAGGCTGGAAACGATGGTCTTGATGGGAATGGAATTGCCGCTCCCGGCTATCCAGCGACAGATTGCCTCTGGTATTGATCTGATCGTTCATCTGGGAAGGTTGAGGGACAGGAGCAGGAAGGTGCTTGAGGTATCGGAGATATTGGGATATGAGGACGGCGAGATCCGGCTTAAGACACTGTATAAATTCGTGGAGACAGGGGAACAGGATGGGAAGATACAGGGAGAATGGAGAAAATATGGAGAGATCACGCACCGGGGGAAGCTCTGGGCGGCGGGGTGTGACGCGTGACAGGAAGGATTGCTGGCAGCAGGATGTGACGAAGAAAGAGTATATGTGGTATGCGGCAAAAGCGGCAGGCTTGACGATGATTACGGCGTGGCTGTATTATCGGTCCTTACTGATGGCCATTCCGTTGGTTCCATTGTTGATCTGGCATCTGCGGATGATGGAAGCAGAGGGGATCAAGAAGAAGGAGACGGAATTTCAGATGCAGTTCAAGGAAGCGATTCAGGCGGTGTCCTCTGCGCTGAATACTGGCTATTCGGTAGAGAATGCATTCAAGGAAGCGCAGAAGGAGCTACGGCTGATCTATCCGGAAGGAGCAAGGATCTCTAAGGAGTTGTTGATCATAACACGGCAGCTTCAGATCCATGTGCCTTTGGAGCAGATTCTGGAGGAATTCGGGGAGCGCACCCAGACAGAGGATGTTCAGAACTTTGTGACAGTATTTGCGGCAGCCAAGAGAAGCGGCGGCAATATGATCGCGATTATACAGGATACAGTCAGGCAGATTGGAGATAAGATTGATGTGAAGCGGGAGATCGACACGATACTTGCATCTAAGCGGTATGAGTTCCGGGTAATGTCGGCGGTTCCTTATGCGATCATTGGGTATATGTCTCTAAGCTTCCCGGAATTCATGGACTGCTTATATGGGAATATCCTTGGAATAGGAGTGATGACGGTATGTTTGGCAATCTATATGGGCGCTTATTATCTTGGTGTAAGGATGATAAGGATCGAGGTGTGAAGGCGTTGGCGGTGGGAGTACTGCTGGCGGGCGGAATATTTCTTCTGGCGGCAGATTACCTGCGCTCGGTGAGGGAGACAGATGGGAGTATTCAGAGAAATACATATGGACAGGGAAACAGAACAGAAGAGCTGGAGGTGTCGATAGCGGGAGGAGAAGCAAGATTCCCGGCAGAGATCCAGGTAGCAGAACAGCAGTACAGTACAGAGGAGATCCAGGAATTATTTCAAAGAGTCATCCGGCATATGGAGAAGCTGATCCTGGGAGACAACAGAAGCCTTGACAGGGTTGAGAAGGATATGAATCTGCTGTCGGAGGTTCCGGGCGAGCCGGTTATGATCTCTTGGGAGCTTGACCGCTATGATGTGATGAATATCAGGGGCGAGATACAGGAAGATGCGCTGAAGGAAGAAGGAACGCTGGTTGCGTTAAGCGCCGTTCTTACCTACAGTGAGAATGAGGAAGAACAGGCATTGTACCAGTGTACTGCGAATATTTTCCCCAGGACATTGGGGGAAGAGGAGAAGCGCAGAGAACAGGCGGCAGGAGAGCTCCAGAAGAGAGAAGAAGAGAGCCGGGTACAGAGGGAGTTCCAGCTTCCTGACACGCTCTTAGGCAAGGAAGCCGCCTACTATCAGAGAATGGATCGCCGCGGACTGGTGCTGATAGTTATGGCTGTGTTGATTGGAATTCTGTTATATGCGTTAGAGATTCAGAACAAAGGAAAGGCGAGAGAAGAGAGAAAGCAGCAGATGCTCCTGGATTATCCGGAGATCGTGAACAAGATGACGCTTTTCCTTGGAGCTGGGATGACTGCCAAACGTGCTTGGAAAAAAGTAGTGGAGGATTACGAACGGCGGAAGGCAATACGGGGCGAAAGGTATGCATATGAGGAGATGAAGCGTGCCTGTTATGAGATGGAGAGCGGTGTCACGGAACCAGAAAGTTATGAGAATTTTGGAAGGCGCTGTGATGTGCAGGTCTATGTAAGATTTGGAGCGATGCTGTCGCAGAACTTAAGAAAAGGGACGAAGGGGCTGACACAGATGCTTAAGCTGGAAGCGCTTCAGGCTTTTGAGGAGCGAAAAGCCAGGGCAAGAAGGCTTGGAGAGGAAGCGGGAACAAAGCTGCTGCTGCCCATGTTCCTGATGCTTGCGATCGTCCTGGTAATCGTGATCGTGCCGGCATTTCTGTCGGTGCAGATATAAAAGGAGGTTATGATATGTGGAGAATGAGGTATGTGTTGAAGAAGTTAAAAGAGGAAGACGGAGTTGGTGTGGTAGAGGTCATATTGATCCTGGTGGTGCTGATCGGATTGGTTATTATCTTCAAATCCCAGCTTACCAGTCTGGTGCAGAATATTTTCAGCAAGATCGTAAGCGAGAGCGCAGGTATCTGATGCGAGTATGCGGTAAATGCCAAGGCAGAATGTGCAGGGGAGAGGTGACGGCATTTCTGAGTCTGATCTTTATTCTGCTGGTCGCTTTTATAGGGGGAATCATGGAGAGCGCGTCTATCCAGTTGGCCAAGAATTATCGGAGAGCCGATACGGACCGGGCAATGGAGAGTGTTTTTGCGGAATATCAGAAGGAGCTTCTGGAGGAGTATGATATATTTGCATTGGACGGCAGCTATGAGACGGGGCAGTATGGGGAGCAGAATATTATAGACAGACTGACATATTACGGCGCCGGAAGCATGGAGCATGAACTGGAGCGAATCCAGTTCCTTACGGACCGGGGATGTCTTGGGTTCTGCAGCCAGATCTCGGCATACATGGAGCATAAGTACGGGCTGAATGTGATGAAGGATATGCTGGGAATGACATCTGTGTGGGGGCAGCAGGAAGAGAAGGCAGAGTCGTATGCCAGGGAAGACCAGGCGTGCCAGGATCGCCTGGACGAGCTTCTTAGTGAACAGGGCGGGGAATTACCTGACGAAGGAAACCCTATCGCGTATGCAGGACAGTTAAAGAAATCACCGATATTGTCACTGGTAGTGCCAAAGGATAGGACGGTATCAGAGAAACGGGTGGACTGTCAGGAATTGCTGTCGGCAAGAGAACGAAATACAGGATACGGGGAATTTGCGGATGTCGGGGAAGAGACCGGGAATCTGTCTTCTCTGATCCTGGGGGAATATCTTCTGGAGCATTTTACCAGATTTACAGACAATACTCCGGACGCATCCCCTGATGCGGACGGACGGCGTCCGGTTATGTATGAAGTGGAGTATATTCTGGCGGGAAAGGGCAGCGACCGGGAGAATCTGGAGTCGGTTGTAAAGAAACTGCTGCTTATGCGGTTTGTTCCAAACTATACTTATATCCAGACGGACAGCGAGATGAGAGCAGAGGCAGAGTCCATGGCGCTTACCCTGTGTACGCTGTTAGCAGTACCGGCTATTACGGAAGCCGCTGCGCAGGGGATTCTCCTGGCTTGGGCTTACGGAGAGTCTGTGATGGATCTTAGGTCGCTGCTGAAGGGAAATAAGGTTCCGCTGATCAAAACAAAAGAGAGCTGGCAGCTACAATTGCCGAAGCTTTTCACTCTTGGAACAGAGGAAGACCGTAGTGAAGGCCGGGATGCGGAAAATGGGCTGGATTACTCGGAATATCTTCGGATTCTGTTGTTTCTGACGAAGAAGGACACGGCCGCGCTGCGGGCGCTCGATATCATAGAACAGAATCTTAGAAAAGTACATGGACAGACGTATTTTAGGGCGGATCTGTGTGTCAGCCGGTTAGAGATGAAGTCGGTCTGCAGCTTAAGAAGAGGAATCCGTTATGATTTTAAGACGTATTATGGTTACCGATAATAAACCAACAGGGACAGATACAGATATCCTTCCGGATATCTTAGAAATCCGAAAGAAATACCAGGTTATTTCTTGAAGATTCCTTAACATGATCCAAATATAGGACAAAAAATATAAAGAAAGGAGAAGGATTCGTTCGATGAATAAGAAACAGCTCCCCTCAAAATCTATCTATTCATACATTACCGGGAGGATATCTGCATCTGTCTCTGAAGGAAGAACAAGAAAAGGCAGCATAACGGTGGAGGCGGCATTGGCTGTACCCATATTCTTTCTTGCTGTGGTGAGTCTTCTGTATTTGATGGAGATGACAGCCATCCGTACGGCAGTGCGCTCAGGGCTTCAGTACGCGGGGAAAGAAGCAGCGGAGGAGGCATACATGCTCACGGCTGTATTGCCGGCGCGGCTGGAAGATGATGTGGTGCATGCAGCAGGCGCCGAGAGGCTGGACCGGAGTATCGTGGAAGGAGGAAGCGGCGGGATACGGTGCGGAGATTCCAGGATGTCTTCCCGGACCGGTATCGGAGAACTGGAAGTAACGTATCAGATCCGCTTGCCGATTCCGATGTTTGGAGTGCCGCCGGTCACATGCCGGGAAAAAATGCGGATAAAGGCGTGGGTCGGGTATGAGAAACCAGGATTCGAAAAGGATGATGAGAAGACGGTATATGTGACGGAGACGGGTCTTGTCTATCATAAGGATTACCACTGTACATATTTGGAATTATCGATCCATATGGTTCAGCCAGAAGAGGTCGAGGGGCTTCGCAATACTGGAGGGGGAAAATATTATCCCTGTGAGCGCTGCATGGGGCACGGGAAGAGAGGCGTATATATTACGGATTCTGGAGACAGGTATCACAGCTCTCTGTCTTGCAGCGGATTAAAGCGGACGGTTTATGCAGTTCCAATGTCGGAAGTGGTTGGGAAGGGGGCGTGTTCCAGATGTGGACGGTAAGCAGAATGGTCTGCATGGGTCTGCTGGCGGGCTTGTCTCTGGCAGACATTTATAAGAGAAGAATACCGTTAAAATGTTTGATTATAGGAAGCTTGTTGGCGGTTGGATATCAGATTTTTATCGGAAGAGGAGATATCATATTGATTCTGGGCGGTATAGGAGTTGGTATGTCGTTCCTCCTGATCAGCAGAATTACCAGGGAGAGCCTGGGATATGGGGACAGCCTGGCAATCCTGATCCTGGGGATCTATCTTGGGCTGTGGGAACTGCTTATGGTGCTTGCGGGAGCTTTTTTCCTGCTTGCAGTGTTCTCCGTTGCCGGATTAACAGCGAGGAAAATGTCCAGAAAGCTGAGTATTCCCTTTTTCCCGTTTCTGTCGGCGGGGTATTTGATGAGTGTGTTGCGGTAAGGAGTGGAAGAGGGTGGAGAGGATGAAGAGATATGAACTGCAGGGGAGTATCACGGTAGAGATGTCGTTTCTTGTACCCATGATATTATTCCTGATTATGAGCTGTATACTGGCAGTCTTCTATTATCACGATAAGAACATATTGTCTGGTGCGGCATATGAGACGGCCGTTGTCGGAAGTGTGAAGGCTCGGGAGAAAGATGGTGTGAAGGAAGGCGAACTGGAAAGTCTGTTCCATCAACGCACAGGGAATAAGTGCATATTATTTGCCAGACCCCGTGCAGCAGTCAGAATCAGCAAAGATGAGATCGAAGTGACGGCGGATGCGTCACGGCGGTATATGAGGGTGTCTGTTATGAAGAGAGCGTCGGTCACAGAGCCGGAGAAAACCATCAGGGACCTGAGAAGATTGAAGGGAAAGAAGGAGTAGGATTGGAGCGTAAGATCACTATTGAGGAGAAAGTATTCTACAGAGAAGATTATCAGATGCGGATGCTGAAGGCGAATAATCTGGAAGGACTGCTTAAGACTGGAGGCAGAGGAATGAATGAAAGCAGTTATTATGATTATGATGTCAGCGGAAAAATATCAATGAAAGCAATGTATGAGAGAAGTAAAATAAGCTCACAAGACATAAAAATGTTTCTCAGGGATATGAGAATGGTGGTGAGGGAAGTAGAAACTTATCTGTTAAATATTCACTGCATCCTGCTCAACCCGGAATATATCTTCTATGAGAATGACAGGTATTTCTTCTGCTACTATCCGCCGGCGCAGCAAGACTTGTGGGAGGCGTTTCATGGGCTTACTGAGTATTTTGTCAAGCAGGCGGATTATCAGGACCAGGAAGGTATTGAGATGATATTCCTGCTCCATAAAAGGACGATGGAGGAAAACTACAGTCTGGAAAAGCTTACGGCAGAATGTCTGCAGAAGCCGGCAGAGGCAGATGAAGCGGCAGATGAGGAAGAACTGGAAGCAGGGAGCGGATATGATCTGAACCAAGAACAGGAATGGGAAGGGTCTGTTATGCGGGAGACAGGGAACTTTTGGACTTGGACTCCGGTGAAGCATCTTCTTGGCAAACGCAGAAAACCGAAATGGGGAGACTGGGATGGATTGCATATTGAAGAAGAAGAATTATAGGCCGTTTGTTTTGATTTTGTTTCGAGTCGCAACTATTTATGGACAGAATTTGTTAAAGAAGATACAATTTTATAGGAATCAGATTGTGAATATCTAAGAAGAATGGTAAAATATAACAAATGCTGGTTACTATATCTAAGGAAATATGGTATACTGACAAAAGAAACAAAAAAATATACCAGAAAGCGACTGTATCACACATGAATAATAGAAGAGTAGAGGCACCCTGTACCGTTATACTGGCAGCGACCAATGTGATCGTGTTCTTTTTACTTACCAGCCAGGGGATGACAGAGGATGGAAGGTTCCTGTTAGATCATGGTGCAATGTTTGTCCCGATGATTCAGGAGGAAGGAGAATATTACCGTTTTTTAACCAGTATGTTTCTTCACTTTGGTTTTGAGCATCTGATGAATAATATGATCACTTTGGCTGTGATCGGATGGAACCTGGAGATAGAGATCGGTAAGTTCCGTTTTCTGCTGATCTATATCTTGAGCGGTCTGGGAGGCAATCTCCTGTCTGCAGTTTATGATGTCTGGACTGGAGAGTACGCTGTATCAGCCGGTGCATCCGGCGCGATTTTTGGGATCATCGGTGCATTGTTATATGTAGTCATGCGTAACAGAGGACGAATCAGGGATATTTCCGGTAAGGGGATCGTATTTATGATCGTCATCAGCCTCTATTATGGAATAACCAGCGGCGGCGTAGACAATATGGCGCATATCGGAGGGCTGATGACAGGATTTGTGTTAAGCGTCCTGCTGTACCGGAAGAATGATCATAAAGGAAGAGCCTTCGCCGGGCGTTGATTCGGCATAGATGGAGCCGCCGTGAGCCGAGACGATCCGTTTGGCAATGGCAAGTCCAAGACCGGTTCCGCCTTTTTTGTGAGTGACAAAGGGATCGAAGATGGTTGTCAGTTCTCCGGCATCGATTCCAACACCGTTATCGGTGATCGAGATAGTGACAGCATGGTTCATATATTCTGCGTCCAGACGGATTGACGGATGATAGGAGTCTCTGGGGGAAGAGACTGCATTCTGTGAATCCGTACGGGAAGAGACCGCATCCTGTGCATTGCGCAGGAGATTCAGAAGTGTCTGTCGGATCTTGACGGAATCTATAAGGAGCGCCGGAAGGTTCGGTGCGATCCTGGAGGTAAATTCAATCTTGGTATCCATAAGAGAAGAAGCGAAGGATAATACGAGTGTTCTGAGGAATACGGTTGTGTCAGAACTTGTAAGAGTCAGCTTCTCCCCGTTATTGTAAGAAGAGAGTTCTGCCAGTAATTGGTTCATATATTCGATATCTTGGCGCATGGAGTCCCAGTGACGGATAGAGCGGACTTCCGGATGCTGCGCTTCGATCAATTGGAGCGTACTATATACAAGTGTCAGTGGATTACGGATTTCATGGCTGATGGTACTGACTTCCATCCGATGAGATTCCAGAAGTCTTGTGAGAAGTTCTTTTTTCTCAGGACTTTCTTCCATAATAAGTCGTAGTTTGTCATAGTCTGTCGTTGAGAACATAATAATTACCGCCCTTTCTGATGTATCAGTTTAGCATTGGCGGTAAAAATAATCAATTATTTTTTTCAGGGAGGAAGAGAGAGATGAAAAATGAAAATTGTATATTTTGTAAACTTGCTAATGGGGAGATTCCTACGGCTACATTGTATGAGGATGAAGATTTCAGGGTGATCCTGGATGCCAGCCCGGCGGCGAAGGGGCATGCGCTGATTATCCCCAAGGAACATTATGCGAATCTTTATGAGCTGGATGATGAGCTGGCGGCGAAGGTGCTGGTTCTGGCAAAGAAGATGATCACGAAACTTACGGAAATCCTTGGCTGTGACGGCTATAATATTGTGCAGAATAACGGAGAGGCTGCAGGACAGACAGTGTTTCATTTTCACCTGCATATGATTCCGAGGTATAAGGACGATAGCGTTGGACTTGGATGGAAGATGGGTGAGTTAGCAGACGAAGATAAAGAGGAATTACTGGCTAAGATGAGATGGTAGAATGGATACGGAAACAAAAGATAGGCAAATGGAGATGAAACTAAGAGGGAATACAGATTTTGATAAAATTTATAAAACAAATGCGGAAATCGTATACAAAACGGCTGTAAAGTACTCTGGGAATCACCATGAAGCAGAAGAAATCTCACAGACTGTTTTTCTGAAACTGTATGTGAACAGAGAAAATATTAACCTGGAAGCGGCCAGAGGATGGCTGATTCTGACAACCAAATATATGGCGTTGAATCGGAATAGAGACTTGGAAAGGGAATATCTGGTAGATGATTTCATTGGCGGAGAGGAAGCGGACTCTGCTGAGATCGCAGAGAATCCGGAGGATATATTCTTGAGAAAGATGAAGGAGCGGCAGTACATGAAGTTGAAAGAGAAAATATTTGAAGCATTGTATGCGAAGAGTCCAAGATGGTATGATGCCGTTACGATTACATATGTTTTGGAAAAACCACAGAAAGAAGTCGCAGAAAAGATGGGTGTGACTCTGGAGGTTCTGCAAGCTGTATTGTATCGTGCAAGAAGATGGATGCGCGAAAATTATGCGGAAGAGTATGCGCATTTAGATAAAGCATGAAACAGGTGCCGATTATCCCGACACCTGTTTTCTATACCTTGCCGGAGGAAGTCCGCCCGCCCCGGAGGGGTATTAGGTTATCTTGCGGCAGCTTCGATCAGATCTATGATCGTGTCAATGGAGTTCTGCTGCGGAGAATTCTTCATAGCATCTATGTAGGAGCTGCGGTTTTCATACAAATGTATGATGGAATCCAGAAGTACCTGATTGGTAAGTTCTTCTTCTTCGAGTACGACGCTGTAGCCCTGCCGTTCAAAAGAACGGGCATTGAGGATCTGATCGCCGCGGCTTGCATTGGCAGATAGCGGAATCAGAAGATTTGGCTTGTGGAGTGCGAGTAATTCGCAGATAGCATTGGCTCCGGCTCTGGAGATTACAAGCTCTGTCAGTGCGAACAGGTCTTTCAGTTCTTCCTTGACATATTCAAACTGCGCATAGCCTTCCAGGTCCTTGAGAGATTGATCTACCTTCCCTTTGCCGCAGAGATGGACGACCTGAAAAGACCGCAGAAGCTCGGGAAGGATGCCGCGGACAGCTTCGTTGACAGCTACAGAACCCAGACTTCCGCCGACGATCATGATTACAGGTTTGTCGGACGTAAAATGCAGGAATTCTTTTGCTTTGTATTTGTCGCCGGACAACAATTCCTGCCGGATCGGCGAACCTGTTAATACAGCCTTCCCTTCAGGCAGATGTTTTAGAGTCTCTGGGAAATTACAGCATACTTTGGTTGCAGAAGGGATGGATAGTTTGTTTGCAAGACCGGGGGTCATATCTGATTCATGAATGATCGTCGGCACGTGGCGGCTCTTGCCTGCAAGAACGACAGGGACAGAGACGAATCCGCCTTTGGAGAAGATCACATCAGGATTCAGGAGCTTGACAAGTCTCTTGGCTTCTCCAAGTCCTTTGATTACCCGGAAAGGGTCAGTGAAGTTTTGCACACTGAAATAGCGGCGCAGCTTTCCGGAAGAGATACCATGGTAGGGAATACCAAATTGTTCGATCAATTCCTTCTCAATGCCGTGGTAAGAGCCGATATAATGGATATCGTATTGTAATTCTTTGAGGCGTGGAAGCAGAGCCAGATTCGGTGTTACATGGCCAGCGGTGCCGCCGCCAGTTAGGATAATGCGTTTCATAATGACCTCCAAATCTTGATAATGTATGAGAATATATATTTTGACATATATGTTATAATTATATTATACGTTTACAGGTGATTTGGTCAAGAGAAAGAAGAAGATTTCAGGTTACAGTTCATACGGGTTACAGTTCACACCTATGGTGTTGGCAGCAGCGAATCAGGGCCATTTCAAGTTGCCTTACGGCAAGAGGCTGGATTCCTGCCCCGATAATGTACTGGTCTGTGACCGTGCAGCGTGGTGCACGGTCCAGGGGTGAACAATAACTCACACGGCGCCATGTGCTACACTATATGGCAGCCGGTTATTAAGGTAACCACATGACTGATTATGAGGAATGAGAATGAAGGAAAATATGGATCGACTGGAACAAGCAATAAGAGAAGAGTTTGACAGAGCCGCAAGAGAGGAAGAGGTATCCATCCTGAAAGACGATAGTCTTAGTGTACCAGAAGGGATGGAAGCAGCTCTATTTGCGGGGATTAGCGAGAAGATAGAAGCCATGAGGCAAGAAGACTTGTATGCGAATATGTCAGAAGCGGATAAGAAAGCTCTTGAGATTGGGCGCAGGGTTATGGAGAAAGAAGCGAGAGAAGAGGCCAGGAGCAAGATGAGGCGGAAGAAAAAGCGGTTTCGGATGTATATCGGGCTTGCGGCAGCGTTGGTGTTGGCAATGGCTGTTGGGGTGAATAGTTTGGGAGGACCGGAGAGGATAATACAAATGGTTACTCAGATGGTTGGTGGCAGAGAAGTGGAACAGGTGGATTCTAGTGAAGATAACAAGGTTATAGTAAATGAAGATGAGGAAGAAGCGTATCAGGAAATTAAGGATGTATTTGGAGTAGATCCTGTAAAAATTATAGCAGGACCTCAGGGAATGGTATTTCGGGAAGTAGAAATAGATAAAAAATTTCAGATAGCAGAATTGAGTTATAGTTACGGAGAGGAAAATGTTAGGTATTTTATTAATGCATCCTTTTCTGGTACGTCATGGGGGATTGATATCGAAGACGAAAAGGTGGAAGAATATATTGTAGAAAAAAGTAATTGTAAAATAAAGATAAAAGGGTATCAAATAAAGGATTCATTGACAAAGCGATATTCGGCTAATTTCGAATATCAAGGGCTGGAATATTTTTTAATAGGTACAATGAGTAAGGCGGAATTTGAAATAATTGTAGATAATTTGGTAGTGTAAAAGATTTTTTACAGCCTCGATAATTTATTTTTTCTCTAAATCCGCGTCAGTTTTTGGCGAGTTATGTGTATATATAATGAGGGCAAGGATTTAGTATAAGAGGAGGTGAATTATGATAAAGAGAATTGGATCCATATGCTGTGTGCTGATGTTGATGATTTGCATGCTACTTACATTGACAGATAATGCTCAAGCAGCGTCACAAGATCCTGTATTGGATGGGTCCTATTTGACGGATGAAGAAGAGTCGATAGGATATGATACCAAAATAACCAGAGGAGAGGATCTTCTTACGGGATATTCCAAGTGTGTTAGGCTCGGACCTGGCAAAATATATGCTGGTGGAACCACTATTGCCGCTCATACGGTGGATAGAGTTCTTATAGGAGTTACAGTGGAAAGAGCTAAAAAAGAAGATACGGCTTGGTCTATGTATACTGGATGGCAGAAAGAAAATTCAAATACAGACCGGGCAGCATCAACCAGAACTTTGCAGGTAGAAGGCGGTTATTACTATCGAGTACGGTGTACACATCTTGCGAACCATGACATGAGCAGTTCTTTTACTAATGGTGTTTATGTTGAATAATCAAGACCATCCATCCAAAGTGTTAAAAAAATAAGAAAACCAATGTAGTACATTAAAAACTGAATATTGAAAAAAATGCAATCTGAGGACGGGAGTCCGAAAAAAACAAAAGACTTAGCGGAAAAAACAAAAGAACCGTTTGGGAAGATTGTGGGAAGTACCGCATCCGGTGCAAAATAGGAAACTATTAATTTGATTTCGACCTTACATTTGAGAAACCGTAGGCCCACGAAACGGGTCAAAGTCGTCGTATGCGGTACTTCACACAGTCTTCCCGGACACAGGAACGTACAGTAAGACAAAAGGGATATGGAGCAATGCTCTGTGTCCCTTTCCGCTTTTTATATGGATATTCGCGGAATTCTGATTCTCGAGATTGGTTGAAGTTAGGTGTTGATTCTAGTATAATGAAAGTGGCGGTGAGAGTCAATTGAAGGCAGATACAATTACAAAAGATTATATATCGGACAGAGAGATATTCTCAGACGTATTTAACTATTATATATATGGCGGACGACAGGTGATCACACCGGAACAGTTAGAAGAACGGGATCCCGCAGAGATCGCGATTCCATACGGAGCGGATGGAGCGGCGGTGCCGGTACAGAAATTCCGGGATGCGCAGAAGTTGTGTGCGGTAATGACAGATGGGAAACTGGAATATGTGATCTGC
>CAJTCH010000004.1:116679-200587 GCA_910574715.1 Lachnospiraceae bacterium | reverse complement strand
TAAAAAAATCGGCACTGGGAATTGATTTTAGAAATGTCGAAAAAACAAGATTTTACATACCAATTTACGACAATACACAGTTTATTTTACAGTCTCAACATTCCTTACCAACTCATTTTCTATATCTGTTTCCAACATATCCTCTGTATAATTGATAAAATCAAACATATATGGATCTTTCATAGTACTTATAACAATATCCTTTTGTTCAATAGGCAATCTGTTTTCAAAATTTGAAATCTTATTTGCCACAACTTGCCTCTCATACAACTGGCCCTTCACTTGGGATGCCAATTCATCTACCGACCATCCATGCTCTAAAGTTTTTTCCAAATACCATACATATTCTTCTTTGCTTGACACCTTACTCATCAACACTTGATGATGGCTCCAAGTAATCCTTGCCAATCCATACTTATCCACATCATCCTCAGCAAAAATCTGTGCAAACTTCTTCATATACTTTAAATTTCGAACAGAATACCCTTTTGCACCGGGATATTTCATCCTCATATCCTTAGATAAATTATCAACGAATTTATTACCCCATTCGGAGTTACGAATAATCACACTTCCAATGAACAAGTTTGTTTTCAGCACTTCACTATTCACACTAACGGATGCTCTATATTTAGCCTGATTCACATAATCATTTATTTCTTGTACTGCTTGCAAATACTCATTCGATGTTATAAGCATACTACCTTCCTTCCAAATTGTGCAGACCGTCTGCACAATTGTAAATAATATATTATCTCTTACTCGCTGATGTTTGTTCTTGAGAATCTATGATAAAAAGTTCCCTCGGATTTTCCCCATTATTCAGTCTTGATGCATGAAGTTCCTCTATCCTTTTATCTCGTCCAGGATTTCCAACTTTCACATACACAAATACCCTTTGTGTTGTTCCTTCTGCTTTGACATATTGCTCAATCTGTTCTTCATATCCATGAATATAGTCAGCATTTGAAGAGAGTTTTATCTCAACAACAGTCTTGTCGTTTCCTCTGCTCATCTTCAAATCAACCGGACCCGGACCTTCATTTGTCTCAAAAGTCATGTCTATGTTATTTTGGCTGCAATAATATTTCCCCGAAAGATGTAAAAATCTTTGTAACGACTTTTCCCTTTTACTTGTGGAAGCGGATAATACTTCATCCCATCCTCTATTATTTTCAACCCAGTCTTTAAATATCCAAAGCAATTCAAGTGTTGCATCCCAGCTACTTAACTTTTAATACTTATCTTCCGTCATACTACATCAGATTCTTTTATGACACTAACAGTAATAATATCTTTTACACCGCAGATGTTCCCCAACGCTCACAAACACTAAGTTCTTGAAGTACTTATTCCACACCCAATGCTTTAAACACTGCATCCTCAACACTGTTGTAAAAAATAAGATTAAAGCATCCAATCAGCTCTGCCGGTACACTTCCCAAATCAACAGCAGATGTTATTGGTAAAAGTACTTTCTTTGCCCCACTATCTAAGCATACTTGAAGCGTATTCGCAAGTTCTTCTACCTTCATAACAGTACCGCCAATACTGAAATCCCCAAGAACAACCGCACTGCTTACTACTGGCTTTCCTAATGCAACAGAACAAATCGCAACTACAGAGGCAAGAGACAGATTTTTTGTCATTCCAATACCATTCATATCCTGCACATCCATAATATAATCCTTAGTAGTAAGACTAATTGAACCACTAATTGATTTTGCATTTGCTTTCAGATAGCGATATGCCGTATCCACGGCTTCCTTCGCTTCTCTATCTGTACCCAATCCGGTCTTTTCAAACTTACCATTTCCAGCGGTCATCTGCATTTCCATCTTATAGACACCAAGCATACCAGATTTATTGTGACCAACTGTATATACATGTCCCGGTTTACTCATGCCTTCAGGAATAAGTTTACTGCCCCCTTGCTCTGGTACTGGTACATATTCCTCTGAAAATGTCTCATTATCTATGTAAGCGAAATTGACATCATAAAACTCCATACCGCCAATTTTCTTTTGCTGCTCTTTCACTCTTCGTCTCATTTCAAGCGCAAAACGTAGGATTTCCTCAACGCTTTCCTTATCAAACTTTCCATCCGGATGAATGAGCTTAATCATACCGGATACCGTTTTCTTTACTGCAATTACATCACGCTGGTTTAAATTGTTCCCCAACCTGTAATGATGCGCATAGGCATCTGCATATGAGATTTTTCTAAGTTCACGCATGATCTCTGAAAAATAGTCTGTGATAAAACCGTAGTCATTCGTAAAGAACTCCGGTCTGTACTTAGGTATTTCCCATCCCGGAATATAACAATGGATGCGGTCTAAAAATGCCGTATCGTTTCCCATACTCTCCGGAAAAGGCTCAAACAAGTGTGAAGTCTTTAATATTGCATCTACACTCTGATTGATATTGCCGACAAATACCATTGAAGCGTAAGCATTCTTTTCCTCTTTACCTCTGGCAAAAGAACCGGATGCCATATAGTCTTTCATAATCTGGACTCCATCCTGATCCTTGAACTTAATGCCCGCAACTTCATCAAAAGCAACGCAGTCCCACATTCCCACAAGACCGACCTGCTTTGTTCCCATGTTATAAAATAAATTTGCCACGGTTGTCTGACCGCCGGACACCAAAATACTGTTAGGACTGATTTCTTTGTAAATATGTGATTTACCAGTCCCTCTTGGTCCTAACTCCACAAGATTGTAATTATTTTCTACAAGCGGAATAAGGCGTGCAAGATGCAGCCATTTCACACGCTTGTCAAATTGTAACGGCTCCATACCCACACTTCTAAGTACCACATCTATCCATTCATCATCCGTGAAATTTTCCCTTGCTTCTTTCACTTCATCAAAGTCAAGGCTTGGCATCTGAATCGGTGTGAGCTTATGAATCAAAAACGGAGAACGGTTTTTATCAGCCTCATCATAGTAATATTCCATCTGGACTATACACCAGATACCGCCACATAATAGTCTTTCATAATCCCGAATATAGCTTTCTGCAATTGGAACTTGCTTTATCCCTAAATTTGAAAACTCAGCTTCGTAAATATCTTCCCTGATATTCAGATGTACAGATACACGGTCAATTACAGTATACGTTCCCTTTTCACGCAGCTTTGCAATAATTTTCTGTGCTTCATCTGGTCTGACATAATTCTCTGCCAGTATCCTTTTTACCGTTTCCACACCAGCCTCTATTTCATCCTCATCCAATGATGAACAATACATACCAAGCAAATATTCCAATACATATACCGGAACATTTGCTCCTTCTTTTATTCTTTTTGTAAGGTCTTTGCGTACTATCTTTCCGGCAAAGTTTCTCTGCAATTTTTCCAAAAGCTCCGTATCGCCTTCATATTGAAAATCGCTCATTCTGCCACCGCCTTTACTTAAAATCCAAAATCATTTGCAAACGCCACATCCATGATAACTTCGTGTCGGAACACTTCCACATCATTACTTTCATCATAAGCTACCAGATAGTACTTTTTGCTCTTGTCATATTTCTTGTTCTTAAATGTAAAACGCATACGGAACAATCTTTTCTGTACATCTCCATCTCTCTTATCTGCCACATAAATATTTTCATTGGAAATCTTTTCGACAAAATTATTTTTGTTATCCTCTGACAGAAAATAGAGCTTATATGTCGTTCCTTTTACCACATCACTGACTGGCTCTGACTGAATAAAATCAAGCGTAGTAATCAGGTTTGTTATTTTCTGTATCAGGCTCACAAGCATAATTTGAACGGCACGTGTTTCCACCGCACCCTTATCCATCTTAATGTCAATTACCGGGACTAACATTTCCTGTGGAGATGAACCGCCATGTACATAATTAAGTCCGGCATTGCCTTTTGCAGAAAATACGCTTGTACTGCAAGAGTAAGATATCATCTTATCGTCTTCATTGCCAAGCATATATCCCAATCCTATATTTAATACGCCATCATCTACTACCGGATCCTTTGCAACAATATATCTGCGCTTTTTCAATTTGCCCGGCTCTTCTGCTGTACTTATCTTATCGCTCTGCTGTACCGGATTTCTCTTATAAATAAATCCGTGATCAGATGTCACAATAAATCGGTAGGTATTTGCACTGTTTGAAATTCTCTGGATAAGTTCTGAAATCTCATCTACTGCTTTTGTACAAGCCCGAAATACCTCATCCTCTGCATTCTCTCCTGCATTATCAATCCGGTCGTGATAAATATAGACCACCTGCTGTGATGTGAAAATTTCTCTAAGCTCCATGCCTTTCAGGGTTTTAATGTCACTGTACTTTACACAACGACTTTCAGCTACATAAGACTGCAATACTGCCTGTCTTGTTGATGTATCAACTGCATACTTCCCATCCACAAGCTCTTTAAAATCGTCAGTCAGTTCTAATGTCTTGTGTGGCAGTAATGCCTCCATACCAAGTCTTGTATAGGATGGAAGTACACTAAGCATTGGCTTAATAGATAAGGAATCCTTACATTTAGGGTTGTCCTGCATCCGCTTATATAACTCGCATCCAACCTCAAAGCGCATACCGTCTGAAATAATTACTACTGTACGCTCCTTATTAGAGCGCACATATTTACGAAAGAAATCTCTCTGTAATGGTATCACTGTAAGTGCATCCTGTTCCTTCAATCCATCATTCCATTTAGGTAACAGTTTTCCAAGATATTCATTTGTATAAATATTTTCCACAAGTTCACGAAGTTCCTCTAAACCGGATGTATCCTCCAATTCATCATAGTCCGTATAGAACGCCCTATAGCTGCAATCTATTACGCAGTCACTTGCCACATAATTATCTATAATCTTCTTGAATCCATCTACCGGCGCATAGCTTGCCTGACTGATGATAAAGTACGCATTACTAAGCATCTGGTAGACCTTTGCGTACTTTCTTCCAAAGTGCATCTTAGATCGTATCTCGCATATTTCACACAAGTTTTTATCATCCAGTCTGGCAATCAAATCTTCTGCAAGCAGTCTCTCTTTTATCCAGCGTATCAGAATAATATCAATTTCTGCAAAGGAATCGCATTCAACCAGAGCTTCCGTCTCATACGTTGAAAGTATCTTTCCTGCATCCAACACCCCTGCTACATAAGCTGACAGTTCATCATATCTATCCCTATATAGCACGTTATTCATCAGGTTATCCATGAATGCAATGATATTACCAGATTTATAAGAAACAAATCCTTTCCATCCCTTCGGAAGTTCCGTGCTGATATATCGGTCTGCATATGTCACAAACATAGAAATCACAAACTTTTCCAAAGTCGGTGCAGGAGATGAATAACCAAACTGCCGCTCTACATATTTCCAAAATGATTCCAGCAAATCAAATTTACCAAAATCTGCAATAAACTTGTTATCCTCTAAAGTGTCATCCGTAAGCAATACCCGAATCACTTCATCAAAAGAGCAGGTACGTGTCTTACAAACAGCACTCATAAGTCCCATAAGGATATTTTCCTCATTGAAATTCTCTATCTCTAAATCATAGAAACGCTGTGTTCTTTCTTTATTTGCAAAGAATTTAATATGCTTTTCTATGATTGGTTTATATTTTTCCTCAATTCCCAAATCAACCGACAAAAGAGATGCCCGGTCAGCATAAAATCTTTTAGAATAGAGCATTGTGTCCTCCAGATGGTTTTCAGATACCGGAGGTTTCGGAAAAGGCGCATATACCAGATAATTTGTGATGGTATCCACCTTTTCCAAGAAATACTTTGTGTAAAACTGATTACCCTGCTCCAATTTATATACTTTTGCATTGGCAAGCTCAATTCCATCAATATCCTCTGCAAACTCACCTTTTTCATCATACCAAAAGACAAGTTTTCTGGTATCTCCGGAAAATTCTGTATTCAGCTTATCTACAATTTGCTTTAAATTTAATTCTGCCACAACAAGCCTCACTTTCTGTCTATACAGTTCCGCAACATTATTAGGAACTCATCCCATCCTAACGCAATCGTAACAATCGAACTAATCAGACCTATTACCACGATAATGTTGCTTATTATCTTGAATATGGTACTAACTTTTATTTTTTGGCTTCTGGCTGCACTATATAGACCTGCCCAGCATAAAATATCTACCGGAAGTCCTACAAGCCACCTAATTCCCTCTCCAAGACACGTAATCGGATTGAACAATCCTTTCTTTTCATTCTCGATAGCTCTCTCCAAATTCCCTATATGCCTTTTCAACGCATCTTCACATACCCCCATGAGCTGATTGATTCTTTCCATTATTATAATATTATCTCTTTCAGAGACAGCATAGCGTATTTCAGGCATAATATTCATAAATAGCTGATAGTTTCTACCTTGCACACCATGTAAGGGATCATAAAAACTGCTAAGTACGCCATCCCTTCCAAGCTCTTGCTGTATTTTATCAACTTCCATAATAACCGCACTATATTTATTATTGTCTATACGATATGATGAAAAAGTCTCATTAACAAAATCAAAAAATTTATTATTAAACTCTGTCGTGAAGTCGCAACGTTTATTATAAGAATTTATCCTTCTACATTTAATTGTAAATCCTGTTACAATCAATGCAACTACAATAATTGCTGGAATTACATGATATATCATTTGTCCTCCAATTCATAAAATATATTTCAATTATTTATAACCACTAAATGCTTTTCAACAAGTTCTTCAATAATAATTTTCAATTATGTAAACTTTAAATGAACATATAATATTTGTCAGTCTAATTGGTACTCTATTTTTATTGCATTTATGCACTCTGCTTTTGTCATTTCTGCCAAATCGGCTTCATTTCGATCTATCACTGATGAAAAAATATCCCATATCTTTGAAAAATATTCGTCCTCTTTTTCTTCATCCCAAAAATCTGTTAAACGCCGCCAATCTATAGCCCACCGATGCCCCATTACTTCAAACAATTTTAAGTTAAAGGTCATAACACATGCTGTACAAATACTTGCACATTCCTGTAATTGTGCATATCCAACTCTGAGAGATAATTTGTCAATACTAGGCGGTATATTCAACTGAATAGCATTTTTCCCAGCCAAAACGCGGCTTGAATGAACAATAGCATGGCGCATTTGACATAACTTATCAAATTCATCTAATAGCTCACTTAATAATTCATTTTTATTTATATCAACCTTTAAACTATTTTTTAGTTCTTTTTTTATCGCAGAACTATCTGAAAAGGATATATTTTCAAAAATACCCTTTTCAAATTCTCCACTTCTCTGCCACATCATTGAGCCAAAAGAAACACTTCGATTAGCCGTTTCTCTTTTACAGATTGGACAAATTTTAATACACTCTGTCAAAATTTCTCTAATGTAATTCTCTGTTTTAGAAATAATTCCCACATATAGCAATGGACCTAAAAATTCATTTTCCTCTAACATTTGAATATTCGATGAGTACATTACAATCTTTTTTACTTCTACATAAAATTCATCAATTGGAGCCTTATAAACAGGCATATCTATTGTCAAATAGGATTGAATGTCCTCTACTCTTTCATTTCCAGCTGATTTATTAACACATTCTTTCCAATTTATCATCCAATGTACTCCTCTGCATATGAAAAAATTCTATTTGTCCAATATGCTCCCACCTGCGGAACACCACGTAATTCTTTATGGTCTTTATCCATTAATATATCTCTGATTGTTCTTATAGTAGAATTCTGTTTTATTGTTTCGACTCTATGTGAAGTCAGCGGCAACTTGCTTATATCATTTTTCACTAACTCCTCAAAAAGAGAGGGAGTGACCAATTTTTCACCACATTCTGAGCAGAATTTAGTATCAGCAGAAATTCTCGGAGTGTGGCATTTGGGACACGGCGGCAGGGAAAATGGAAACATATCTCTAATATCCCCCTCTCCCAATAAACTTTCAATGGTAAATCTTTTATATTCATGCATATTTCTTGTTTTTAAAGCTGTCGCTAATTCTACATTTTTTATGTTTGTCCTCCCTCCAAACACATTCTTCTCTATCAAAAAGCCATAATTAATGATATAAATAGCATATCGCCCATTTTCTCCCCTGCTTAATTCTCTAGCATACATTAACAAACCTGCATATTGTAGAAAATTAAATACTTTGTCTAACTCGACAGGGATAGGTTTCTTAATTCCCACTTCGACCGCCTGATTGAAAAAATCTTTTTCTTTATTATACTGTTTTAGTGACTCTAACAATGTTTCATAAATCCCATCACCTTTTTTTACAAACTCTTTATATATAGGCAATTGTTCTTCTAACGACTTATATATATTCATAAACAATCCGTTCACTTGTCTTATTGACTTCAAAATACCATTTCTACTGCAATCCATTTCTACAGATTTTTTTCCTTTCCAAAGATTATGAACAATATTTAATAAAGCTCTAGGTATTCCAAAGCTTGAATAACATATCAAATTCAATAAATCTTTATCTTTAGTTAGTTGTAAGAATATCTCCGCAGGAAATCGTTTCTGTAACAATTTTGTCATAAACTCAATATAATCATCATCTGTAACCTTTATCCAAACATTAATTTCCTCAGCATCATGCCCTACATGAAAAGAAGCCGAGAAATTAGTAACTCCCGGATAAATCGCAGCCTTAGGCGATATTTCCCTACTTTTAATATTTCTAAAAAACTCAAAAAAATCATATTGTTGTTCTTTTGAAAATGCATGTGCTGCATCATCTAACAATAAAACACATGATGACATTCCTCTAACGCTTAGTATTTTTTTTATTTCATCCTCTAAAATAGAAATTGAAAGCAACTCATTAACCGTACTTATTTCGTCAACAATTCCTAATTCAATTTTATTAATATAACTATCTATATCTTTTTCATTAAAAACTAAATCTATTGAATCAGCAATTTCATAATCTCGTAAACTCTTAAAGATTCCCTTATATATTTTTAGAAAAAGCCATTGATTAAACCAGTAGGAACCATTCGTATTTTTTCTGTATAAAGGTTCTATTTTTAACGAAGTTTTGAAATTAACGTATACAGAAAAAACATCTTTTCTATGTCTCATTTCATTATAAGCTTTTAGCAGCAACGTTGTTTTTCCGCACCCTCTAGGACCAGTCAAAAGCTTAGCTCCTCCTTGACACAGTTTTTTCATTATTAACTTTTCATTAGGATGCTCAATGTGCCAATTTTCTAAATTAGCGCTATCTATATATTCTGCCTGTTCTGTAAATACTTTTTCATCATAATTACAATCTGCCAACATAAATTAACCCTATTCCTTTCAAAAATTGTCTTATATCTTTGCCAACACCTGATACTTCTTTCCATCCTTCGCAGTCTGCACTTTTTCATAGTTTACCTTAACGCCGTCATCCAAATCAATTTCTATTCGGGATAATGCCAAGTGTCCAATCTTTTCATCATACTCTCGGCATTCTTTGAGCTGTTTTTGCAATTTTTCTTTACGCTTGGATACCTTTGTTACTTCCCTTGCATTACTACTATTGTCAATTGTATCCTGCATACGGTTGATTTCACTTTCATAAATGCGTTCCATTCGATGTAAATAATCTACACGCAAATTTCCAATTGTATCAGCATTATAACGGTGCATATAGATGAGCGCTTTGAAACCATTTTGTTTACCGGAATCAAATAGCCAATATATAGGACGCTTACCTGCACCTGTGACAGTATACATACTACAATGTGCGTTATAAAAATCATTTATAAAATAATATCTAATCTTTTCTCGGGCAGAATTTCCTTTACAATCTAATATATTCGCAATATACTCAATGTTTTTTTCAAGATATGTTTTCCCATATATTAGTGATATTATATCTATAAATCGTCCAACAATATCATCTCCAAAATATTCTTCGTCTGTTATAGGAATAATATTATCTTTATCAGGTATGTAGGCATTGTAAACTGAATTATCCCACTTACCCCCTGCAAATATAGTTCCTTCTTTGTCAATATCGTATCTTCCAAACATACATCCAACGGCAAATGATATTAACTGCTCAATAACGTCTTTCTCTGTATATACAGATAATATTTTATTCCTACTATCATCATAATCTGCAATCTCCTCTACTAAATCATATGCTTCTATGAATATTGTATCTATCTCTTTTTCTATGATTCCAATATCAGCTAAAGTTTTATTGTAATATTCTAATGTTTGTTTTACAGCATCTTCCACTGTATGATCTTGTCTCTTAGCAACTGGATTTTTTGTAAAGTTCCATGATATTTCTTTAGAATCCCAAATTTCTTTACTTATAGAAATACATTTCTTTACACTCTCTATTACTTTATTCCTATCTTGTATTCCAATTTTTACAGGTATGTGCCTTAAAGAAATTGGATTGAAATCAAGTGTTGGTGCAAGTAAACTAAGCCAAAATCTTCCTACTACAGAATTTAACAATCCCATATAAAAGTATAATTCATCACCATTTTCAGCGAATCCCATAGAACCTTTCGTATCAAATACGAATCCTGTCGGACAGTAACGTACTGCAAATATATTTGATAATGCTGACCAAGTAAATCCTTCTCTAAAATAATACTCTTGATTTTTTAATCGACCACCAGGATGTGTTTTGTTGAGTTCTTCATGAAACTCTTTCATTTCCTTGCCATCATGCCCATAATTAACAATATAATTATTGTTTCCATACCACCTTATAGCGGTACCTCCTTTATTATACGGAAACCACTTATATTCACTCTCAATCGCATCTTTTCTTTTTAGATCGAAACCTATTTTTTGTTTGTCTACCTCATACCAAATTCTAAGAAATCTGTTATTATCTGATGTTGCAACTCCCTGCTTTATTTCCACGTGATTTTCAAGTAAATCTTCATTGAATGATTGTATTGCTCTTGATGATACCCAATATATTATAGAATTCCCCGGTATAGTTTTATATCGAGAATTTGATACTATGTACTCGTTTTCATGTCGTAAATATCCTTTCTCTTTCTCAAATTGGGATGGATAATTAACCAGACGAGCATTATTTGAAATGTATCCCTCAAGATTACATTTTCTAATAATAAAAGCTACTGTCTGTACGACTTCCCCACTTATTTCATCAAATCCCCTTGCGCCTTGATGTGCCATACATATTATCGTATTCTGTAAAATCTTCTCTCTTAATCTATCGAAACTCGTTAAAAACATCCACGATTGTTGTGTTATCATTGCCTGATAAGCATTCTTAGCACAGAAAGTATTACATCTTTCTATATATACAGCAAACATATCTAACTTACTGTCTGGGAAAAATTGTTTAGTATATATTTGTAACTTGTTATTCATGCCACTACTTCCCATATAAGGAGGGTTTGTTACAACAGATTCATACTTTTCCGAGAGTATTTTTGCCTGTTTTGCCAAAGTAGGTACTATCTGATTACATTCATTATACCAAGCAATCATTACCACATTTTCAAGTGTTTCCTCTGCTGTCTGCTCCCATGCTTTCAAGAATTCATCATAATCACGCTTCTCTACATTGAGTATTGAACCATACTCCTTAGCATCCACGAAAGTATGTAATAAGTACTGTAACGTTTCTCTATGCTCTTCACTAAGCAGAAAATCCCCCATATCCTTATCATACTGTATACCGTTACTCTCCTGTATTGCACACAAATTAGGCTCTATTCCAAGAGTCAAAAATCTTCTGTTATAGGAACGGGCTTTCATCATAATTGCAAAATAGGCAAGTTGGAATGCACGATCATCTATATCCAGTCCGTAAATATTGTTCTTGACAATACTCTTTGCAGCATCCCTCTGGCTATATCCATAGCTTTCATAGATCTGCATCAGAACATCAAAGGCATACACAAGAATGTGACCGCTGCCCATGCACGGATCAATTACCTTGATTTCTTCCGGTTTGATATTTTTATATTCTTCCCGAATAGATTTCAGTTGTTCCTCAACATCCGCTTCCTGCTTTGCCTCATCAAGGTAGTATTTCCATCCCCCTTTCAGTTCTTCATTCTCATGTCCTTCTATCCACAGTCTTCCGACACTGTTCTCTACCATATAGCGCACAATCCAGTCCGGTGTAAAAAGTTGTGTAGCTGCCGGAATACGCTCCTTAGTAATTTTCACATTCTTTTTCAGCAGCGCAAATGTCTCATCTTTCGGCTCTGTATTATAATACTGGTACATCCATCCAATGATTTCAACCTGTCCGGTTGGCTTTCCATCCTCTCCAACATTACTGATATTAAAATCATCTTCCTTGATGTCATGTGTCAAATGATATACGATTCCATCCTGATCAGTGACAGATATATTCAATAGCAATTCTGTATAATCAGATGTCTTTTCAAATAATTTCGGCAAATAAGCATTGAGCGCATTGCACTGTTTGATAAACAGGAGACGGAAAAGTGCATCCACCTGATTATCATTTTTCATCTGCATAATGTGTTCTGTTTCTTGCTGCGTAAACTCGATTTCTGCATCAAATGGAGTTGTAACCAAATCCGGCTCCAGTTTCGTCCATCCGTCTTTAGATGGTATGCTTTCAGATGAAAGTACACGGATATGTGCTGGCATATAGTCGTTGACTTCCATAAAGCGTATTGCGATAAGTCGATTGAACCATGTATATGCCACTTCTTCTATCACGTTCCGGTATGCATCTTTGTATTCCAACTGGGACGCTTTTTTCCGAATTACGCTTACCAATTCTTTACGCTGTTTCATTTCTTCGCCATGAATGGCATACGGCTCTTTCGTTCCAATATCATAAAATTCTGCATCCTGTGTAGACTGAGGCAGTGCATCCTTTATACTCTCCTCTGTTATACCCAACAGTCCTGCTTTATATGTAATGTCTGCAATCAGTTTATTTCTCGCCCAAATAGAGAAATTCTTTATGGCTGTCTTATCCATTGTTTACGCCTTTCTACTTTTTATCCATATTAATCATTTAAATGGATGGGTTATCAAAACTCAACATTCACAATTGTATTATCAGCCAATTCCAACAGCAAATTACTCCGCAATTCATTTAAATGCTTGTCCAAATCTTCCACTGATTCGATCCTCCATGATGAGGATTTACTAATTTTTTTGAATGTCACATTTTTAATATGTTGTGAATGATATCCATTTTCTTCTGCAACCTTGCTTACCTGCTGCTCTATCAAATCTGTATCATACCGTCCGTTTTCTTTTGCTTCTGCTTCAAGTTTCTTTCTGACTTCCTCAGCTTTTTTCAATGCAATATCCTGATCCATCTTATCCATTTCATTCAGAAGACGGATTTTTAGTGCTTCTGCTCGATCTGCATAACCTCTTAGTGTAGATACATTGGTACAACTTTCTGCACCATTCTGTATTTCAAAGAACATATCATTATATAGATTGATTTTGCTTTCCTTATATTCTTTTGTATTCAATACCTCAAACACTCGTTTCTGGGATTCTGCCACAGACGCAAGTACAGGCGCAAGCTGTTCGTCCAATACTTTTGAATAAGAATCTGTAAACTGTTTTAAAAGTTCCGGAAGCTTTGGAATATCTGAAAATGGCTTGTCTTTCTTTACAATCGTCCTAATTTCATCTACAACACTCTCCAGTTCTGCATCTACAATATAAGTTTTACTGTCATCATATTTTTCCAAATACAACAGTGATTTATCAAAAATGCCTTCCTGCTCTCCTGTGAAAAATGCCTTAATTGGTTCATAGTCTTCTGCAAAATCAAGCAAGTCATCCTGCTTCTTTGATACTGTTTGGAAAAACTCTACCGGAGACTGAATCTGCACAATGTCAGACATTATCCTGATACCTTCTTCAATCACTTTTAATCCCGGATACTTAGCTCTGTCATAATCCTTTTTCATAACCCTAAGTTCTGTAATGAGTTTATTTGCAAAGGATATGAAATAATTCATAACTGCATCCTCATCATCAGATGGGCTGCTTGTATGGAACAGCTCTTTAAGGACGTCCCTGACTACCTTTTTATCCTTATCTTGCACACGGACACGTTCCTCCATCATCAGCTTTTCAACAAAGGCTTTCTTAGTTATATAGTTGATGATTTCCTCTACATCTTTATTCATCATGGTAACGCTTGCACCATTAACAGAGAAAGACAGTTCTCCCCTCTTAAAGAGTTTTGCCACAAGCCACTGAACATCATCTTCCACAAATCCATAAGGTGCTTTCATAAATCTGTCCTTGATGGATTTCATAGATGTCTTAACGTGCATCCGACTATTACCTGCAACATACTGTAATACATCATCAAGTGCATGAATATTAGGCTCTGTACCACCTTCCAGATTAAGGGTAATCTGATTGCTGGTCCTTAAAAGCTTTCTAATTTCATCCTCTCCCATAGCTGCATCAATATAATCTAACTTGTGATATACAGTCTTTACTAATCTGCCAAGAGCTTCATTAATTCTTGCAGAGACTTCTTTTGCGCTTATCTGCGCCCGATCCCCATTCACATAGATAACAGCATCCTTTAACGATTCTGTCAGGAACAGTTTGGCATTCGCGTTACGCTCTCGCATTTCAAGTCTCTTTGCTTCCTTGATACTCTCATACTTGGATAATGCAGAGGATGTATTTAAACGTAAGAATTTTTCAATCTTTAAATATCTCTGTATCTCATCCATGAAAGCACGGTCATCCGGTAAAACAGCCAAAACTTCCCTGCCCTGTCCGGATACCATTCTAAGTGTTGTTTCGTCCGTACCATAATCAGATGCGGGGGTAAGAATACGCACTCCAACATCAAAATTCTGTGTAGGCTTATAAGGTCTGTCATCTACGATCTGATTAAAATTAAATGAGTATCTGCCATTGAATGCAGGGTATTTATATTTCTTATCTGTAAAAATATCCTCGAAAATCATTTCAGATACTTTATTGATAATCTCTGCCATCTCTACGCTCTGGCTTTCAATCTCTCTATTGATTTCCTGTTCTTCGTCAGTAAGGAATACATAAATATCCCCGTTCTTCTGTACAAGGTTCTGGCGCATCAATACTTTCAATGCATCTTCCACTTTTTCCTTCAGGGCAATTCTGTCATCATCAATATTGGATGCCATAAGACTTGTGATATTGTCGATATTCGCCATGACTACTTTATCAACATATTTAATCATGAAAAGTACTTTTAAGACATCCACGGCAAATACTTTTTCTTTATGTTCCGGATTGATCATGTCATTTTCATATGCCCGGATAATAACTCCACGGTGGCTGTGGTCTAAAAAATTTTCAAGTGCATCATAAAATGCATAAAATGGAATAATTGTTCCAACTTCACATTCCTTATATTCCATAGCTGACTCTTTGAACATTGCCAACATGGAACGCTCTCCTTCAGACAAGTGCTTTCCGGATGCACCGTGGGTACGAATGGATGTTAGTACGCTTGCAAGCAAATTGAACTGATAAGGTACAAACGGATAAACGCACGCAAAATCATTTTCATCTGCATACAGCTTCTTTTCCACTCCATCATTAAATGTAATTAGGTTCTTGATAATGGTAGTCTTCTGACCGTATAACAGGCGTAAGGTCTGTGCAGGAGTCTCTTTCTTTTCCAAAATTCTTTTCTTGATTACTTCATCCACATTAGCAGACGATAAAGACAATCTTGTATCAAAACGTCCCTGAATTTTTGAGAAGTCATTACCCTTTACCTTTGTTACCGAATCAATATCCTGCTGGCTGGTCACAATAACCCATGCCTTACCCATACATTCCTTGCCAAGTTCTTCGGTCACGGTCTGTAAATTTAACATGAGTTTTGAGTCTTCTCCAATATACTGACCAATTTCATCTACCAAAAATACTACATGATGATTATTACCCTTTCGGTCAATGTATGCTTTCACTCGTTTTGCAAAATCTTCAATACTAATCTGATATGGTTCGGCTGCTTTTTCACACCAGTTACGTGCAGCTGCCTCACTCATGAAATCCATCCCTGTAAGGACTTCCACTACATCATCCTGAATGAAATCAAAGTCCTGTCTGGAATCTTCCCATGCCTCTCCATACACTTCTTCAAACTTCTGTTTGAACTCGTTGTATTGTCCTTCCTCTGTCAGCTTTCTTTCCAAATCTGCCAAGAAAGGCATTGCTCCACAAAAGCCCTGCATTTCATTAAATACTTTTAAGAATACATTAACGATTGCATCCTTATTCTGCTTACTGTTTGAGTCACTTTTTGAATCAATGTTGAAAAGCACAACATCCGTATCTGTATCAGCAGCCAGCTTCATATCTGCTAGCACTATTCTGTCTACAATCTTTGGCTTACTTTCGGTAAGGCTGTCATCTGCAAAATAATCTATGGCTTTTTTATCACCCACAGATTTATTTGCCAGCAAATAAGAAAGAATTTTTAAGAAGTGAGATTTACCACTTCCAAAGAAACCCGAAATCCATACGCCCATTTTAGGAGTAGTTCCGGCAATGCCCTTTTTATATGCGGAAAAGAAATCTGCAAAGTGCTTCTGCAATTCCTTTGTTACTACATATTCATCCAATTCCTGCGCTACATTTTCTGCTTCGCTTTGACCAACAATGATTACGCCCTGTATATCACGGTCAATCTCTTTTTCAAACATTTCTTTAATTAACATTCTCCGTATCCTCTCTTTTCTTCCTATCGCACCAATCGGAATGCCCGGTAATAATTATCTTCCGGATATTCATTAAATATGATTAGCTCCTGTTCAGTGTAAGTACCCGGATAGAATAATACCATTGGTACACTGGCAAAAGTCTGGGGCATATTGTAGAGAATTTTGTTAAACACTTCCGGAGCTTGTAATAATGGGAAGCACTTTCCCACACCAGTCAGAAACACGACTGCATTCTCCGGTATATTCTCTGCAATATATTTTACTAGCAGGTTTTCCTTGTCAGTGATTTTTAGCGTATGCTGGATTGCGTCCTGCAATTTCTTAATGCCACGCTTTTCTTCCTGTGCGTAACACTTTTCCATAAAGTTCTTGCTCTGCAGATGTTCTATGATTAAATCATACAGATCATATACCACCAACTCAAAACCATCTGTTCCTTTGATGTTCTTATTTTTCAGATAGGCAATTCGATTTCTTACTGTCAGCTCATCCTCTGGTGCATAATCAAACACCCAATAGTTGACCTCATTTGCTTTTCCCTTTGTTTGTCTGAAAGATGGTTTCTTAATCAGCATTTCCATCTGATCTAATCGTTCTTCTATATTTGTCATCATCTTACCCCCGAAAGAGCTTTTATTACCTGCTCCATATCATTGTCAATAAGCCATCTTTCCATATCCGGTTCCATTATCGGTTTAAAGATTTTTCTGACATCCTTACCCTTGTCTGTCACACCTGCCTCAAATAAAAATGTCTTGTAATTCTTTCCCAATCTCGCAAATGTAGCATCTGTCCATCCAGCTACTTTCTCACTCTGTAACTTCTTGTCCTTAAAGAAAATATTTAAATCACTTGGCTTATACTCATTGCTTCCAATGATCATTTTCTCTCGTATTACCTCATACACAAAATCAAAAAATAAAGTGTCATTCACCATAATAGCTGCAAGATTAAAAATCTTTTGTGTCGATACATCTCCGTCTAAAAACACTGGATAGAAACTATCCCCTATCGCTTTTATTCTTGACGATACCGTATTAAAAATCTGTGTAGCTCTCTCTGGGGTAGATGCCGCAAATATATTTTCATTTCTGCATAACTCTTTAATTTCTTCAAATCTCTTTCCTTCAGATAGCAGCTTTACCTCATTACGAAATTCCATAAACCAAAAAGAATGCTTTACTGCTCCAGCACTATATTCTTTTCTTTCCATGTGTATTTGCACCTTTCCATTATGATTCTATACTCTTATCTATTCCAAAATCCGGACTCGGTACAATATCTAAAATATCATCTACTGTACAATTCATTTTCCGGCATATTTTTACAATTACATCCATTGATACATTTTCATTACGTGACAGCTTTGCAAGCGTACCCTCACTGATACCTACCTGCTTACGAAACTCTGTCTTTTTCATCCCTTTATCAATCAGCATCTTAAATAATTTGTTATAACAAATATCCAATTTTCTTCTCCTCTAAACCTATAAACTCCCCAAGCAAAATTCCATAGCTTTCTTTTCGCAAAAAGCAAACACTCCAATATTATAAATTATATCACATACTCCCTAATAATGACATAAAAATATGCAAGTTCTCATAGTTTTCTTCATATTCTTATATTGCAACATTGCTTGTCTATTTTAACTTCTCAATTAAACAATTTAAAAATACCAAGATTTCCAAGTGAAACAGCAAATAACTCCCTATTCTTGTTTATTCTATAAAGTCATATGTACTTTTCTGCATCGGACGCCCTCACTTAAATCATAATTAATACATAATACTCTTTTTCTAATGACAAACCTGCATATATACTGAACCACTACCGGCTAAAGCCGGTAGGTTCGGTTTGCTGCTGAAGCAGCCTAAAGTTGTCGCCTCTTCACTTATTTCCTTTTCTACTTAACTTATCTCAAAGTTGTCCGTTTTTGTTTTCTCTTGTAAATCTTGATTTTGGATATACTCTTTGATAATTTCATCTGTCACATTTCCACTACTTGCTACAAAATATCCCCTTGCCCACAAATGTTGTCCCCAAAATTGCTTGTTCAATTCTTTATATTCCATTTGCAACTTTCTGGATGTTGCTCCCTTGATATACTGTACCAATTTGCTTGCTGACAAATGCGGTGGTACTGACACTAACATATGGATGTGATCGGTTCCCACATGTCCTGCCAGGATTTCTACGTCATTTCTTTGGCACACGATTCGGATCAATTCTCTTGTCCGAACGGCTATCTTTCCTATGATCACTGGCTTTCTATATTTCGTGATCCATACCAAGTGATACTTAATATCATACGTGCAATGTGACGATTTTCTATAATTCTCCATATTCTTCACCTCATGTTTAGTATCTCTATTTTTACTTTTTCTAAACTTGAGGGTATGGGGTTGACCTAAAGGTTTCGCCTTAAGGCGAGGGTTTTAACCCCATTATACAGACAATAAAAAGTAGCAAGAACCTTTTATTTTGTTCTTGCCACTCTTTGTTCATAAGCAATAAATGATTTCTTCTCTTACAATCTCCTCTGCCCTCGCCCTAATGCTATTCATTCTCTGTAAAATCCCAACTTTTGAGAAATCCCAACTTTCTTCTGCAAATCCTTTATTCAAGGTGTTTTCTGATAGAAAAGTTTTGATTTTGTTTTAACTTTCTCATGTCAAAAATAGAAACAAATTAGTTGGAACAGAGCTAAATAACAGTGTTTTTCTCATTTTGTCATAATTAGAGCATTGCATTTGTTGAAACAAAATCCAAACTTTTTTCTACAAAAAGTCCCTATTATCAAGCCATTTTCAGAAAAGTTTGGATTTTATATAAGTTTGGATTTCAGGAAAAATCTAAACTTTTGGATTTTTCCTGCCCAAAGCATCTGATTCTGTGCCTTTAACTGCTCCGTCACTCCCTCCCGCTTTGCCATCTGCTCCACTAGCAAATCAAATCTTTCCTCTGCCTGTTCCTGTATCATCAACAAATGTTTCTTCAATTCGCCCGATAACAGTAATCCCGAATAAATACCTCTCCTATGATTCTCCAAATAGGATTTCCTCATCAGTCCAAATTTCCTCAACTCTCCCTCCGGCTCCGGATCAGGAATTAAGTTCGGAATCAAATAATCTCCACATTTTTCATATGTTAAATTCATAATATTGTCCTCTTTCTTATAAGCTAATATCATGCTTTTTAATAGTTTTTTCTTTTTCCTGCGTATCTCTCTCAAACCCTAAATACTGCCTTATGTTCTTCAACTGCTTATCCGTTTCCATTGCCTCCTTTTCTGCTGTCTGGTATGTTTTCTTCAACTTTGCTTTTTGCACTGTCATTGCATCATATTCCACCTGCATCTTTTCCACATCTAGTGAAGAAGTCTTTATCCCATATCGCTTCAACATATTTTCAGCGCCGCCAAAGAGAATAATCTGTGTTTCATGACTCCGGAAATAGGCATCCTGATCCTTCGCTTTCTCATATCCCCTCTGGTATTTTCTGTTTGCCATATACTGTTTTGCGTATTTTAGGATTTCTGCTTTGGCTTTCATCTCATGCTCCAAATCCACAATCGCACTTCGTGCCGCTTTTGCTGTAGCATTTCTCTCTGATATTTTCTGTTTCAGTTCCTCTACCGAACCGCCCTCTGCATAACTCGCCGCAGCAATCTTTAAATTCTGTATATCCGCCCAACGCTTTAACGCACCATTTTCTTGAAACTTCTCCTTGTCTGTATCAATCAAAGTCCGCTTTGCATCCGGTCGCTTTGGAAAGGGAAATTTCCTTTTTACAGGAAATTTTTCCTGTGCCATTACACGTTTTTCAATTCTCTCTCTAATGGCTTCTTTCGTATATCCCACACCGAAATTCTTTTCATTGACACGTGTAAAACGTGTCTGCCCTGAAGCAGAAAATGATAAATATTTCAGCGCATTATCTCCAAAAGTTTCCCCTTTTACCCCATATCCTTTTGTCTGCATCCGGCTGATAAAATCTTCATAGCTGTGTGCTTCACGAATGGCATCGTCCATATCAGATTTCATCTGCGCTTTCCACGAAGTTCCCGCCTTTGCCATCTGCCACTCATAATGTGTCTTTCCTTTTTGTCCTGATGGAATAATGACCGACAATCCATGTTCCCTGCACAGTTCGTCTGACAAATTCCGTATTTGCCTGTATGTACGCTTACAGTCATTGTATTTTTTATGTTCCACATTATCAACCGCACAGAAAATGATATGATTATGACAGTGTTCCTTGTCTATATGCGTTGCAATGACATAACTGTATTTATTTTCTAACAGCTTGTCCGCAAGCTCTATTCCCACCTGATGAGCCGTATCAAAATCTATTTCTCCGGGTGCAAATGACTGAATTAGATGAAATGCCTGTTTATCACCCACACCAGAAGATTTTGACAACGCATCCATAAAATCATAGTGCGCCGTTTCTATCCCACAGGCAAAGGAATCTATCAAAATCTGTCCGTCAGTTTTCTCCGGATTGCAGATATATTTTAATGCTTTCTGTACGGTTGCTTTGATAGCATGGATTCGTGTGTACGCCATACCTGTTTCATCAGCTCCTTTACTTCTTCTATATCGTCCTGATAAGTGTTACCAGTAGAACTTATCCTTGCAGCTATCTGATTCAGGCTTTTGCTGATTCTACTTAGATTAACATTGTAGTCATGCAGTTCCGAGTAATCCACAAAATAAGTATATCCATACAAGATCAAATGCCGAAGATAATCATTTTTATTCTTGTATTCTGCATTTTTACATTTGGCATCTAAGACATACTTCTCATCATCACTTAGACGCAAAATAAGCTGATTGCATCGTTTCCTTTTTTCCATTCTCACCCTCCATCGTTTTATTGTCCAAAATTGATGTTGTTGCTTTTTTGCTCTGTATTCCGTTCTATATGTATTCATAAGGGGTTAGGGGATTTTTTCCCCTACAAGCGGATTGGATATCCATTTTGCAAACGTGTAAACGATGCAAAATCGTCATTTGGATATCCAAATCCAGTGCTTGATATTCTACTTTATAGCAAATTTTCCTAAAGTCTTTTTTACAGATTTCCTATTTCTGCTCTCGTTAGATTTTTTACCAACAGAAAAGTATCTGCCAACTTGCTCCCATTATGGTTCCCAATTGGCACCCAAAATCACTTTGCCTTTATTAACTGGGTGCCAACTCGGTGCCATTTACCCTCTATTCTTCTGTACCCTACTCTCCCATTGAAAAAGCAAAATCCAACATATCTTCTGCAATCTCCTCTTTTGGCTCTTGTTTGGATACTTGCGCTCCAGCAGTTCCTTGTTCTGCACCTTGAAAAACAGCTTTTTCGGCAAAATAGTCGTTTATGCCCTCCAACACAACCCCTGCAATCTCATTTGCAAACTCCTTAATCTCATCCTCTGAGTTCTCACACTGTTTACCTGAAAACCGCTTTCTCATCGCATTTTGCGAATTACTCCGACTGTCTATCACTGCAATAAGCGCATCCGCAAGCACTTTTCCATAAGATCCATCCCTGCGGTTCAGCCCATGCAGATATTCCCATGCCCTGCGCTGATTTTCATCTTCCATGCAGAATTTTACATTGGTACAGCGATATGTTCCTCTCATAACACTTATTCCTTTCCCATAACTCAATCTACATATAATCGGATATGGAAACTTTGCTGTCTATCTGCGCAATTTCTTCTCCGCCAAAGTCTCATATCCCTTTGCATTGGCGCAAATATCCGTAATAAAAGTCACTCCTGTCTTCTCCGCCAAGTCCGAATAATTCCGAATCAGACAGCCGCCTCCGCCAATCACATACAGATGTACCAACCCTTCCTTATATCCATAGTCTGTCAAACGCCTTCTGATATTTTCCGTATACCTCGTCGCAATATGTTCTACTTTTTTAGCGGTACTATCTGTTCTTTCCTGTAAACCGTTCCGAAGAAGCGGTTCTATCAACATTTCAGAAATATCCTCCCCGTTTTCTTTTGATAATTCTTTCTGTATCTCTTTCATACAGATGCCCACACCAAATTTCTCCGTCACAAGGCTCTTTTCCAACGGTTTATTATCAACAATCTGCATTACGTTCATAGTTCCGTTTCCAATATCCGCCAGCATATTCATTCCCTGCATTGCTCCTAAATTAACAACAGCCGCAAATCCCTGTGAAAATATTTCTACGCCGCACAGATGCACATAATATCTCTCTTTTCGGAACTCAAAATGCAGTTCCTGTTCTTTCATCAAATAGTGCCTAAAGTCTGCGCCCTGACTTTTCATCCATGCAAGCGGAAGCCCAACCGCCAATATCACATTTGCCTCATGAAGTCCCCTGAACTTCAATTCCTCCGCCAGCGCTGCAAGTGTCAGAATATAAAAATCTTCGGAATCCGTTTTATTCCCCTGATATACCAAATGTGACTCTCCGATCACATAAAACTTATCCTTATATCTCACAAAATTCTTACTGACGATTGGCTCTTCCTCCATGCATTCCACGCCTGTCCGGAATACCCTGTGCGCGGTCTTCATATTCCCATATCCATGATCCACGCCGACAATTATTCTTATGTTGCTGTTATATTTCTGCATATAGCTTGTCCTCCTGATTTTTTATATCTTTTCTATAAATATTTTTCATCTATCTTTCCATTGCAAAATAAATCTCTATAATGCATAAAAATCTCTTTTGCTCAGGACAAGCCTCTGCTATAATAAATTTGCAGGATTTTCATAGAGAGGCTTGTCCTTTTTATGTCACAGATTAAATTGTTCCACCAGTTTAATCTGCATCTGAACTGTCCCTGTTTCCGACAGGGGCATTTTCATTTGATGCTTCATTCCTTTTCCGGTTCAGCATATCCGCAACCTTCTTCTGTTCGTTAGGATATAAATGTCCGTATGTATTCAGCGTAATCTTGATATCCTTATGTCCCATGCGTTCCTTGATGACCATAGGCGCTACTCCCTGATGCGCGAGATACGCACATGCGGAATGTCTTAAATCATGCACCCTGATCCTTTTTACTCCCGATTTTTGAATGTGCCTTACCATTTTATGCTGCACTGCTTCGCATACAATGGGGAAAAGCCTTTCACTGTCGGGAAATTCATACAGCTTATCACAATACGCCTTGATTTCTTGCGTCAAAAATTCTGGAATATCTATTGTCCTGACTGACTGTTCCGTCTTAGGCGTTGTGATGACATCCTTTCCCCCTGTACGGTAATAAGTTTTTGAAATGGATATTTTGTTCTCCTGAAAGTCAATGTCATTCTTCGTTATAGCAAGTAATTCTCCAATACGCATACCCGTCCAGAATAAAATCTCAAACAGCACATAATATCTGCTTCCCACCTCAATCGTATTAATGAATTGCTGGTACTCCTCATAAGTCCAGAAATCCATTTTATCCGCATCTGACTTCCCCATTTTCTTTACTTTCTTGCAGGGATTGTTTGTCAAGTTGTAGATATTGGAAGCATGGGTAAACAGCGCAGTCATCTGATTCTGAAGCATCCGCAGATATGTCTGCGAATATCCAGCCTCCCGCATTTTGTTCTGCCACTGGATAATGTCTGCCGGTGTAATTTCATTCATGGACTTATTTTCAAAGTACGGAAGGATATGCCGTTCAATCATATATCTCTTATTCTTGATCGACCGTTCCTTCAATTCACCCTGCTTATCCCTGAAATAAATCTCAACAAAAGCTCCCACTTTCATATTCATGTCTGCTTCTGTTGTTTGCATAAACTGCTCCTCATACTCTTTCGCTTCCCTCTTTGTCTTGAAACCTCTTTTGCACTTTTGTTTCTGCCTGCCCGTCCAATCATTGTAACGGAACATACAATACCATGTTCCCCTCTGCTCATCCTTATAGACTGACATAAAATCTCCTTTCCTCTCAAGGCAGTCTGCGGTTTGCCATATAATCAATCCCGCAGAACTACCCTCAAATTTGCTTTTAGTTTCAGCCGCATATGCTATCTGAATGATATGCCGACCTCCTGTTACGCTGTTGTCACTCCACTTTGATACCCGTAAAACTTCTTATCCCAATATGCTCTGGGAATCTTGCCTGACACGACAATATAGCCGCTATCTTCCAGTTCTTTGTTCAACTGTCTGATAATCCTATATGCGTGTCCCTTAGAAACGCCAAGCATATCAACGACATCCTGTGCCGTTACCATATAATTGTTATTCATCTACCTCCCTCCTCCTGCACTGACGCTGTATATTGTCAAGTTTTTATTTTGATATTCTAATTTATCTTGACTTGTTTCCTATAATAAATCAATACAGACTATTTGTCAAGATAATTTTGTTGAATTTATTTTTATCTTGTGATACTATTGTATCTATAAGAAAAGAAATGCATTTATGAGAAGCTATTTTACACCGTTCATCTGATAGAAAGGAATTTTAAGCATGAATTTATATTCGCAGGACATCATCAAAAATGATTTTCACTTTAGTGTTGCAACCTATGGCATTAACCGCCGCACCCACGAAGAAACGCTTTCTTCCACTTATGATGATAAGAATACGCACAAAAACGGTACTGCCTATTTTATAAAGAAAGCAGCTATCCATACCGGCATTATGGAAATCCTTGATTATGATATGCCTGAAAAGGAATCTGCTATTGTAGCATTTGAGAAATTGAAGTCTGTTTTGCTATTGCTTGGCATCGACTGCCCCTTTGACAAAGAAACCTTCAATTTATATTGCTGCGAACACATACCAAAAGATATCGAGACTTCTGCCGGACAAATCATGCCGATATTGCAGTCCTGCTTTGAAGAACATCCGGCACTGTCTTATCTGTATCCTCTATTTCATATGGTAATGCTTTCCTGCTATCAGCAAGCTGGAAAATCAGCCGATGCGGGGCTATTCCAAAGCGCAAAACTATTATCCGAAGAAGTCAGCAGTCTTGAAACTTTATATACGCAGGCAAGAAATTATTTAACTGAGGTTGCCATAGAGCCGTCAAAACAAGGCTTACAGTTGCCTAGCAGTGCAATAGCTGAAATATACCATTCCTATTGCCTGTATGCCAGTAAGCAGGATTTTCAATCGGATGCATTATCCACTATGGAACTGAAAAACAATTTTCTATCTGACATCCGTGCCCAAAAAGACAGTTGCAATACGCAAAATTGGACAGAATATCTAAATCATGCCTCCAATCTTATTACAGATAATGCAATCGGGAAATACCCCATTACGTCATTCAAACAGTTCTTATGTATAGGCATCCGGCTGTTTCTTGAAGATGAACTCGTTATCAAAAAATGCAAACTATGTAATGGATATTTTCGTGTGAAGTACACTTCCAACCAAGAATACTGCACAAGAATATACAGAGACACTTCCACTACCTGTAATGAGTACGCCAGCCGGAAATCCTATAAGGAAAAGTTATTCAGCCACCCGATTCATACGGAATTTACTAAATCATACAACAGACTGTATGCCCGCATCCGCAGAGGGAAACTCCCTGCTGACACACCACTCATGGATCAGTTAAAGGCACTTCATGACGAATATACCGAAAAATATGAGAACACACACCAGAAAGACCGCGAAGCTGTATGGAAAGAATACATTGAAAAGAATAAAGAATTGCTCAAGTTAGATTCTTCAAAGAATTAATGCACAAAGCAAATGTTGAGTTATCGTATAAGGCTAAATAGTTATCTGCTAGAATCTGATAACTATTGCGCTACACTCGTTTCTTCAAAATTAGCGAATTTTTGTTATCATTCTGTTATCACGGCTTATCAATTCCATCAAACATCGAAAAAGGACTCTCCGAGAAATCTCGGAAAGTCCCATAAATTCAATGAATTTTCAATTACTCAATGATTGTAGCAACCCTTCCAGAACCTACAGTACGACCACCCTCACGGATAGCGAATGTAAGACCCTGCTCCATAGCTACTGGATGAATCAGCTCAACTGACATCTCTACGTTATCACCAGGCATACACATCTCTACACCCTCTGGAAGGTTGCAGACACCTGTAACGTCTGTTGTTCTGAAATAGAACTGTGGTCTGTAGTTGTTGAAGAATGGAGTATGACGTCCACCTTCATCTTTTGTCAGAACGTATACCTGAGCGGTAAATTTCTTGTGGCACTTAACTGTACCTGGTTTGATCAAAACCTGTCCTCTTTCGATCTCTGTTCTCTGAACACCACGAAGAAGAGCACCGATGTTATCACCAGCCTGAGCCTCGTCAAGCAGCTTACGGAACATCTCAACACCAGTTACAACAGTCTTTCTTGTCTCCTCATGGATACCGATGATCTCAACTTCATCAGATACATGAAGAACACCACGCTCTACTCTACCAGTAGCAACTGTTCCACGTCCTGTGATAGAGAAAACGTCCTCTACAGGCATCAGGAATGGCTGATCTGTTGCACGCTGTGGATCCGGGATATACTCATCAACTGTAGCCATAAGCTCCATGATCTTATCTCCCCACTCTCCTGATGGATCCTCAAGTGCCTTAAGAGCAGAACCCTTGATGATCGGGCAGTCTGTGAACTCATATTCCTCTAACTGCTCTGTTACTTCCATCTCTACTAATTCAATAAGCTCTTCGTCATCAACCATATCGCACTTGTTAAGGAATACAACGATGTAAGGAACACCTACCTGACGAGAAAGCAGGATGTGCTCTTTTGTCTGAGCCATAACACCGTCAGTAGCAGCAACTACAAGGATAGCGCCGTCCATCTGAGCTGCACCTGTGATCATGTTCTTAACGTAGTCAGCATGTCCTGGGCAGTCAACGTGTGCATAGTGACGCTTCTCTGTCTCATACTCAACGTGTGCTGTAGAAATTGTGATACCACGCTCTCTCTCTTCCGGAGCCTTATCAATGTTCTCGAAATCTACTACCGCGTTACCTTCAACTCTCTCTGCCAGAACCTTTGTAATAGCAGCTGTCAGAGTAGTCTTGCCGTGGTCAACGTGACCGATTGTACCAATATTACAATGTGGTTTGTTTCTTTCAAATTTAGCTTTTGCCATTTTGAATAATCCTCCTTATTACGGTGCCGCTAACGGCATGTTATTATATTTACGTTTACTCGGCTAACATTGATTATATTTCAAATCATACAGTTTTTCAAGCCTTTTCTTACTTAATTAAGCATTTTTATTCGATAATACCTTTTCCTGAACAGATTTCGGAACCGGCTCATATTTCTCGAAGAACATTGAGTAGTTACCGCGTCCCTGTGTTCTGGAACGAAGGTCTGTAGAGTACCCGAACATCTCGGACAACGGAACATATCCGCGTACGATCTTACCGCCGCCTAAGTCGTCCATACCCTCGATTCTTCCGCGCCGGGAATTGATATCACCGATTACGTCGCCCATATATTCCTCCGGCATTGTAACTTCAACCTTCATGATAGGCTCGCACAATATCGGAGCAGCCTTCTTCATAGCGTCCTTAAACGCCAGTGATCCGGCGATGTGGAATGCCATCTCACTTGAATCGACTTCATGGTAAGAACCATCGTATACATTCGCCTTAACGCCTACAACAGGGAATCCTCCAAGGATACCAGCCTGCATAGCTTCCTCGATACCTTCCCCGATCTTAGGGATATATTCCTTAGGAATCGCGCCGCCGACTACTGTAGACTCGAACTTGAATACTTCTTCGCCGTTGATATCCATTGGCTCAAACTTAACCTTACAGTGTCCGTACTGTCCGCGTCCGCCGGACTGCTTCGCGTACTTGCTATCTACGTCAACTGCCTTGGTAAATGCCTCCTTGTAAGCAACCTGAGGTGCTCCTACATTAGCCTCTACCTTGAACTCACGGAGAAGTCTGTCAACGATGATCTCCAGATGAAGCTCTCCCATTCCGGCAATGATCGTCTGACCTGTCTCCTGATCAGTATGCGCACGGAAGGTCGGATCCTCTTCCGCAAGCTTCGCAAGCGACTCTCCAAGCTTGCCCTGGGAAGCCTTGGTCTTCGGCTCGATCGCAAGCTCGATAACCGGCTCCGGGAACTCCATAGACTCTAAGATTACCGGGTGCTGCTCATCACAGATGGTATCACCTGTCGTTGTAAACTTGAATCCGATCGCTGCCGCGATATCTCCGGAATATACCTTGCTAAGTTCTTCTCTCTTGTTAGCGTGCATCTGAAGAATACGTCCGACACGCTCTTTCTTTCCCTTTGTTGCATTCAATACATAAGAACCTGAGTTCATTGTACCAGAATAAACTCTGAAATATGCCAGCTTACCAACGAATGGGTCTGTCATAATCTTAAATGCAAGGGCTGAGAACGGTTCTTCATCAGAAGAATGTCTCTCTGTATCATTGCCATCCGCATCAACGCCTTGAATCGGCGGTATATCAAGCGGTGAAGGCATAAATTCAACCACTGCATCCAGGAGCTTCTGAACTCCCTTATTCCTGTAAGCAGTTCCGCAGCATACCGGAACTGCAGTACACTCGCAGGTAGCTTTTCTTAAAACTGCTTTTAACTCATCAACGGTCGGCTCTTCACCTTCCAGATAAGCCATCATCAGATCGTCATCTAATTCGCAGATCTTCTCAACCAGTTCTGAACGGTAAAGCTCTGCGTCATCTGCCATATCCTCCGGAATATCAACGATTGAGATATCATCTCCCTTATTATCATTGTAGATATAAGCCTTCATCTCGAAGAGATCGATGATTCCCTTGAAATCGTCTTCTTTTCCAATCGGAAGCTGGATGCAGATCGCATTCTTTCCCAATCTGGTCTTGATCTGTTCTACTGCACCATAGAAATTAGCTCCCAAGATATCCATCTTGTTAATAAATGCCATTCTCGGTACATTGTATGTGTCAGCCTGACGCCATACGTTCTCTGACTGCGGTTCAACTCCGCCCTTAGCACAAAATACACCTACTGCACCGTCAAGTACACGGAGTGAACGTTCTACTTCTACCGTAAAATCAACGTGTCCCGGAGTATCAATGATATTGATACGGTGTTCCAACTCACCTTCTTTTGGCTTACAGTTCTCCTGCAGCGTCCAGTGACATGTTGTAGCAGCGGAAGTAATGGTGATACCTCTCTCTTGTTCCTGAGCCATCCAGTCCATTGTAGCGGTACCTTCATGAGTATCACCAATCTTGTGATTAACACCGGTATAATATAAGATACGCTCTGTTGTTGTTGTCTTTCCAGCATCAATATGCGCCATAATACCGATGTTCCTGGTTCTCTCTAACGGATATTCTCTTCCAGCCATTCTTTGCTGCCTCCTAGAATCTATAGTGAGCAAATGCCTTATTTGCTTCAGCCATCTTGTGCATGTCTTCTTTCTTCTTCACAGACGCACCTGTGTTGTTAGATGCATCAAGAATCTCATTCGCCAATCTCTCTTCCATCGTCTTCTCGCCTCTCTTGCGTGAATACAATGTCAGCCAGCGAAGCGCCAGAGCCTGTCTTCTGTCAGCTCTTACTTCGATCGGCACCTGGTAAGTTGCTCCGCCGATACGTCTTGCCTTAACCTCAAGTACAGGCATGATGTTGTTCATAGCCTCTTCGAATACTTCGATCGCCGGCTTGTCGGATTTTGCCGCAACTCTGTCAAATGCTCCATATACAATCTTCTGTGCTACACCCTTCTTGCCGTCTAACATGATGTTGTTGATCAGCTTGGTAACCACTTTATTATTGTATAATGGGTCTGCTAATACGTCTCTTTTCTGAGTATGTCCTTTACGTGGCACGGTCCTTCCCTCCTTAAACATAATTGTGCGGGCCATACGGCTTGCACTGATTAATTCATCGGTACTCACATGTGTCCTCTAATGATACTGTGTAGTGCAATTCTCTATATCTTGCAACTTACTTAATCATAGTTCTGTTTGTGACTACTTAAATTGTAATAAATGAAGTTCTTCTTCTCTTCGTTCTAGCCTTCTAAGTGAAGTTCTTCTTCTCTTCGTTCAGAAGAACAACCTTCACACTAAGCTCACAAATACCTCGCTAAGTGTTCAGGTTTACTTTTTAGCATCTTTCGGCCTTTTAGCGCCGTATTTTGAACGTGCCTGTCTTCTCTTTGCAACGCCTGCTGTGTCGAGTGTACCTCTAACGATATGATATCTGGTACCTGGAAGGTCTTTTACTCTTCCTCCGCGGATCAGGACAACACTATGCTCCTGAAGATTATGTCCTTCTCCCGGGATATAACTTGTTACCTCGATACCGTTAGACAGACGAACTCTGGCAATCTTTCTAAGAGCTGAGTTAGGCTTCTTAGGTGTAGCTGTCTTAACAGCAGTACATACGCCTCTCTTCTGAGGAGCGGATACATCCGTGCTTCTCTTCCTCAAAGAGTTATACCCTTTCTGGAGTGCTGGAGCTGTAGACTTCTTAACAGATGTCTGACGTCCTTTCTTTACTAACTGGTTAAATGTTGGCATTCTCTTTCACCTCCTACGATCATAATAAGTTGCATTCTTGTTGCCAATTCCTTCGGGCTGACCTTCGCCCGTCTGCTGCATGGAAACATATTTATACACAAAAAACACGGCGTTTCCGATGCACGCTAGATTAGTTTATTACGAATAGTCTCCCTTGTCAAGGGGTTTTCTATTATTGAACCCATATTTCTTAACAATATCCTGCATAATATCCCATTTCTTCTCCATATCCTCAACCAGCTTGAACTGCGTCCGGCACCGGTCAAGATTGTGCTCTTCTCTGTGGATCTTAAAATACCGGTCCCCCTGGAGATAATCCGTCAGGAAGCGCATACCGCACTCGAAAGTCATCACCTTCGCACCCATGGGAAGCAGTTCGATCTCCCTGTCCGTCAGCCTTCCTGCACATCCTTCTATGAAGCCTTTGGCATACAGCTCGAACAACTCCATATCACAGGACACTTTCGACAGATCCCTCTCGTCCTCTGCCGCCGTACTTGCGCCGAAACGGATCGAATCCCCGAAGTCATTCATGGCAAGCCCCGGCATAACCGTATCCAGATCGATCACGCAGATTCCTTTCCCCGTCTTATTATCGATCATAATATTGTTAAGCTTCGTATCGTTATGTGTTACACGGATCGGCAGCTCTCCCTTCGCCTGAAGGTCCCCGAAATAATCCGCAACCTCCTCTCTGTCTAGAACAAACTGGATCTCATCTCTCACGAAAGCCGCCCGCTCCATCACATCCTCTTCCACGGCCTTCTTGAATACCGCGAATCTCGCCTTAGTATCATGAAACCCTTCGATCGTCTCATTGAGCGTCTCAGCCGGATAATCCGCCAGCATACACTGGAAATTCCCGAACGCCAGCGCGCTCTCATAGAAATGCTCCGGCTTCTCCACCACATCATAGCTGGTAGCATCCGTGATGAACTTATAAGAACGCCAGTAATCACCATAAGAATCACGGTAATACGGTTTGTTATCGTAGGCAGGGATCACATTCAGCGTCTCCCGCTCCGGATCTCCGCCGTTCTTGATGATCTGTTCCCTCAGAAATGCAGTGACACCCATCACATTCTCCATCAACTCCTCCGGCTTCCCAAAGACGTCCTTATTCATCTTCTGCAGGATGACCTTGATGCTTCCCATGCCGGAGATCTGGAATGTCAGAAGATATGTGTCATTGATATGTCCATTTCCATAGGCACATCCTCTCACAAGCCTTCCGTTATACTGAAAATTAGCAATTACCTCTGCAATCTGAATCGGTGATGCTTCCCCCATTATTCTTCCTCCCATAAATGCATTGGATAGATCCCATCGTCCTTCATCTTCTGAAGCGCTGCAACTACCACTGGTTTATCCTCTTTGTACGTGATCCCATACCACTTATCCGCCGACTTAAGAACAGCCGCCGTTGCCTTCCCTTCTTCCAGGAGACGGCTCACCACCGCCGGAAGGTAATACTCACACTTCATCGGATTGCTTTTAAGCCCTTTGTCAAGAAACGCCGGGAATCCGTCTCTGATCTCATGTAAGATACTCTTCGTAAATCCCCACATATTCATGGACACGACAGCGTCTCCGGAAACTTCCGTCCAGGTCTTGCCGTCATCCTCCGTAAATGCGATCCCGCCATCACGTTTCTCGATCCGTGTCCTCTCCTCGACGCTGATCAGTTCCCCCTGCATATTGATCTCGCAGATGCCGCGTGACACATGTCCATTATCCGTTACCGTATTGCCAAGCAGGTATCCTACCATCGTATAACGGTATTTCTCGTCATCCTCATGTGCTGACAGATAGTCATAGATCAGTCGGAACGCTTCTCTTCCATAATAGTCATCTGCATTGATCACTGCAAACGGCCCGTCAACCTGATCAATACAGCTCAGTACCGCATGCGCCGTTCCCCATGGCTTCACGCGGCCCTCAGGCACCTCATAGCCCGCCGGAATATTCCCGATATCCTGAAATGCATAGGATACTTCCATATATTTCTCGATACGTTTACCGACCTTCTCCCGGAAACCTTCTTCAAATTCCCGCTTAATTATAAAGATCACTTTATCAAATCCTGCCCTTTTCGCGTCATACATGGAAAAATCCATGATAATATGTCCTTCGCTGTCAACCGGGTCCATCTGCTTCAATCCTCCATAACGGCTCCCCATTCCTGCCGCCATGATCACCAATACAGGTTTGTTCATCTTTTTTACCTCCATTTCTTTCTGAACTGTTACAAACCATTTCCATGTATCTGCATTGTATTACAAAGATGTCTAAAAATCTTTATAATATGTTTTACATGATTTGCACTATCTGCACTATCTGCGCTTCCCGTCTTTTCATTTAATCCGAAATACAGTAAAATAAAGTCATACATGTTATTTCAGATAAAGAGGTTACACCATGAGCTACAACGGAATCATACTTAGAAAATCAATATCTATCAGCAAGGTCTACAGCATCCACTACTTTGAATATATGAGTGATTTCTCTTTCGAAGGAGAATCCCATGATTTCTGGGAATTCCTCTGTGTTGACAAAGGAGAGGTGATCGTAACGGCAGACACGGAACGTTCCGTCTTAAGGCACGGCGAGATCACCTTTCATCAGCCCAACGAATTCCACAACGTCAGAGCAACCGGAGAGGTTGCCCCTAACCTGGTCGTCATTTCCTTCCGCTGTGAGGACAAAGCAATGGCATTTTTCCGAAGGAAGACACTCAAGATCGACGAAGCAGAACGCAATATCCTTGCCAATATCATCAGCGAGGCAAGACGCTGCTTCGACTGCCGGCTGGATGACCCATACCTGCAGAACATGCCAAGAAAGGAACCGGAGCTGTTCGGCGCCGAACAGTTGATCAGTCTCTATCTGGAGCAGCTTCTGATCCATCTGATCCGCAGATATTCCGATTCCGCAACGCTTCATAAGCAGCTTTCCAATCCCAGGGTGCTCAAATCCACCAAGAGCAAAAGCGATACTGAGATCTTCAACCGGGTCACGGAATATCTGAAAGTCCATATCCACACATCCGTCACCATCGACCAGATCTGCCGCGCTAACCTGATCGGCAGATCCCAGCTTCAGAAGATCTTCAAAGACTGCTGCGGCCTTGGGATCATCGAGTATTTCTCCCTGATGAAGATCAACGCGGCAAAGGAAATGATACGGATGAACCGGCTGAATTTCACACAGATCTCCGAACAGCTTGGCTATTCTTCCATTCACTATTTCTCCCGGCAGTTCAAGAAAGTCACCGGTATGACGCCGTCAGAATACGCACTGTCCATCAAAGCAATGGCGGAGGGAAGCTTCTAGCCCCTCCGCCCTCTCATCTGGTATACTGCTGCCAAGAAGACGCAGCATCTCCTATATAGGATACCATATAATCTCGTTCGCCTTCATCTGAAGGTCAAAACTCGTTCCGTCTCCCTTATATACTGTCGTCTCCTGCGGTTCATAAGTATTATTTACCACGCAGTATTTGCCGTTCTTGGTATAGGCATGCACTTCCACGTTGTAGTTGGTACTGAACCACCGGTGAAGCTCATCTTCCGCGCCGGCAGCCCACAGGATCGCCCGGTACAGAAGCCTGTTGTTCTCGAAGCTGTAGGGAAGTCCGCCGATGTACACGCCTCTCCCCTTGCCGAAGGAATTCGCTGCCAGCTGTACTTCCTTATCCTTCTGGCAGATCACAGTCGTACCGTCGAGCGCGAAGATATTCTTCTTGCCTTCCCCAAAATCAATATCGCCTTTGCAGTCCTCCGTAATAAAATGCTCATGCTCCTCCCAGTTATATTTGTCAACATTCAGCGTAAATCCGGTCTCTTCCTCAACACCCAGGACGCCGGCCAACTGGAAGAACCGCCCCTGCCACTGATATGCCGCCGGCTCGCCAACTCCGATGAAGCCGCCTCCCCGGTAGACAAATCTCTTGACAGCAGTCACGATCTTCTCATCCTTCCAGTTCTCTCCGCCGGTGTAGGCCGTATTGGCGTCTCCCACGTTCAGGATCACATCAATATCATCCATGATGGACGGATTCTCCCTGATATCATCGAAGCTGATGAAGCTGACATCAAACGGAGCGCCGCTTAACGCCTCGATCACTCCCGCATAAGAATAATTCTGCTTATGATAGAGCGCATGATGCACCATATGATTCCCCCATGCACGCATCTTTCCCCAACTGTTCAGCACAGCCACTCTCTTCACGCAATGAGGAACCGTACCCTTGATATTCTCATACAGAACCCGGAACTCCTCGCAGACCTCCTCTACATAGTCTATGAATTCCGGGAATTCCATTGCAAGCTTCAGATAGCCGCCGTACCCGATACGGTCGATCGGTTTGCGAAGGATCGCCCTTCTTGCCGTCACCCAGTTCACCTTCGCTTCCCTCACAGGATCTCCTCCTTCATGGAAGGTATCCGGGAAGAAATACGGCAGGAACCGGCCTTCCGTATAGCGGACTCCCTCGATATCACTGATCAGCCGCAGGGTCGCACCGTTACCCACACTTCCAACGACTGCATCCAGCCCGATCTCTTTGAATTCATCCATGAAAGGTTCCATTCCGATCCAGTGGTCTCCAAGGAACATCATCGCCTCTTTTCCGTATTCGTGCGTGATGTCCACCATCTCTTTGGCAAGCTTTGCGACCTCTCTTCTCTGGAAATCCTGAAAATCCCGGAACTCTCTGGACGGGATCCGGTAGGTATTGTTCATATATCCCTGATCGATAATATACTCCGGCCGGAACGGATATCCTGCCTCCCGCTCGAACTGCTCCAAGATATACGGACTTACCGACGCCGAATATCCGTACCAGTCCACATATTTCTCTCTGGCAAACTCATCGAAAATCAGTGTAAACTGATGGAAGAATGTAGTATAGCGAATCACATCAATATGCGGATTATCCGCAATATACCGCCGCAGACGCTTCATGGAGAATTCCCTGGTCTTCGGCTGGCGCACATCAAACGTGATCTGCTTCTCCACACCCTGCCAGTCATTGGTCACCGCATTGTACATATGCACCGGATCCCACATAATATAGGCAAGGAAGCTCACCGTATAATCATGGAATTCATCCGCATGTGTGATCACTACATCACCTGCCGCCTCTTCATAATGCCATCTGGCCGCGGCGCCGTCCGCACCGCATATCCTTGTGCCGTCCTTCTCGTCTGCAGGTACGGCCAGACCTGTGGTACGGTCTATGACCTCCCACCATCTCCGGATATCGTCCCGCGAATTTACTGCCAGCATATCCGGATACAGATGGTTCATCAAATGAATCCTTAAGGTATCCTCCGCCGCATTATAAAACGGCGTCATGATATACATCTGCTGAATCTCTTCCGGGTGGGCCTTCGCCCACTCGTTATCTTTCCTTGTAGTATAGTAAGTCGAATACACCTTAGCATCCACAGCCTTAAGCTCTTCCGGATATTCCGTTCCGTCGCAGTCACGGATCGCGTCTGCTCCCCAGCGCTTCACAAGTTCCAATGTCTCCGGAACCACATCTACATCTGTCGGGATCGTAACCCGCCCTCTCCTATGATTATCCATATTCTTACCTCTTTTGACCCGTTTACAGGCTCCCTTTACTGAGGGATCTTAGATAACGCCGCCGCGTCCGCTACCAATGTTACATCTCCATGCATCTGAAGGATCGAAGCCGGAACCGCCGGAGTCACAGGCCCAAAGAACGCCTTCGCCACAATATCCGCCTTGTCCTCTCCGCTGACAACAAGCAACACCTTCTTCGCACGCATGATCGTCCCGATCCCCATGGTATACGCCTGCTTCGGAACATCATCTGCCGAAGCGAAAAACCTCTTATTCGCCTCGATCGTACTCTCCTGCAGATCTACACAGTGCGTCACCTTATCAAACGCATCTGCCGGCTCATTGAATCCGATATGCCCGTTATGGCCAAGACCCAGAAGCTGCAGATCCACCCCGCCAAGAGACTCGATCAGTTCCTCATATCTCGCACACTCCTTGTCGCTGTCCGGTTCCATTCCATCCGGGAGGTTCGTGTTAGCCGGATCAATATTCACCTTGTCAAACAGGTTCTCATGCATGAAGTAATAATAGCTCTGGTCATTGGTACGGGGAAGTCCCTTGTACTCGTCCAGATTCACCGTCTTCACATTGGAAAAGTCCAGATTCCCCTCCTTATACAGAGAAACCAACCTCTCATAAGTTCCGATCGGTGTAGATCCCGTCGCCAGTCCCAGTACGCAATCCGGCTTCAAGATCACCTGTGACGCGATAATATTCGCCGCCTTTCTGCTCATCTCCTTGTAATCTGCTGCTTTGTAGATCTTCATGAATATACCCTCCTGATTATCCTTTCTTTGTTTTATATCCACCCCTGCATAAGGGGAATATAATAAATGTGCGTCCGCATCCTTGTGCTCGCCGATCCTTGCCTCGCCGAAATATTCCGGCATGTGGAAGCTTGGAATCTCTGACCGGATCGGGAAACAGGATGCATAATGCTCAATAGCCTTCGACTCTGATATCTTATAAAAATTGCAGGTGAATCTGCTTCCTATCCCAAGATTCAGAGATCCATAGACATTCTCCAGCACCTGAATCGGAATAAAAATCGAAAAACTCCAATGATCCTCCTCTATCGCCGCCGTGCAGCCAAACAGGTCCAACTCTTCTTTGGAAAAATAGGTCCTGTATGTACGCCCGCTGCCATACGCCGCCAACAGCGCGCCGTTCGCATTCGCCTCAAAATTAAGATAAACCGCCGTCTCACGTCCGCCTCTCTGAGGTTCAAATTGGAGAAATGCTTCCATTGCACTGTCCCTGTAAACAGGGTCCAGAAAATTCTCATATGTGCGGAGCGGTTCACTCTCCTCACATACCATCTTCAGATAGAACCCTTCATCCGGAACAAAACCCAGATATCCGTACGTCCTTGGAATAGCCTTCGTTCCCCACAGCAGATGCTCCACATGAAACGGCCTTACATTCTCCAGTTCCTTATTACTGCTAATTACTTCTACTATCATAGACAATCCCTTTAACAGTCCTTTCCCTAATCATTCCCTACTGTTAATGTACCAAAAAAGGCTGCTAAAAGCAAGGGCAGACCGTCAGAAACGGATAATTTTGCCATGCAGGTATCAAAAAGGCTGCCGCCCGGTTAATACCCGGCGCGGCAGCCCTTATACCATACAAGTATTCGCTTAATCCTGTACGTATGGCATCAGAGCGATGTGACGTGCTCTCTTGATCGCTACCGTCAGCGCTCTCTGATGCTTCGCACAGTTACCCGTGATCCTTCTCGGAAGGATCTTACCTCTCTCAGAGATATATTTCCTTAACTTTGCTACATCCTTGTAATCAATTTCATTATTCTCCTTGCCGCAGAATACGCATACTTTCTTTCTTCTGCGTCCGCCGCCTCTTCTCTTGAAGCCGCCTTCCGGGCGATTACCTTTATCGTAAGCCATGGTGTTCAACTCTCCTTTCACATATGATATCAACTAAATGGTAATTCTTCATCAATTCCATCCGGAATATTCATGAAGCCGTCACCTGCATCCGATACCGGAGCCGGTGCTGGTGCCGGTGTGGGAGCAGAACGATATCCTCCGGCATTGGCGTCACTGACAGCCTTGCTCTCGGCAAATTCCTGTTCTTCTACGACAATATCCGTCGTGTATACCTTCACGCCGTCCTTGTTGGTATAGCTTCCGGTCTGGATCCGCCCTGTGATCACAACCTTCAAGCCCTGACGGTAAAATCTCTCGGCATGCTCTGCCTGTCTTCCAAAAGCAACACAGTTGATAAAATCTGCGGTTGCTTCTCCGTCACGCTTAAATCTGCGGTCAACGGCCAGCGTAAATCTGGCGATCGCCAACGGATTCTCTCCTCCCTGTGAGTATCTCACTTCCGGATCTCTTGTCAAGCGTCCCATCAAAATTACTTTATTCATATAATTACCTCTACTTCCCGCTTATGCTTCCTGTCTAACGCATAAATATCTGATCACGTTGTCCATGATGCGGATTCTCTGTTCAATCTCACCCGGGACATCAGCTTCAGCATCGAAGTGGATGAAATAGTAGTATGCTTCTCTCATCTTCTGAATCTCGTAAGCCAGTCTTCTCTTACCCCATTCATCGACATCAGAGATCTGGCCGCCGAAACGCTCTACTAAAGCCTTCACCTTCTCGACTACCTGTGCTCTCTCGTCATCTTCGATCTTTGCACTGACAACAACAGCTAATTCATATTTGTTCATGTCGCCTTTGCACCTCCTTCTGGTCTTTTGGCCCCCGCTCAGCTTATGTGGGAGCAAGGATATATTGTATCACGGATTAATATGATACCATAACAGCGAGCTTGTTTCAAGTTTTTTTGCGCAAATCCTTCGTGTTTTTTTCGACAAGCTTGCGTGCGATCATGATCTGATGCCCGCAGCCCAAACATTTCAACCGAAAATCCGCACCCACCCTCAGGATCTCCCATTCCTTACTTCCGCACGGGTGCTGCTTCTTCAATGTAACGATATCTCCAACTTCGTATGTGTAATCATTCTTCATCATTGACCGCCCTCTTTCACTCTTTCACTCTCACGCCCCTGACTACGAACCGATGATTATCGCTGGCACTGGTACAGGTCGACAATGTAACGATCGTGTCGCTGGTCGTCACCTCGATCCCTGTATCATATAAGGATACCTGCTTCGTCATATTCAGGAAATTCTGATACTCTTCCTCCGTATTAAACTCGGTAAGATACGTATCCGAAGTGTCCAGCACCTCGCCCATGGAATAGATGTGGTATATCAGCTCCTGTCCGTCCGGCGTATAGATATAGAAATACGGATTCGCCTCCCAGAACGCCCGATCCTCATAATCCTGCAGATGCCGGAACATGGAGCCGTCCTTCATTCTGTGTCCGTATATGATCGAGTTCTGATCCCGAAAGTTCGGGTTATTCTCCACATTCAAGAAGATCGTCCCCAGAGAATTATCATTTGCAGAGAACGTCTTGTGCAAATATTCCTGATTATCCTTCCCCTGGACGATCGGATAATTGATGATCGCCGGTTCCGGATCGAAACGGATCCAGCCGATGGTATCGGAATTAAGCGCCATCAACTCGTCGAAATTCACCTGGTATCTCGGCTGATTCCCGGCATCATCCCCGCCGTCGTCTTTCGTCTCGATCGCAAGATCCCGAATCTTATCATATTCGCTTCTCCCGTCATAATAGCCCTTACCGATCTTGAACAACTGATATGCAGACACGGCAAATACTGCCAGCGCCACGATCAGGATCAAGTTCGACACAATGCCCTTCCCCTTCTTGCCTTTTCCCTTCCTTCGGCGGCCCCTGTGCGGCCCCTCCGCCGAATCTGCTCCTCTGGACGTCCGTCTGCTGCCGCCTGCAGGATTACCGTTCCTCTTTCTGACTTCTCCCATATCATACACTCCTCTATATCATTTCTGCTCCATGATCTCTACGATCGTCTTCTCTGTCTCGACCATTCCCGGAGATGCGATCATCCCCATATGCCTCATGGTATCCTCCGGCGTCTTCCCGTTGATTCCATGGATCTCTCCGATACATACGCCGTCCAGCGCCAGATCCACAGACCTGAACGCCGCATCCACTGCCACGATCCCTTTCATCGTGCAGCCGTGGTTTCCTCCGTCGCAGATCATACCGGTCAGGCCGCTCGCCATATTCTGGATCACCCTGCCTGCCGCCGCCTCGTCTGCGCCCCTCATATATGCCAGACCGCATGCCATCCCCGTTCCTGCCGCGATCCCGCACCCGCAGAATGCCGACAGTCTTCCCGAATACTCCTTGATATACATTGTAATCAAGAAACTTAGCGCCGCTGCCCGCAGGAGAACCGATCCGTCCGCCGCACCCTTCTCCCTTGCCGGAAGACCATAGGGACCTTCACCCGGACAGCCCGCCGTCCGATACCATGCCAGCAGCGGCATCGTCACGATAATGCCGTGAGCCCCGCTCCCTGTAATACTCATTGCCGGCCTGCTAAGCCCTAATACTCTCGCCTCAATCGCTCCGTTACATAATAGCTGCGCTGTCCGGAGAGGATGCTCCGATATCACCTTACCGCCGTTCTCTTTCAGAAGCCGCTTCGTGATCACTGTCCGGTCAGATGCCAGCCCTTCCTCCAGCAATTCCATATTCATGGCAAAAGCATCCTGTATGAAATCAATCTCCTCTTCCGGCACCTCGTTGACATAACTCAATATATCACGCAGAGAATACCGATGAATCATCGGTATATCCTTGTCTTCGCACACTCTGTCTGCATCAGTTCCGCCCTGGTCAAAGCTTCTTTCTCCTGCACCGCCGTTATATGCATCAGAACTTTCACCGATCCGCTCCCCATTCTTCTCTATAGCCACAATATTCGTATGGCTGTCCCGGATATGTACCGCACACCATTCCTGATCCGTCTCTACTTCCGCATCAATCGTGATATTGGAACCGATATGATCCATAACTACCTCGACCGCGCCGTCATCCACCAGACGCGACGCTCTCTCGTCATCTTCCGGGGTAATCTCTGCCAGAGACTCCAACCCCCGGCCTGCATCAGCAGCCACCGCTCCTAACGCCGCCGCATAGAGATTCCCGAACCTGGCCGAATTCGGGATCCCGCAGGTATAGGCATTCTTATACATACCCGAATTAAGCGCCACGCGGACCTTCTTAACCTCACCTTGAATCCGCGCCCTGGCGCTTGCCACCGCAAAAGCAATCGCCCCCGGCTCCGTCACCCCCAGCGCCGGTTTCATATCATCTTTGATCAATCTTGTTAATCTGTCCATTTCTCTAACTCCGCCAATCATTTACTGTATCCCAACGTGCTTTCTATTATAGCACGAACCGATCTGTGTATAAAGACTTTAAAAACTTTATATATTTTTTATCCGCAATTTATTGACTTTCTCCTTTCCCCGCGTATGATTATAAATAAGTTTAGGAGGTTGATTCACTTGAAAGAAAAATTAATTCGCTTTATGTACGGACGCTACGGAATGGATTCTCTGGGCAAATTTACAATTATTACCGGTGTGGTCTCCATGGTGCTTGCAGGCTGGAATCACAGCATGATCCTGTCGCTTGTATCCTGGTTCTGCATCATCTATTCTTATTTCCGCATGTTTTCACGGAATATCTACAAGCGCTCTTCGGAGAACCAATGGTATCTGAACAAAACATATAAGCTGCGGACCGCCGTTTACCGGCAGAAGAACCTGATGATACAGCGCAAGACCCACCACATCTACAAATGTCCGGCCTGCCGGCAGAAGATCCGCATCCCGAGAGGCAAGGGACGCATAGAGATCCGCTGCCCGAAATGCAGCGCAACCTTTATCAAGAACAGCTAATGAGGATAACTACATGTTTGGATATATCGCAATCAACAAGGCCGAGATGAAATTCAAAGATTATGACGTATATCACTCCTACTACTGCGGACTCTGCAAGCGTCTGAAAGAATCTTACGGCATCCGCGGACAGCTTACTTTATCTTATGATATGACCTTTCTCATCGTACTTCTGACCGGGCTGTACGAACCGGATACCAGGGAAGTAACGGTGAACTGCATCGCGCACCCTCTGGAAAAGCACCTGGCCAGAACCAACGAATACACGGATTACGCCGCCGCCGTCAATCTCATCCTCTCTTATTTCAAGTGCAAGGACGACTGGGAAGACGAACGCAGACGGCGGCGTTACATCGAAGCCCGGCTCTTATATCCTCATATGAGAACGATCCAGCAGCAATACCCCCATAAAATTGCGGCCGTATCGGATAATCTCCGAAGACTGTCCGAGCTGGAACGGCAGAACGAACAGAACATTGATCTGATGGCGGGAATCTTCGGCAATATTATGTCAGAGATCTTCGCCTGCCGCAGGGACGAGTGGGAACCTTCTCTCCGAAAGATCGGTTTCTTCCTGGGCAAATTCATCTATCTGATGGATGCTTACGAGGATGTAGAAAAGGATATCGCAGCAGGAACCTATAACCCTTTCAAAGAAGCGTATCAGAAAGACTCGCTTTTTGCAGAAAACAGCCGACATCTGCTGACCCTGATGATGGCGGAATGCTCCCGGGAATTCGAGAAGCTGCCGATTCTTCTGCATGTTGACATTCTTCGCAATATATTGTATTCTGGCGTGTGGTGCCGTTACACAGAAGTAACATCACGGCGCTGAGTTTGCCATACCCAACCGGGTAAGATCATTCAGTCAGTTTCAGGAGTATAACCATGATAAATCCATACAGCGTCTTAGGCGTATCACAGAGCGCCTCAGATGAAGAGATCAAAAAAGCATACAGAAGCTTAAGCCGCAAATACCACCCTGACGCCAACATCAACAATCCCAACAAGGATCAGGCCGAAGCGCGGTTCAAGGAAGTTCAGCAGGCATATCAGCAGATCATGCAGGAACGTGAATACCAGACTTCCGGTAGCGCCCAGGACGGTTATGATCCGTCGGGTGATTTCGGCGGATTCGGCGGGTTCGGCAGCTTCCGCGGCTTCAGCGGACAGTACCGTCAGGCAGACGCCGGTCCCACCGAATCGGAAGATGACCTTCATATGAAGGCGGCAAGCAACTTCATCAACAGCCGTCATTACCGGGAAGCTCTGAACCTCCTCAACGGGATCAGAGACCGGAACGCACGCTGGTTCTATTACAGTGCGCTTGCCAATTCCGGCATCGGCAACAACGTAATCGCACTGCAGCATGCCCAGGAAGCGCTCCGCCTTGAACCCAATAATTTCCAGTATCAACTTCTGGTCAACCGTTTCCAGAGCGGCGGAAGCTGGTATCAGCGGCAGCAAGACCCCTACGAGACTACATACACCGTCGGAAGCAGTTGGTGTACGAAGCTTTGTATCGCCAATATCCTGTGCAATCTGTGCTGCGGCAGCGGAATGTGCTGCGGAGGCGTACCGGGCGGTTATATCTAAATCATTTCCCCACGATCCAGGAAAGGAGGCCAGGCCATGATCGAATATCTTGTACTGTATCAAAGTGAATCCGGCAATACGAAGAAAATAGCCGCAACTATCTTCTCCCATCTTCCGGGCACCTCAAAAGATCTGATCGATATCACAACCGACAAGACGATCCCGGAAGCAAAGGTCTACTTCATCGGATTCTGCGTACACCGGGGTTCCTGCAGCATGGCCGTCAGCGACTTCCTAAGCGGATTAAGCGGCAAGCAGATCGCCCTCTTCGGAACCTGCGGGATGGGCGATTCGCCCGAGTATTACAGCGCCATTGAGTACAGCGCCAACGCGTGGATCGAATCCGACAACGACTATCTGGGCGCATTTATCTGCCAGGGCAAGATGCCCCACCGGGTCCGCCAGAAATACGAAGCCCTGCGCACCGACAAGAACGCCTCACAGATCAACCTGTGCATCCGCAACTTCGACGCGGCGCTGACACATCCCGACAGTCTGGACCTCGAACACGCCAAGGTATTTGTGGAAAAGATATTGCGGAAGATAAAAGCAGAGGATTAGTACCGTAACGTACCGAATCCTCTGCTTATTTCATGCATTATTCCCGCGAGCAACGAGCCAAGCGGGCATGCTTGCATGCACATTTGGCGACTGCCGCGAGGGTCAAATACCCCGCTGCTCTGCAGCGTTGCAAATTTGATGCCCCGTTGCTTGCAGCGGGGTATTTGACTCAAAAATGTACACGCAAGCACATCCCGTCAGTCCGCTGCCTGCGGGGATCAAATCGGAAGCTCCAGATAGATATCCTTGCCTTCCTTGATGGAAATGATCACCTTGCCGCCCCTTATCGTAGTGACTGCTCCCTGTACGCTCATCTCTGCTGCCGGCGCCGCGGCTTCTTCTGTCTCTTCCGTCGCGTCATCTTCTGCCGCGTCCTTGAAGCCTTCCACATTCTCGGCCGTCAGCGGGCATAAGGAATCGCTCGTCTTTGTTAACTTTGCTCCCAACACCTGACCGATCGTCAGACATCCGTCCAGGTTCAGCAGCCCTGAATCAACCAATTCATCAAAGATCGCTGGATCTTCCAGATTCGCCGCCTCGATCGTGATCCCTTCCTCTGCTCTGCAGCATAATACTGCCGGATCATTTGCATGTGACTTTGCGGTCTCCGCTGTAATAGACATACTGATATACCTCCTCTTTCATGTATCGCCGGAAGACATCTTCAAAAATGCTTCGCATTCGCCTTCCTTTTCGTTAGTTTCAGTATATCCGTCCTGCGTCTCGAATTCCAATCACTTTTCCGCATGAACATATGATTTTTATTTGTATTATCTATAAATCCCGTTATGCTTCCCTTATCATATATTCTCTGTGTATCTGCATGCCGGATACCCGCTACAGCCCCAGAACTCACCGAACTTCCCGCTGCGCTTCTTAAGGAACTGCCCGCACTTCGGACAAGTTCTCGTATTCGCCTTCACCGCCGGAGATTCCAGTTCCTTCCCCAGCATCTCGAACACCTTCTGATTCATACGGCAGTCCGCAAGCGCACGGTGCGCTCCGTCTGCTGATATGTGATAATGGGACGCCAGATCCACCAGCTTATAATGGGACAACTGCCAAAGACACTGCCTGGCAAGCGTCAGCGTATCTATGTAGTCATTCGCGATCGTCTTCCCCCAATAATTTTCTGCGTCCCGCCAGATAAACTTCATATCAAACGTGTGTATGTTATGTCCCACCAGGACCATGCCGCCGATGAATTCATTGAACTTCGCCAACGCATCCCTGAACACCGGCGCATCCTTCACCATGCTGTCGTAGATGTTATTGACCTGCGACGCATAGAACGGAATCGGGCATTCGGGGTTGACCAGAGTCGAGAATTCATCCTCGACCCTGCCCTTCTTCACCTTGACCGCCGAGATCTCTATGACTGCGTCGCTGTTAGAATTCGTCCCGGTCGTCTCCAGGTCGAAGACCACGTAATCCGGCATATATTTATCAAGCTTTCTTCCTCGTTTTTCTCCAAGCATCTTCTCTTCTCCTTTAAGGTACACTTAGCTTCTTATGTGCTTAAGCTATTATACACTTATTTGGATTCAATTGAAAGATGTTTATACGCGCTCTATATCGATCCCCAGGCTTATGAATTTGTTGTATGTTTCATCCGGCAGTTCTACCCCTGTAATGATCTTGTCGATCTGGTCAAGGCTTGCAAATGAACCGAAGGATACCGACTCGATCTTGCCGTGATCTACAAGAAGAATCACTTCATGGGATGACGCGATCATAGACTGCTTAATCTGAACCTCATCAAAATTCGTGATCATGACGCCGTTTTTTATATTCACCGCATCACAGGATATGAATGCCTGATTGAAATTCAAATCCCTGATCATCTTCTCCACCATACTGCCGATCACCGTAAAAAATCCGCCCCTGATCATTCCCCCGCCGATCATCATAACATCCAGGTCGTCGCATTTTGCCAGCGAGACAGCATTTCGGACATCACACGTCGCAACGACAAGCTGTTTAAATCGATTCATCTCTTCGGTCAGATGCAGGATCGTTGTGCCGGAGTCCAGCACGATCGTTGTACCTTCCGAGATCAGCTCGCTCGCCCGCTTTGCAATCCGTCTTTTCTCGTCTTCATTTATCATAATCTTCTCATCATAGGACGGCTCATATTTCGTACTTTCCGTATTGCGCTGCATAACTCCGCCGCGGACGATCTTCAGATTGTCGCTGTCAGACAATAATGACAGATCTCTGCGCACAGTCGCTTTAGATACATTCAGCGCTTTCATTAATTCTTCTGTGGAAGCATATTTGTGCTCCATCACATACCGCTCAATACATTCCAGTCTCTCATTTCTGATCATAAGCCAATCCCTCTCATCAACTATATTACCGTATCAGTCCCGGTGCATAATCTCTCTCGTCGCCAGATACAGATCCGTGTATTTCTCCTTTAACGGACGGTATAATTCATGATTTTCCATATCTGGTTTCACAGCTTTTCGTATCTTGATAATCTCATTCACTTCATCGGGAGTCCGAAAAACCTTCACGCTCAGTGCGGCAAGCAGCGCGTCTCCGTATGCCGCCCCGATCGTTTCTTCTGCTTCCTTCTGTTCTCTGCCGCAGATATCCGATACGATCTGGATCCATTTCTCATTTTTCGTGCCGCCGCCTACTGCCATTACCTTCTTTGTCTCTATCTTCCGCTCTTCAAACACATCAAAATGCTGCGCTATTCCGTATCCGATCCCTTCCAGGCATGCCTGGTAAATATGTTCCCTTGTATGAAGGACATTCAGGCCGAATATCACTCCCTTTGCCTTCACATCATTGATCGGAGTCCGTTCTCCTGAGAAATAGGGCAGAACGATCACTCCCTTTGATCCTGCCGGAATATCCTCTGCTCTCTTCGCCAACTCCTCATAAGCATTCTGCCCGCGCTCTTCTGCCTCTGCCGCCACGTCTCTTGCGAACTGCTCTTTATACCATCTGGTAAGCGTCCCCGAAGTTGACATTCCCGCCGCCATAGAATATGTGCCCGGGAACAGATAAGGTCCCGCCCATAATCTTCTGTCTTTGGTAAAATTTTCCACCACATGAATAATAAATATGGAAGAACCATACATAACCATCATATCGCCCGGTTTCATTACGCCCACGCTGAAAGCTTCCGCAGACGCGTCAGCCGTTCCCGTAATCACCTTCGTATGAACACTAAGCCCGGTCTCGGCAGCCGCAGCAGGCGTTACGGTTCCGATCACTTCATCCGACCATCTGCATTCCGCCAACTGATCCCGGCGGCAAAACAGCGACAGGTCTTCTTCCCAATCCTGCTTCCCGATGTTGTACATCGGCGTCCAGCATGCTGCCGTATAACGGTCTATCACAAATTCACCGGTCAGTTTCGCTGTTAAGTAGGTACTTCCTGTAATAAATTTATATGTCTTCGCATAGATATCCGGTTCATGGTTCTTTATCCAGAGTAATTTCGCACCGGCTGACTGAGACGTGATCGGCGTTCCGCACTTTTGGAACAGTTCTTCCTTTCCAAAAGTATTCTCCAGATATTCGATCTCTTCTCCGACCCGGACGTCCACTCCGTACAGGATCGCTTTCCTTAGAGGGCGCAGCTTCTCATCCACCGGCAGACAACAGGGAGCGATCGTACTGCATCCAACCGCCTCGATTTCCTCCGGTTCTATACCCGAATCCTCAATCAGCTTCCTGCTGATCTCACAAAAATCCTTCCACCAGGTTGCCTCGGCATCATGTTCAGCATATCCCGGCTTCGGCGTCTCCATAACATGCGGACAGGAGTAAGTCATAATGACCTTACCCCGTTCGTCTATGACAGCCCCCTTGCTCTCATATGTCCCTATATCTATCCCCATAAAATACCTTGTTTTCATAATCATTATACCTCACGCAATAGGCCTTTTCAACTTAAAAGCGTTTTAATTCCATATCCGCATTCACTCTTTGGGCCATCCCGCTGCATAAGCCGGCCAACTGTTCAATATCCCGTACACAGCATACCTCCGCCGGCGTATGTGTATATCTTGCCGGGAATCCCATATCCAGAGTCGCCACGCCCTTTCCCTCTAACTGAACATAAGAGGAATCCATCAGCATACCATAGGCAACCGTTCTTTGCAGCGATATCCCCATATCCCCGGAGACCTCCTTCGCGAGCCGAAACAGCCCTTCACAGGGCAGCACCCCGTTCAGCGTTCCCCTTCCGTGGAACGTAAGCAGTTCCGTACAGGGCCCCTTCCCCAGTTCCACATCAAAGACACCCTTCAGATTCGGCGTATCACCTGCCAGTGCAACATCAAGGGATATACAGATATCAGGAGCAATATGCCTTGCCGCCAGGATCGCGCCTCTTAAATTGAATTCTTCCCATACGGTTCCGACCAGATAGACACTGGAGACGGGCCTGTTTTGATGCAGCAATTCCGCCATCTTCACTAAGACAGCGCACGCTCCCCGGTTATCCACAGACGTACCTGTTACTTTGTCATCCATCAGTTCTGTCGCTTCCGGCTTATAAACCACCGGGCAGCCGATATGTATTCCCTTTTCTTCTAATTCCTTCTTCGATCCTGCTCCCAGATCAAGATAGACCTGATTAACATTCTCTACCACATACTTCTCTTCCGGCGGCGTCACATGATGCGCCTTGGGGCCAATCAAAGCAGGATACCACTGCCCGTCCTCGCTTCTTACAAGGAATTTTGACCCGGCAAGAACCTTCTCTTCCGTTCCGCCCAAGCGGCTGACCCCGGCAAATCCATCCTCATCAATATGCCTGATAACAAGTCCGACCGAATCCATATGGCCAATGAACATGATCTTCGGGGCCTTCGGATCTGTTCCGTCTATTTTCCCGATACAATTTCCCACATTATCAATGAACACCTCATCACAGAACCTCTCAAAATATCCTTTCATCTTATAGGACATCTCTTTTTCATAGCCTGCCGGCGCCGGTGTACGCATGAACTCCATCAAAACTTCTTTTACATCTATCATGGCATTCTCCTTATCTTGATCTCTCGACCCGTTCCATAAACCGCAGGACTCTCTCCTGATCGACCTGGTTTTCGAATCTGCCGTCCTTCTTAAATGTCGTCCCCACAACCGCTCCGTCGGCAATTTTAAGGATATCTTCGATCGTCTCTTCTCTGCATCCGGTATTGGCGAATACTGCCGTGTCCGCAAGAGCATCCTTAACCTTCTTCAGTACATTCACATCTGTAGCCGCTCCCGCATTCGTCCCTGATACGCAGATAACATCCGGTTTATTGTTAAATACAGTTGTCATCGCGATCTCTTCAATCGGCCTTTCCACTAAGTACCTTGCAGACTCCGGGACAATATTGAACAGCATCTTTACATCATCCAGCTCCAATGCCTTTTTATGCCGGTAAATGTCACCGGTATCTGTATCCCACAGCCCAAAATCGCTCGCATATACTCCGCTCATGATCTCCCTGATAAACTTGGCGTTAACCGCCGCAGCCAAATCAAGCGACGCATACGGATCCCACAGAACATTGACGCCGTACGGAATCCTGATCTCAGATTTTAATTCTCCGATAACTCTTGCCATTGCAGCCGTCGTCTCCGGTTTGACCTTCTTAAGGTACGGCAGGCTGAATTCGTTCGAAAACATTACCGCATCCACTCCGCCTTCCTGCAGCGCCAGGAAATCCTGCCGTGCCATCTCAACGATTTTTGCCATTCCGCCTTTCGCGTCGTACGCCGGATCTCCCGGCAATGCCTGGAGATGGCACATCGCAACAATGGGCTTCTCTGTTTTAAATACTTCTTTTATCCACTTCATACATAATCCCCTTTACTTGTTATATATTTCCCCGGGATCCTTCCGCCAAAAGAACTCTTGCAGGGATCCCGGGCATTTCTCATTCAACAGCCCGCGGCATTAATGCGCCGACTCATACACCTTGGACGTACATTGGTAAGCCTCTGCGTCTACCTTGGCGTCCGCCTTGTCCTCATCACTTAGCAATTCTGGAAGCAATTCATCTGAATAACAGTCTTCCACCTTAAGCTTCTCCTTGATAACACCCGCCTTGACCGCATTATCAATGACTGTGTTCCATGCCTCGTCCGACATATACCCAACGCCGACCTCGTCAATAAAATACTCTTCCAAGCTTCCTTCTACGCCCAAAGCCTGTCCGACACGTCCGTTTGCGCATCCCAGAGCGCCGTCCCATTCTACCTCGATCTCCGGGAACTGATTACATGTGATATCTGCCGCTGCCTCAGGATTCAGATACATGAAATAGATAGACTTCTGAAGTGCATATAAGAACTTCTGAAGCGTCTCTCCCTTCTCATCAAAGAAATCTGTTCCCGCAACCCAGGATGCACCGAACACTTCCAGAATCTCACTTCCGTCAAGATAGTTGAAATCATAGCCCATGCCTTTTAGCTGTTCATACTCCGATATCCATGTAAACAGTACGTCCACCTGTCCCTCTGATACCATCTGATAACGGGAATCACCGTTCACCACGTACTCCACATCTTTTTCTGGATCCAGGCCTGCCGCAATCAGTGTCGGAGCCGCAATAGATTCCCAGGAAGCGTCGCCCAGAGCGATCGTCTTACCCTTAAGGTCTTCCCATGTATCGATCCCCTTACCGTTTACTGCGGAAAATCCATAAATATTGATCGCGTCATATCCCGAAACAATCTTGACAGGTACTCCCGCTTCAATCTGCGCCATCGTTACATTCGGCGACGGGCACGCCAGGTCTGCCTGTCCGGTCGATACCATCTGGATATCAGAAGGATTGGAACCTGAGATCATCTCCAACTTCAATCCCTGCTCCTCGAAATACCCCTGCGAATCCCCGATCCACATCGCCATATCATCCAGACATTCGATATCTCTTGGCATAACAACCTTCACCGTCTGAAGCTCCCCTGTATCTTCCGCGCCTCCTGCTTCTTCCTTCTTTTCTTCTGGTTTGCCTGCACCGTCCTTCTCTGATTGGGAAGACGAGGAACAACCTCCCAAAGCCACGAGCATTGCCGCTGCCGTCAATAACGCCACCATACGTTTCTTCATAACCTTTCACTCCTTTTCTTTGTTTTTTGATTGTTATGTATGTTCTTTCTATTCTTTCCATTTGACAAGCACAGCCTCCAGCGCATCCGAAAGCATGTAGAAGAACACGCCTATGATCGCAATAAAAAGAATAGAACCAAACATCTGATCCGTCCTGACGTAGGTCTTTGCCTCGATCACGAGAGCCCCGAGTCCTACCGTACTCCCGTTGACCTCAGCCGCCACGCACGTCGTAGTTGCAAATATCGCCGATAACTTCATTCCGGTAAATACGTTATTGATCGCCGACGGAAACATGCACTGAAAAAAAGTCTGTCTCTTCGTCGCCCGCAGAGATGTCATAAGCTCGATTCGCATTACCGGGACATTCATGAAACCAGTCGAGGAATTCATCGTCACAATAGCAAAGGACTGCAGTATGATCGCTATGATAATGACATCCCTCCCGATTCCCATAAACACATACATCATCGGCACCAACGTGATGACCGGCAGCGTACACAGCAGATTAATATACGGCGTAAGCGTTGTTCCAAGCAGCGCATAGTTTGCCATAAGCGCACCCATGACTACTCCGATCAAACATGCAGCGACCCATCCCGTCAATATTGACGTGAACGTTCTCACGATATTCGGCCAATACAATTCGAAATCTTCCAACATAGACCGTATGATCAAAGACGGCCTTGATATCTGCCAGGCAGGGAAATCCCCCAGAATAACCCACAGCTCCCAGATAAGGAACAACATCACGATACCCAATATCGGCATCGCAACAGAAGAGATCTTAGATATCCGGTTCTTCCGTCTTCTCTCAATTATTCTTTTCTCTTTCGTCTCATCCAGCATCCGGCTCATTCCATTCTCCCCCTTTACTTGACCTTCCTAAGATCCACATGTCCGATACATTCTGTCAATTCCGCACAGTAATCCTGAAACTTCCGCTCTGTGAGCAGATCAAGCGATCTTGGCCTCTCCAGATCCAAAGTAATCTCTCTGGTGATCCTTCCCGGATTCGTCCCCATCACATAGACCCTGTCTGACAAAAGAACTGCCTCTTCGACATTATGGGTGATGAAAATCACCGTCGTTCCTAACTTCTTCCAGATATCCAGTATCTCCATATCCAGCTTCTCCCGCGTCATGGCATCCAACGCGCCGAACGGCTCATCCATCAGCAATATCTCCGGTTTGTGGACCATTGCACGGATCACTCCTATTCTCTGCATGACTCCTCCCGAGATCTCTGCCGGATATGCATTCTGATATTCCGTAAGCCCGGCCATCTCGAGCAGTTCATCTATATACCTCTGCGTTCTCTCATCCCGAATCTTATATATTCTGCATGCGATCCCGACATTCTCCCTTACCGTCAGCCACGGGAACAGATTGGGCAACTGAAAGATAAATCCCATCTTCTGATTGATCTCCTTCGGAATTCTCTTATAAGAAGTGATCTCCTTTCCATCTATGTAGATACTGCCCGATGTCGGCTTGATAATATCATCTATCATGCGTATGATCGTAGACTTTCCGCATCCGCTCGGTCCGATCAGAGATACGAATTCTCCTACTCTTATGTCTATATTGGCATCCTTCACCGCGTATATATCCTGATGCCTGGTATGAAAAACTTTATTCAAGTTTTCCGTCCTGATCTTTGAAGCCTTCATGCTCTCACCCTTCCACTATTTAATCCATATCACAACTTTTTTCTCTATATATGCCACGATCATAAACAACACGATACCAATCAGCGCCACGACGATAATGGTCCCGTATGCCATATCCGTCATAAGCATGCCGGAATAGACAGAGATCCTGCTCCCCAGCCCTTCGTTGCTTGCCGCAAGGTCAGCGCTCATCGCAGCTATCGTAGAGAATATACATCCAAGCTTCAAACCGACAAAAACCTGCGGCAGTGCATTCGGGAAAATCAGCTTCACAAATGTCTTAAACCGTCCTGCACCCATTGAGCGGAACAACTCCCGCTTCGCCGTCTCAACCTTTGTGAAGCCCCTCAAAGTGTTCAGACATATAATGGGGACCGCCTGACAGATCACCACAATAATCCGCACCTTCATAACATATCCGTACCATAGCTGAAGGATCGGCACCAATGTCAGCATCGGAATCACCACCATCAGAATCAACACAGGCGTGATCGCCTTCGTCACCAGCTTCGACTGTGAACACAATGCAGCAAGCAGGATCCCGCTTGGAATGGAGATACAGTACCCGATCAATATGACCTGAATCGTATAGAGAAAATCCCCCGAAAGATCCCTCATGAACCTTTCCCCAAGCTTGCTTAGAATCACATGGGGAGCAGGCAGGATCCGGGCGTCAATACCGCTTACCGCAACATACAGCTCCCAACATACCAGAATTACAATAAGCAATATGACAGGAGAGACAATATTCAGCCATTTTTTATTTCCTTTCATCTTCTGCGCCACCTCCTAATCATTCCTGTATCTCATGAACAATATCATCTAATTTTTTTCTCAGTTCATTATATCTGTCGTTGTACGCGATCTTTTCATCCCGGGCCTTAAGCGGCACGTCATTTACGATCTTGCTGATGAATTCACCCTTTTTATTCATGACCAGGATCCTGCTTGACACCAACAGCGCCTCCTCTACACTGTTCGTGACCATGATCATAGTCTTCTGAGTCTTCTTCCAGATATCCAGCATCTCATAAGAAAGCATATTTCTTGTGATCGCATCCAACGCTCCGAACGGCTGGTCCATAATAAGCACCTTCGGATCATGCACCAACGCCCTTGCGATCCCTGTCCTCTGCTTCATACCCCCGGACAGCTCATGCGGATAAATATTGGCATAATCCTGAAGTCCTACGATTTCCAGCATCTCTTCAACTCTTTTCTCCCATTCACTGCCTTTAAGCCTGAAGATTTCCAGATTTAATCTCAGATTCTTCTGTACCGTCCTCCATTCCAGCAGATTATGCTGTTGAAAAACAAATCCGAAATCCTTCAGATGGCTTTTGGGAATTCCGTCTTCAAAAACTTCTTCATCCATGACAATGCTGCCAAGCGTCGGTTTCTCAATTCCTCCTATAATTTTCAATAAAGTTGATTTGCCGCATCCCGAAGGCCCCAGAATACAGACATATTCCCCTTCCAGAATAGTCAGATTGATATCATCCAGGCACACTAGCTCGTCAAGCCCCTTATCAAAGACCTTACAGATTCCCTGCAAACGCATCAATTCTTTCATTTTTCATCAACCTCTCCTCTTTTATTTGTATTTTGATTCATAATATTTCTATAACGAATCATTTTGTACAAAATAATTTCTTATCCGCTCTGTTTGTTTCTGTAATGACATTATAGTTTCATTTTATCTCACTGTCAACCTATTTTTTGCACTTTTTACATCATTTTTTATCTTTTTGTTGCACTTTTTGAATTATAGTGATACCATTTGAGTAGATTATTAAACAAAACAGATCAACGAAAGGAGTTCTTCATGTATAATTATCAGCATATCGAAGTAGATACCCACACCCATACCGTTCTCTCAGGCCACGCATGGTCTACGCTTAACGAAAATTGTATCGCCGCATCGTCCCGGGGTCTGAAAGGATTGTGCCTGACCGAACACGGCCCTGCAATGGATCACTCTTTGAACAGCTTTTCTTCCTGTTCCCTCGGCATGATCCCTGAGTTCGTACATGGGATCCGCGTATTCACGGGCATGGAATTTAATATCACGAATTTTAACGGAGATATCGATCATATCGAGCCCGTTTCTCACAAGCATATCCACTTCGGCATCGCCAGCATGCACGATGTCTGTATGCCGTTAGGCACTAAAAAACAGCACACAGAAGCATATATCGCCGCGCTCAACAATCCTCTGGTCGATATTCTCGGTCATCCGGGCTATGCTTATTTCCCGAACGATCCCGAACCGATCGTCTTAGAAGCCAAGCGGCTGGATAAATTAATTGAGATCAACAATAATTCCTTTCGGGCAAGGAAGGGAAGCGAAGAGAACTGCCTTAGATTCATCCGTTACTGCAAACAGTACGGGGTCAGAGTGTGCGTATCCAGCGACGCGCATTTTGATTCTATGGTGGGTGTTGTCCCCAGGGCTTTGAAGCTTCTGATGGATGCAGATTTTCCTGCAGAGCTCATCCTCAACCGCACATATGATGATTTTGCAGGCTATCTTTCTGACCGGGGCAGAATATGATTTATTTTGAACTATTTTGATATTTATATTGACATTTTTAGATTAAAAGATATAATATTAATCATAATTGAATCATTTTAATTCAGGAGGTGTCTCAATGAGCAAAAAAACAATTCTAATTACGGGCGGAAACGGAGAAAAAGGAATCGGATTAGGCGTGGGAAGACGTTTTTCCAAAGAAGGATGGCGTGTGATCATCCTGGACGTGGCTGCCGAACCAACGCCGGGCTGCCAAAAGGTTACATCTGAAAGCGGAGGGAAATACTATCAGTGCGACGTAGCCAACAAGTCACAGGTTGACTCTGTAATGGCCGATATCTATGATGAGTTCAAGAAAATTGATGTGCTGCACAGCAATGCCGGCATTCTCCAGTGGCATCCCTTTGTAGAGTATACTGAAGAACAGATTCACCGGGAGATCGATATTAACTTAAAGGGAATGTTCTTCGTAGGACAGCCTGTTGCAAGAAAAATGATGGAAGAAAAAGACGGCTGTATCGTCTTCACCGGCTCTATGGGCGGCAAAGAAAGCGCCGCCAACCAATCTGTATATGCCGCATCCAAAGGCGGCGTTATCCAATTAGCGAAGACGCTCGCTAAAGAACTAGGACCGTACGGAATACGCGTAAATAGCATCTGTCCCGGTATCATTGAGACCAATATGGCCGATGATGCCCCTGAGCCGGAGATTCCGTGGATCAAACGCACGCCGTTAGGACGCTTCGGCACTCCTGATGATGTTGCCAATATCGTCTGGTTCCTTGCGAACAGCGACGCTTCTTATGTAACGGGACAGGCATTCAATATTACGGGCGGGATGATGACCTTCTAGTACAATTGTCCTTCCAAGAAGCAATACGCATAAAGAGTCCCACACCGAATTCTCAGTGTGGGACTCCTCTTATTCTAATCTTATATTATCTTAGTCTTCTCCATACAGAGTAACCAGTTTCTTAAGGTAAGCATATCTCTCCATAGCCTCAGCCTCATTCTTCGTGAAAAGTCTCTCGGCCTTCTCTGGATTCGCTCTCTTAAGTGCATTGTAACGAACCTCTCCGTCAAGGAATGCCTGATAATCTCCTGCCGGCTCCTTGCTGTCAAGCGAGAACTTCGCACCCTCTGCTGCCGGATTGAACCGGAAGTTATTCCAGTAACCGCACTCTACTGCCAATGCTTCCTCCGTCTGAGCCTTGCTCATACCCTTCTTGATACCATGGTTGATACATGGAGCGTAAGCAATGATCAGTGATGGTCCCGGATATGCCTCTGCCTCTGCAATAGCCTTAACCGTCTGGTTGAAATCAGCACCCATAGCGATCTGCGCTACATATACATAACCGTAGCTCATAGCGATGCCCGCAAGGTCCTTCTTCTTGGTCTCTTTACCGCCTGCAGCAAACTGAGCTGTAGCGCCTGTCTTGGTAGCCTTAGAGGACTGTCCGCCTGTGTTGGAGTAAACCTCTGTATCGAATACCATTACGTTAATGTCTTCGCCGCTTGCCAGTACATGGTCAACGCCGCCGAATCCAATATCATATGCCCATCCGTCGCCGCCGAATACCCACTGAGACTTCTTAGCGAGGAAGTCTTTATTCTTAACAATGTCCTTGCATGTATCGCAGTCGCATCCTTCTAATGCCGCAACCAGCTTGTCTGTAGCATCGCCGTTGGTAACACCACAGTTGAAAGTATCAAGGTATTCCTTGCATGCTGCCTTCACATCTTCGGAAGCCGCATCTGCTGCTGCAACTGCCTCAACCTGAGCTTTTAATCTGTTTCTGATCGCCTTCTGAGCTAAGAGCATACCATAACCAAACTCTGCGTTATCCTCGAACAAGGAGTTTGACCAAGCCGGTCCCTTTCCTTCCGGAGTTACAGTGTAAGGCGTGGACGGTGAAGAGTTACCCCAGATAGAGGAACATCCCGTTGCATTGGCAATATACATTCTGTCGCCGAATAACTGTGTGATCAGCTTCGCATAAGGAGTCTCGCCGCATCCTGCACAAGCGCCTGAGAACTCAAGCAGCGGCTGCTTGAACTGGCTTCCCTTTACAGTCTCTGGTTTGAACTTCGCAACGACTTCTGGTTTTACCGGAATCTCTCTTCCGAAATCGAATAATTCCTGAGACGCAACGTTCTCTTCCATATTCTTCATCACGAGAGCCTTCTCGCCCTTCTTGCCCGGACATACATTCGCACAGGAACCGCATCCCGTACAGTCGTATGCTGATACAGACATCGCGAACTTCATGCCCGGCATACCGATCATATCAATAGCCTTCGTTCCTTCCGGAGCCTTGGCAAGCTCATCCTCTGTAAGAGCGATCGGACGGATAACAGCGTGCGGACATACATACGCACAGCGGTTACACTGGATACAATTCTCCTCTACCCATACCGGAATATCTACCGCGATACCGCGCTTCTCATATGCAGAAGATCCTGATGGCGTAGAACCGTCAACATAGTCGTTGAATGCAGATACCGGAAGTGAATTACCTTCCTGAGCATTCACCTTAGACTGAACGTTCTTAACGAAATCAACAACGTCTTCTCTTCCGCCCTTAACCTCTGGTGTAAATAATCCCTCATCCTCACAGGACTTCCAGGATTCTGGAACAGATACTTCTACGATCTGCTTTGCACCGGCGTCAATAGCGTCATAGTTCATCTGAACGATCTTGTCTCCCTTCCTTCCGTAGGTTGCCTTCGCAGCAGCCTTCATCAGGTCGATTGCTTCCTCCTCAGGAATAATCGCTGCCAGCTTGAAGAACGCTGACTGCAATACTGTATTGATACGTCCGCCAAGTCCGATCTCTTTACCGATCTTAATACCGTCGATGGTGTAGAACTTAATGTTGTGATCTGCGATATAAGCCTTCACCTGTCCCGGCAGATGCTTCTCTAATCCTTCCATATCCCATGGGCAGTTCAACAGGAATGTACCGCCGTCAACCAACTCCTGAACCATGTTATACTTGTCCACATAAGATGGATTGTGGCAAGCAACGAAGTTCGCCTGACGAATCAGATAGGTGGACTTGATCGCCTTCTTACCGAAACGTAAGTGGGACATAGTAACACCGCCGGACTTCTTGGAATCATAATCGAAGTAAGCCTGTGCGTACATATCTGTGTTGTCGCCGATGATCTTAATGGAGTTCTTGTTCGCTCCAACCGTACCGTCTGCTCCAAGTCCCCAGAACTTACAGTTGATCGTACCTTCCGGAGTCGTAACCAGAGCCGGTCCTGTTGCCAGAGACAGATTCGTTACATCATCCTCGATACCGATGGTGAATCTTGCCTTGTCAGCATTGTTAAATACTGCAACGATCTGTGCAGGAGTCGTATCCTTGGAACCTAATCCATAACGTCCGCAGTTGATCGGAACCGCATCGAACTTAGACCCCTTCAGTGCGGATACAACGTCCAGATACAATGGCTCGCCCTGTGCTCCAGGCTCTTTTGTCCTGTCGAGTACGTTGATATATTTTACTGTATCCGGGATCGCATCGATCAATGCCTGAGCGCAGAACGGCCTGTAGAGGCGAACCTTCACAACGCCGACCTTCTCGCCTGCTGCCAGCATATAATCGATCGTCTCTTCGATCGTATCACATACGGAACCCATTGCAACGATGACCTTCTCGGCATCCGCTGCTCCATAGTAGTTAAACAGCTTATAATCTGTACCGATCTTAGCGTTAACCTTGTCCATGTATTCCTGAACGATCGCCGGCATAGCATCGTAATATGGATTACATGCTTCTCTTGCCTGGAAGAAAATATCCGGATTCTGAGCAGAACCTCTCTGGCATGGATGATTCGGATTCAATGCGTGATTCCTGAATGCATCAATTGCATCCATATCTACTAATTCTTTCAGATCTTCATAATCCCAAGTCTCAATCTTCTGAATCTCATGTGAAGTACGGAAACCGTCAAAGAAATTAATGAACGGAAGCTTGCCCTTAAGCGCCGCACAGTGTGCAACCGGCGTTAAGTCCATAACCTCCTGTACGCTTGACTCACAGAGCATGGCTGCACCGGTCTGTCTGCAGGCGTATACATCTGAATGATCTCCAAAGATTGACAGTGCATGACTGGCAAGGGCACGTGCAGATACGTGGAACACACCTGGGAGCTGCTCGCCTGCCACTTTATATAAGTTAGGAATCATAAGCAGTAAGCCCTGAGATGCGGTAAATGTCGTCGTCAAAGCTCCTGCCGCAAGAGAACCGTGTACTGCTCCTGCTGCTCCTGCCTCTGACTGCATCTCTGTTACCTGAACTGTCTGTCCAAATATGTTCTTTCTGCCTTCAGTTGCCCATTCATCTACATGCTCCGGCATAACAGATGATGGAGTGATCGGGTAAATAGCTGCGACTTCTGTATATGCATATGATGCATGAGCTGCCGCCTGATTACCATCCATGGTCTTCATTTTTCTTGCCATTGTCGTTGTTCCTCCTTATAATTGTACAAATTATGGATAATTTGACGTATGCATTTATTATAGTTCACACTCTTTTAAAAGTCTAGTCATTCTTAGCTTTATTTTTGTTCCTTTTTCGGTACAAGTATAGCGATTGCACGCGCCGCAGGGGGTTATCCCAGATACACCACATCTTCGTCTGGTTTTTTTGCTGGTTCCATATCGATCAGATAAAGAACGGGCTGTTCATTTCCAAAAGAAACTACCTGTTCAAATTCGAATCTGGCACGGATCTTGAACCATTCTCCCCTCTTAAAATCTATTTTATCTTCCGACTTGCACGGGTATCCATAATAATTGATATCTTCCGCACAGCATGTCATGATCTTGCGCACAGGGACAAACATATTCTCTTTCATCCCTTTCGGCCGGAACGCCTGAGCCACGAATTCGATCTCCTTGTGAAGATACAGTTCTGGATGGTCGCAGGCATCCACATACCAGATTCCGAAGTCAATAGAATCTATGGCAATCTTATCCCCCTTCACATCGTACGGCAGGTCTTCCTCGGACGGCTGGATGATCCTGCCGTCTAATCCTTCAAATATTAACTGCGCCATCGGATTCTGTACCTTCAGCGCACGCCGGAAGCCCGAGCGGTCCGTACCTTCCGGGCAGCGGTTTACCACGATCAGCTCAGATTCCGTCAACTGTTCCATCAATATATTTCTCATATTCTTAAGATACATGTCAAGAGTCGTCCCATTGACGGTGGAATAGACTCCCTGCAGCTCCCAGTTGCGGGGATATTTGACAGACAAGAGTTCCTCTAACTTCCACATTCCGTTATACTCGATCACAACCTGCGCCGGATGATAATTCATATCACAATTCTTAAAAAATGCCGGATTCAACTGGTCAAATTCATTAATTCTCAGCAGCGCTATCTCTTTTTCTTCCAGGTATTCCTTCGGATACTCTTCCTCCCCTTCTTCGCACAAGAGCAGCAATGTTAATCCCGGCGCGATCCAATCCTGCTCCATCAGCGTTCCTTTGACAAGCGTTGTCTTGCCGCTGTCCAAAAAACCTGTACATATGAATACAGGCGTTCTCATGCAATCACCTCCATTTCTATTATCCCATTCGGATTATTATAGCTTAAATATGAAACAGCTTCCGAAGCTCCTCTTCCTTCAGATTCGTTCCGATCACGCATACACGCCCGGTATAATCCGCTTGTCCTGCGCGGACCTCATACTCTTCCGGCACCAGGTCAAATTGCTTCCAGGTTCCGTCCTCCATCGGGATGATCCCCTTTGAACGCAGGATCGTCCCGTATCCGTCCGTCTCCGATAATGCTTTCAACAGGAAATCAAGCTCCTCGTCCGTATATTTATGCGCTGTTTCCCTGCCCCAGCTTGTGAAAACCTCGTCCGCATGATGATGGTCATGGTGACCATGACCGCAGCAGCCCTCTCCATGATCATGGCCATGCTCCTCATGACCGCAGCAGCCTTCCCCATGGCCATGTTGGTGACCATGCTCTCCATGGCCGCAACAGCTTTCCCCATGGCCATGATGGTGTTCATGGCTGCCATGCTCTCCATGACCGCAGCAGCCTTCCCCATGGCCATGATGACAGTGCTCATGTTCATCCCGGTTCTCCAACAGTTCTTCTATCTCTGCCTTACGCTGCAGCGCACGGCAGACCGCATCCTTACCAAGTTCTTCCCAGGGTGTTGATATGATCGCGGCATCCGCATTTTCTTCCCTAAGCATATGAACACATTCTTCAATCTTCTCATCCGTCATCATCTGCGTCCTGCTGACGACGATCGTAGACGCATGCTTCACCTGATCTTCAAAGAATTCACCGAAATTCTTAAGATATAATTTCGCTTTCTTACCGTCAACTACCGTGATCCTTCCGTTAATCTCAATCTCGGCCTTCTTCTTCACAGCCTCGATCGCTTTTACGATGTCGGATAATTTGCCGACTCCTGACGGCTCAATGAGCACACGGTCCGGTTCATATTCCTTAAGCACCTTCTGAAGCGCTTCGCTAAAATCACCTACCAGCGTACAGCAAATACAGCCCGAATTCATCTCCGTGATCTCAATCCCTGCATCCTTCAAGAAACCGCCGTCAATCCCGATCTCTCCAAATTCATTCTCGATCAGAACCAGTTTCTCTCCCGCATATACCTGGTCGATCATCTTCTTAATAAAGGTGGTCTTGCCCGCCCCCAGGAAGCCTGATATAATATCTACTTTTGTCATCTGCCATTCCTCTCTTCTAATATCAAATCTTCTTTGCCTGTCCTCAACCGGCAGTTTACATTCCTTATCCGTTAATGCAAAGAGAACCAACATTATATCCTAATGTTGGTTCTCCTGCTGTCTATAGACAGTTAACAGATAGTCAATTATAACTGCGGACCAGCCGGAACCAAAGCCTTGCCGGCTTCATTTCCTTCATACTTCGCAAAGTTCTTAACGAATCTCTGTGCAAGATCCTTAGCCTTCGTCTCCCACTCAGATGCATCTGCATAAGTATTGCGAGGATCCAGGATGTTGGTGTCGACGCCCGGAAGCTCTGTCGGAACATCAAAGTTGAAGTATGGAATCTTCTTCGTTGATGCCTTCAGGATATCTCCGCTTAAGATCGCATCGATGATACCACGGGTATCACGGATAGAGATACGCTTGCCTGTGCCGTTCCATCCTGTATTAACCAAGTATGCCTTAGCGCCGCTCTTCTGCATTCTCTTAACAAGCTCTTCTGCATACTTCGTAGGATGTAATTCAAGGAACGCCTGTCCGAAGCATGCGGAGAAGGTTGGTGTAGGCTCAGTGATTCCGCGCTCTGTACCTGCAAGCTTAGCTGTGAATCCTGACAGGAAGTAATACTGTGTCTGCTCCGGTGTAAGAATAGATACTGGAGGCAGTACACCAAAAGCGTCTGCGGACAGGAAGATAACTTCCTTCGCCGCTGGAGCAGCGGATTTAGGACGTACGATCTTCTCGATGTGATCGATCGGATAAGACACTCGTGTATTCTCTGTCACACTCTTGTCGTTGAAATCAATCTTGCCCTCTGCATCCAGAGTAACATTCTCAAGAAGAGCATCTCTCTTGATCGCATTGTAGATATCCGGCTCTGATTCCTTGTCAAGGTTGATAACCTTCGCATAACATCCGCCCTCGAAGTTAAAGATACCGTCGTCATCCCAGCCGTGCTCGTCATCACCGATGAGAAGTCTCTTCGGATCAGTAGAAAGCGTAGTCTTACCTGTTCCGGAAAGTCCGAAGAAGATCGCGGTATTCTCTCCGTTCATATCTGTATTGGCAGAACAATGCATGGAAGCAATCCCCTTAAGCGGCAGATAGTAGTTCATCATAGAGAACATACCCTTCTTCATCTCTCCGCCGTACCATGTATTGATAATAACCTGTTCGCGGCTTGAAATGTTAAATACAACTGCTGTCTCAGAATTCAGACCAAGCTCCTTGTAGTTCTCAACCTTAGCCTTGGATGCATTATAAACAACGAAATCCGGCTCAAACTTCTCAAGCTCTTCTTCAGTCGGCATAATGAACATATTCCTGATAAAATGAGCCTGCCATGCCACTTCCATGATAAAACGGATTGACATACGTGTGTCTTCATTCGCACCGCAGAAGGCGTCTACCACAAACAGCTTCTTGTTTGAGAGCTCACTCAAAGCAATATCCTTAACTGTCTTCCAGGTCTCCTCTGAAGCCGGATGATTGTCATTCTTGTATTCATCGGAGGTCCACCATACGGTGTCCTTAGAATTCTCATCCATTACAATGAACTTGTCTTTCGGCGAACGCCCGGTGTAGATACCAGTCATGACATTCACTGCGCCAAGCTCGCTGACCTGTCCCTTTTCAAAACCTTCCAGTTCTGGCTTTGTCTCCTCTTCAAATAACATCTCATAAGAAGGGTTGTGTACGATTTCAGTGGTGCCGCTGATGCCATACTTACTCAAATTAATCTCTGCCATCTTTCATAATCTCCTTTTTTTCATAGTATATGTTATTTAGTATACATATTTAAAAAATAAAATCAATAAAAATTCTCTAATTTTTTCTAAAAAGTCAAATTTTTAACAATCTTCACAACCAATTGCGTTATGAAATAACCTTTTTCAACATTTAGCTCAGTTCCTCTTAGGGGTATGTACTGCCATACAATAAGAGAAAGAAGAGAGACTTACCGCGTCCCTCTTCTCTCTCTAAATAAATATAACTTATAGTCACCAGACTGCAGATCTGCCGCTGATCTATAATAATCCGCCTACAGCCAGGAATAACGGCGCAAATACCAGTGACACAATGGTCATCAGCTTGATCAGAATATTAATAGACGGTCCTGAAGTATCCTTGAACGGATCTCCTACCGTATCGCCCACAACCGCAGCCTTATGCGCTTCGCTGCCCTTGCCGCCGTGTGTTCCGTCTTCGATATATTTCTTCGCATTATCCCATGCGCCGCCTGAGTTCGACATAAAGATCGCAAGCATAACGCCCGTCACCAGCGCACCTGCAAGCAGACCGCCCAAGGATGCAGGCCCCAGCAATAATCCTATAGCCAGCGGAGATAATACCGCCATGATTCCGGGCACTAGCATCTCCTTAAGCGCTGCAGTCGTAGAAATGGCCACACAGGACTTATAATCCGGCTTCTCTGTTCCCTTCATGATACCCGGCTTCTCACGGAACTGCCGTCTCACTTCCTCGATCATCTTATACGCCGCCTTTGACACCGACTCCATCGTCATAGCAGAGAATAAGAACGGCAGCATACCGCCGATGAATAATCCGATGATCACCCGGCTGTCAAGCAGGTCTATATTCTTAAGCTGCACCGCCTCCGCATAGGAAACGAACAATGCAAGCGCCGTCAGCGCCGCGGAACCGATGGCAAAGCCTTTGCCCATTGCTGCCGTCGTATTGCCGACCGCGTCCAGCTTGTCCGTAATCTTGCGAACGCCGGAATCCAGACCTGACATCTCTGCGATACCGCCCGCATTATCTGCGATCGGCCCATAGGCATCTACCGCGACCGTGATCGCCGTCGTAGAGAGCATACCTACCGCCGCCAGTGCGATTCCGTAGAGTCCGCAGAATTGATATGCCAGAAAGATTCCCACACAGATCAACAGGATCGGGATTCCCGTAGACTTCATACCTACCGCCAGACCGCTGATGATCGTAGTTGCCGGCCCTGTCTCTGACTGTTCCGCGATCTCTTTGACCGACTTATAATCACCGGATGTATAGACCTCAGTGATAATTCCTATCAGAAGACCGACGATCAGCCCGGCTACGATCGCGATCGCCGCTTTCATATTGCCGAAAAGATACTGGCTGAACACGAACGCCGCAATCAGCACCAGCGCGCTGGCCACATAAGATCCCATCTTAAGCGCCTTATGCGGATTCGAATTCTCATCGCCTTTAACAAAGAATGTTCCGAGAATAGACGCAACCAGACCGAGTCCTGCGATCAGAAGCGGATAGACCGCGCCTTCAATCTTATAATATACAATTCCAAGAGTGAGCGCTGAGATCAGGGCGCCCACATAAGACTCAAATAAGTCCGCGCCCATTCCGGCAACGTCGCCTACATTATCACCTACGTTATCCGCGATAACTGCGGGATTACGCGGATCATCCTCCGGGATTCCCGCTTCAACCTTCCCGACAAGGTCCGCTCCTACGTCTGCCGCTTTCGTATAGATTCCTCCGCCTACACGGGCAAACAGAGCGATCGAAGATGCTCCAAGGCTGAATCCTGAGAGAACGTCTACATTCCCCGTAATCAGGTAGATCGTGCTTACCCCCAGCACGCCAAGTCCGGCTACACACATCCCCATAACCGCGCCGCCTGAAAATGCAATAGAAAGAGCCTTATTCATGCCGCCTTCCTTCGCTGCATTCGCAGTCCTGACATTAGCCCTCGTCGCTACAGTCATTCCAAAATATCCTGCCAGTGTGGAGAATACCGCCCCCACCACGAAACAAACTGCGGTCACCCAATTGCCGATTCCAAAGCCGATCAGCAGAAATAATACCAGAACGAAGAATACCAGTATCTTATACTCTGCTGTAAGGAATGCCTGGGCGCCCTCACTGATTGATGATGCGATCTCCCGCATCCTCTCGGTTCCTGCACTCTGCTTATTCACTTTTGCAGCCAGGACACCTGCAAAAACAAGTGCGATAATCCCCAACACAGGAACCACGTTCAAAAACATTTCCATAAATAACCCTCCTACTTTCCTCCTATAAAACTTATTACCCTTATATTATCACAAAAAAATAGTTTGTATATAATTTTTTTCAGATTTTTTGCTACTTTTTAACAGTTTGCGAATAATATTTCGAATATTCGTACATACAATTCATATTTTTTTATCAGAGTAATAATTTTTTATCAAAATTAATATATCACATTAAGAAAGAGAAGTCAAACCTATCTTGACTTCTCTTCTGCAAGCAGCGCCGCTCCCAGCGCTCCCGCATATCTACCCCGTTCGGTCGGTTCAACCTCCCGCCCGATCTTCTCTGATAAGATCCTGGTAAAATACCGGCTGCTGCTTAAACCTCCTGTCAGTATGATCCTTCCCGCAAGGCTCTTCTTCTGACTTAACTGCGCCACCTTCGCCGCGACCGAATCCACAACCCCGGCCGCGATATCCTCTCGTTTCCTTCCCTCTCCGATATAGTTGATCACCTCGGACTCCGCAAATACCGTACACAGCGAGCTAATCGGAAGGACCGTTCCCGTATCCGCCATATCAAACAATTCCTGCAGGGTAACCCCCAGCCGGTTTGCCATGATCTCCAGGAATTTCCCGGTACCGGCGGAACATTTGTCATTCATCAGGAAATCCTGCACCATCCCGTTCTCTACCAGGATCACCTTCGTATCCTGTCCGCCTACATCAATGATGGAGCAATGATCTCCCGCCATCTCTCTTCCGCCCCTGGCATGACAGGTGATCTCCGTGATCACATAGTCTGCGAAATCTACCGCCACCCGGCCGTATCCTGTCGCTACCACCTTGGTGTCTTCTGACAGTACATCTATGTCATTTTCTTTTAATTTTTCTTTAATTGTGTGAGTAGTTTCTTTGCTGCTCCATCCCGTCGGAAGAACGAACTCCATCTCCTTCTTTCCTCTCGCCACCACCTTGGACGCCGTGGAGCCGATATCAATCCCTACATAATCCATATCCCTTTACCTCAGTCAAAAACCTCGCGGCAAGCGCCGAATATTAACAATATCTGTCCCTCTTAGGGTTCACATCCCGCTCGATCGCCGCGATCTTAAGAATCTCAATTCCATGCTCCTCTATACAGGCCTCTACCGCTTCCTTATCTTCCTCCCGGATCAGAAGCGAGACCCCGCAGCATTTACTCGCGGCTCTGGGGGTAGGGGCGATCGTCGCCCGAACCCCCAGATTCTTCAATTCTCTATGTAGCCGCATTGCATTATCATGATTGGGAAATAAAACATAATGCTGAATCTCCTGCATATATATTCACCCGACTAATTATTCAGCATCTCGATGAATGCACTGACTCTCGTACGAAGCTGCTGCGCATCACTGTCCGTATAATCCGTCTCAATTCCAAGCACCGGAATTCCCGCTTCCTTAAGAGCACGCTCTACCAGATACCCTTCGGTGTCATACAGGTTACAGAACTTCAGGTTCACATCAATGATACCGTCAGCCTTATACTCCTTCGCAAGACGCAGGATATCGTCAATTCTTCCCGCATTCGGCGTGAAGCATGCGCAATTGATATTCATGTATCTCTCAGCCAATGCTGTGATCTGATCTGCCACTTCCGTCTTCGACTCGTCTACCAGATGTTCGAAATAGCGTGTACCCGTACACATCTCTTCACAGACAACAGCGCCTCCGCTGGTCTCCACGATATTATGAAGCTTCCAGTTCGGGATCGCAAGCGGCGTTCCGGTAAGCAGGATCCTCTTCGTTCCCGCCGGCGCCACACTGACTCCGTCCTTCACACGCTGTTCCAGTTCCTCGCACAACGCATTGGTCATCTGGGTAAATCTTCCCGGATCATCGTAGAACGCGATCTGAGAGATCAGCAGAGCGTCACAGCCGCTGATCGGAAGATTCTCATTCTTACGCAGTTCATACAATCTCTCAAGCGCCCTTCTCTTACCGTTGATCAGCTTAATACTCTCCGCCAGCTTCTCTGCCGTGATCTCATTGCCGGTGAATTCCTCTACCACCTTCTTAAACGCCTCTATCTCTTCCGCCCATGCCTTAATATCCTTCGCACGCTTCATCTGAGGAAGATCCATAACGTGAACCGGCACATCCTCTCCTAAGATCTCCCATGCCTTCTTCTTGCCGTCGCAGGTCGTCTCTCCCACATACATATCCGCGATCCTGAAGAACGGGCAGGTACGGTCTAATCTTGCACCTACGGAAGCCTTGATCAGCGGACAGGTATTGGTCGGAAGCACCTTCTCTCCGCCCGGTACCCAGAACTGAGAGCCTCCGCACAGTCCTGTCGCTATCGCATCCGCGGCAAATACGATCTCATCCGGCACATAGACGCAGAAGGTTCCGAATACCTTGCCGCCCTTCTTCTGATGCTCGATCAGCTCTGCCGGACGGATGCCATGGATATCCGCCACTACCATATTGTAATAATCCATGCCCTCCGGGCGGTTCTCCTGTGACATATATACGTCTCCAAACGCCTGCGGAAGCACCGCACACAACTGGTCATGCGTCTCCAGATCCATTCCCAGTTCTTCCCACATCTTGCGATAATCAGCCATAATAATATCCTCCTTGTATCTTTTGTTATCGCCAGGAACCGCTGCGGATATGCCGCTGCAGGTTCCTATATTTTATTAGAATAAACGTAACACTTTTTACATTTTGAGGCAATGGATTCATGGCTGAACACTTATTGTTTTTTATAATATTTTACCTCTATATATTGATATCATCTATAACTTGTATATTTCTTTCAAGCCGCATCCGGCAAGCATTTCATCAATCAGCCGTCAGCTCACGGATCCCTTCTATACACCGGTCGATCTCTTCCTTCGTATTCTCCGTCCCAAATGCGAATCTCACCGTTCCCTGCGGATATGTATGCAGCGTCTGATGCGCCGCCGGCGCACAGTGAAGTCCGACCCGCGTCATAATTCCATACCGCTGCTCCAGTTCAAATGCGGTCACCGCATTGTCTTCCTTCTCGAAATCCAGCGAAACGACCGCCACCCGATCTTCTAATCCGGCCTTCCCTGCAACACGGATCTTAGGAAACTCCCCGATGCGCTCCAGAAAATACCGTGTCAGCTCCATTTTCCCGGCATGTATCCTTTCAAGCCCCGTCTCTTCAATATAAGAAAGAGCCGCGTGAAGCCCGATGATCCCCGGAAGATTCAAAGTCCCGCTCTCATACTTGTCCGTCAATCTCTCCGGCATCAGAAGCGAATCCGACTGGCTTCCGGTCCCTCCCGCGATATACGGCTCCATGCAGGAATCCAGCTCTTCCGAGATCAGGAATCCGCCTATCCCCTGCGGTCCAAGAAGCCCCTTATGTCCTGTAAATGCAAGGAAATCAATCCCGCAGCCTTGCATATCAACCGGAATCGTCCCTGCACTCTGCGCCGTATCCACAGCGAAAAAGAGATGACGCCTCCTGCATATTTCCCCGATCTCCCGTATCGGTACGACCGTTCCGCAGACATTGGATGCATGGAGCATGATCACCGCTCTGGTATTGCTTCTGACCGCGTCCTCTAACGCTTCCGGGTGCACGGTTCCGTCCGTCTCCGTCCTGACCGTATCCCAGGTTATCCCCTGCGCTTCCATCTGCTTAAGCGGACGCATGACCGCGTTATGCTCCATCCCTGATACCAGAACATGATCCCCCCGCCTTAAAAACCCTTTGATAAAATAATTCAGAGAATAGGTGATTCCCGGAGTAAAGATCACGCACCTGGAATCCTTCGCATGAAACAGCCGCGCCAACTGGTCCCGCGTATCCAGGACAATACTCTCTACCTCATACGCGCCCTCGTAATTCCCCCTGTTAATGTTAAAAGCGCCGTTTGTCAGCAGATCAGCCATTGCCTCTGCGACATTCGGCGCTTTCGGCCAGGATGTACTCCCATTGTCAAAATAGATCTTGCCATCATTCGCATGATCGAAACACATGATTCATCTTCCTCCTTAATGCTTCGCTTCCCCATAGTCAATCTTCACTAATACCAGGCCCTCCGGCGGCGCTGTCACGCCTGCCTCCGTCCGCTCTCCCGCTTCCAGAATCTCCTTAACCTTCCCTGGATCGTAGAACCCTCGTCCTACCCGGATCAGCGTGCCTGCTATGATCCGCACCATATTGTATAAGAATCCATTGCCCGTGACACGGATCGTAATATCTTGGTCTTCCTTCTCTATCTCGATCCCGTCTATCCTGCGCACCGTGTTCTCCGCATTCGTGCGGATATTGCAAAAGCTGGCGAAATCATGCTCTCCTGCCAGATATGCCGCTCCTTCCCGCATCTTCTCCACGTCCAACGGAAAAGAAACAAAAGTGCTGTATCTGCGCTTCAGCGGATCCGGCAGCCGGGCGTTATAGATATGGTATTCGTAGGTTTTGCTTATCTGCTCCTGATAACGGGGGTGCCAGTCAGGCAGCACTTCCTCTGACTTGACGATTACGATATCCGCCGGGAGCTTCTGGTTCAGCGCATATGCCATGCGCTCCGGGGGGATCGGAGAATCCGTATCAAATACCGCCACATTTCCCAGGGCATGGACACCCGAGTCTGTACGGCTTGCGCCGATAATGTGAATGTCTTCTCCGGTCAGTTTCTTAAGTTTTTTGTTCAGGACCTCTTCGATAGTTATGCCGTTTGGCTGGATCTGCCAGCCGCAGTAGTCTGTACCGTCATAGGAGACGAGAAGTCGGATGCGTTTCATGGGGTTACCTCTGAATAAAATCTCTTTTTAAGGGGACGGCAAGGCACAGATCCCCTGCCTGTGTACTGAAAATGGATATTAAAATATCCAGATGTGCAGCGGAAGGTATCTTCCGATTGCAAATACTGCTATAACGTATATTATCACTATTGCATACGCCGTGTAATCACGGTGCTTATAATGTAAGGGCTTCATCTTCGTCCTTCCCTCCCCGCCGCGGTAGCAGCGGGCTTCCATAGCCATGGCAAGGTCGTTGGCACGGCGGAAGGCTGATACGAACAGCGGAACAAGGATCGGAATCATACTCTTCGCCCTCTGAATAATATTGCCGCTCTCAAAATCCGCCCCCCGGGCGATCTGCGCCTTCATGATCTTGTCCGTCTCTTCTAAGAGGATCGGAATGAACCGAAGCGCAATCGACATCATCATCGCGACCTCATGGACCGGCACACGGATCTTGTTCAAAGGATGGAGCAGCGCCTCTATCCCGTCGGTCAGCTCGTTCGGCGTTGTGGTGAAGGTCATAAGGGACGAGCCGATGATCAGGTAAATGAGCCTGACCGCCATATAGACGGCCGTTACCAAGCCGCCCTCCGTGATCGTAATGATCCAGGCGTGGAACAATACGTCTCCGCTTCTCGTCAGAAACAGATTAAATAATACCGTGATCATCAGCAGCAGGACCACTGGTTTTAACCCTCTCACAATAAATGAAAAAGGAACTCTCGATATTCGGATCACCGTGACAAGGAATACGGTCGCAACCAGATATCCGGAAATACTGCGGAATAAAAATAACGAAATCAGATATAACAAAGTAGACACAAGCTTCACCCTCGGGTCAAGCCTGTGCACAACGCTCTTAGCCGGATAATATTGTCCTATCGTTATGTCTCTTACCATCTCTTCGTCTCCATCATCTGTTATGCGCCTGCACTGCAAGCCGTGCAGGCATTATGATCCCACCGCTCTAAGAATCTCATCCGCTGCCTCCGCTACCGTCGTCACATCTGTCCTGACAGGAATCCCTCTTCCCGCAAGATCATGCATAATATAAGTAACCTGCGGCGCGGCAAGGCCTACCTTCTCCAACTCCTGATAATGCTCGAACACCCGCTTCGGCTCATCATTGTACATGACGGCTCCCTTGTTCATCACGATCAGCCTGTCAGCATATTTGGCAACATCTTCCATACTGTGAGATACCAGGATCACCGTTATATCACTCTCCCTGTGAAGATATGCGATCTGATCCAGAATGTCGTCCCTCCCCTTGGGATCAAGCCCCGCAGTCGGTTCATCCAACACCAGGACCTTAGGCCGCATGGCAAGCACACCTGCGATCGCCGCACGGCGCTTCTGCCCGCCGGACAGTTCAAACGGAGAGACATTATAATACTTCTCCTTGAGCCCTACCAGACGCAGCGCTTCAAGCGCCCGTTCCTTACACTGTTCCGCAGTAAGCCCCTGATTCTTCGGTCCGAAGCATACGTCTGTCATGACGTCGATCTCGAACAGCTGATGCTCCGGGTATTGGAACACAAGCCCCACCTCGTTCCGAAGCCCCCGCATAGAATAGCCTTCCCGGTAAATATTCTCACCGTTATAATACAGCTCCCCGCTCGTCGCACGGATCAGACCGTTCAAATGCTGGATCAGCGTAGACTTCCCGGACCCGGTATGGCCGATAATCCCCACGAACTCCCCGTGGGGGATCTCAATACAGATATCGTTTAACGCCTTCTTCTCATATGCGGTTCCCTGACTGTATACATAATTCAAATGCTCTAATTTAATTGACATAGCGCTTCCACCAACTCTTCTTTCTTAAGTATCCCGCCAGGAATCTTAAGCCCCCTTTTTCTCAGTTCATCCGCAAGAAGCGTCGCCTGCGGAACATCCAGGCGGTAGGATTTGAGCTCGTCTACCCGTGAGAATATCTCCCTGGGTGTTCCTTCCATCACAACATGCCCATGATCCATCACATAGATCTTATCCGCATCTACGACCTCTTCCATATAATGAGTGATCAGGATAACCGTCACCTTCTTCTGCTCCCTTAGTTTCTGAACCGTCTTAAGAACTTCCCTGCGTCCTACCGGATCAAGCATCGCCGTAGGCTCGTCCAGCACGATACATTTAGGCTCCATCGCAACCACACCCGCGATCGCCACACGCTGCTTCTGTCCGCCGGATAATTTGTTCGGAGAATGGTGCCTGTACTCGATCATCCCCACGGATCTTAAGCTGTCCTCTACCCGCTGCCAGATCTCATCCGTGGGAACGCCTAAGTTCTCCGGGCCGAATCCCACGTCCTCCTCCACGACCGTCCCGATGATCTGGTTGTCAGGATTCTGAAATACCATCCCCGCTGACTGGCGTACGTTCCACAGCTCTTCCGGGTCTTTGGTATTGCGCCCGTTCACCCACATCGTCCCTTGCGTCGGCACGAGAATGGCATTGATATGCTTAGCAAGGGTAGACTTCCCGGAGCCGTTATGACCCAGAATGGCGATAAACTGGCCCTCCTGTACATCTATATCCACCTCGTCGATGGCGCGGGAGGTGCCGATCACATTCCCTTCCTCATCCCGCTTCTCATATTCAAATATCAGCTTCTCCGTCTGAACCATGTCCATGAGGACGCCTCCAATCTGTTCATTCACTTTTCTTATTGTACGTTATTGATGTATGTTTTGCAAGATACTGTTTAAAAATACCGCTCTTTATCAAATTTGAATATCAAACCTAAGGCCACATAACAGATCATGATCACAATCACCCCGTACGCCAGCGATATCCCCATCTTATATTCCTGCATATTCGTGACCATAGAGATTGATATCGGTCTGTTATACACTCCATACAACAGGGCTGACATCGTATATTCTCCTATATTCCTTATAAGCCCCAGCACTCCGCCCGCCATGATCCCAGGCGCTATATTCGGTACGATCACATGAACGAATGTGTAAAACATATCCGCGCCAAGGCTTCTTGACGCTTCCTCCAGATTCTTATTAATTCCCTGAACCGCCACCTCATTCGAGCTGAACAGAAGAGGCAGAGAGGTTATCGTATAAGCGATCGGCAATATATAGAAGCCCCCGATCAAGGACTGGTTCAAGGCAAATATACTCTTATGATTAAACGCATTGATCAGGTTTACCGCTACCACACTTGCAGGCATTACCCACGGAAGCATAATAAGGACCTTGAACACCGCATTCCATCTGCCTCCCCGCCTTACGATCATATATGCAGCCGGAACCGTAAGGACAAGTCCGGCCGCAACCGCCATCACCGACATTTTCACGCTATTGATAATGGGCTTTAACACCCGCCCTTTCTCAACGATCACCAGATAATTCTCCAGTGTAAATCCCCTCGGGAAGATCATAGTCATAATAGATTTCGTTTCCACGAAAGAGAGATATACTATGGCAATGACCGGCAGAATCACCAATATGATCTGCACGATGATCACAATACGGCACAAAAATACGAAGAACCCCTTCTTCTTTCCCATTCCCGCCGACGCGGCGCGGAAGGATCTGGCATTGCCGTACTTTTTGCTGTAGAATTGGATCAGCAGCATAACTGAAAGACTGATCAAAAACAGCAGCATTACCTGTACAGATGCTATCTCCATATGATTATTCGCCTTCGAGCGGACGATCTGCGTGCTGAGCACCTTGAACCCTCCGCCGATCAGATTCGGCGCCGAAAAGGAACTGATTCCCGAGGCAAATGTAACGATCACCGACGTCAGGACAGCAGGCAGAATCTCCGGCCATACGACATCTGCAAATACCCTTAATTTTGACGCTCCCATTCCTCTTGCCGCCTCGATCAGTGAGTAATCCATATATTTTAACGCTACATACACATTCAGATAAAAATAAACATACTGCGTATACGCGATCACAAACACAACCGCGCCGAATCCTTGAAAACGATACGGTATTTCCGTAAGCTGCAGAAGATATTCCAGACCCTTCGTAATAATCCCGCTTTCCCCGTACAATTGGTTAAATGCGATCACGACAATAACCCCCGGAATCATCATCGGGCTCAGAAGAAGAATATGCACAGCCTTCTTCTCCCTGCCTGCCAGGAATGTCATATAGAGAGCCAGCGCGATTCCTACTGCCCCGCATACCAGCACCGAAGCCGCCCCCAGAAGAACGGTATTCCCTATCACACGGAGCTGGTTTGGATTCGACAGATATTCCTGTATATTCCCGATCCCGTAGCCGTTTTCCGTCTCAAATGCCTTAATGACAGTACAAAAAAACGGCACCACGATATATCCGGTCAGAAGAAAAGCCAGAAGCATATACCACATACACTTTAACCATCCACTCTTCATTCCTCTATCACTTTTATTATTCATATCCACCCACCATATCGCCGATATTATCAACCGTCATGTACGCCGTATCATTGACGTGCCATTCATGGTACATTTTCCCGAGGTTTATTTCCACGATACGGTATTCCTCCTTTTGCGCGCTGACCACCGTATATTCAAAATACATGCCCATGAATTTCACTTCCTTTACCGTCACCAAGATCCCGTTTCCTTTATCGCGGCTAAGCTGTATCTGTTCCGGCCTCACACAGACAGACACCGAATCGGCAATACGCCTGCCCAGCAGGCTTTCTAATACCGCTCCTCCTATATGGTTCGAAGTCCCGACAAAATCAGCAACAAAATCCTGTCCCGGATCATCATAGATCTCCTTGGGCGTCCCCATCTTAAGAATTCTTCCCTTCTGCATTACGGCAACCCTGTCAGAGATAGACAGCGCCTCCTGCTGGTCATGGGTAATAAAAAGAGTCGTGATCCCCGTCTTCTTCTGGATCGCCCTGATCTCTTCCCGCATCTTCGTTCTAAGCGATACATCTAAGTTTGACATCGGCTCATCCAGCAGAAGCATCTGCGGTTCGATCGCCAGCGCCCTCGCGATGGCCACGCGCTGCTGCTGTCCGCCGGACAGCTCGTTCACTTTCCGATTCTGATACTCCAATAGCCCTGTCAATTCCATATACTGCTCACATTTGTCCCGGATACTTGTCTTGTCTTTTTTGCGGATCTTTAAGCCGTATGCAATATTATCCCTTACGCTCATATTCGGAAACAACGCGTAATTCTGAAACACGATCCCCATATTTCTGCTTTCCGGCGTCCATGCCGTGATATCCTTCTCTCCGTTTGCTACTGTTCCTTCGTCCGGGATGATAAAACCGGCGATAATCCGCAGAATCGTTGTTTTTCCGCAGCCAGACGGCCCAAGAAGCGTGAGCAGTTCCCCTTCCTCTATGGAAAAATTGACCTGATCCAATACCTTCTCCTTCGCATAGGCATGGCTTATATTCTTCAATACTATATTACTCATATTACATTCTCCCAAATAGACATATATAAGAAATAGCGGAACCCAGTATCAGTCCCGCTACTTCCAACCAGTTTTAATTGTCTGACGCAACCGCTTTGTCGGCATCCAGATAATCTGTCTCCCATTTTTCAAGCCAATCCGACTGATTTTCACCGATCGCAACCCAGTCAAGCTCCATAGACTTATACTCTGTCTGCATCCACTCCGGGCAGTCCGGCAGCGCGCTGTCTAATGCAGGCAGACGGCTGAATTCGTTCGCAACCATAGCCTGTGTCTCGGCGCTTCCCGCAAATTCAAGAAAAGCATCCGCGGCGCTTGGGTGCGGTGCATTCTTAATCTTCGCGATACAGTCTGTCAGCACGATCGCACCGCTCTTTGCATCGATCACTTCCACCGGAAGTCCGTTCTTATCACGGTTTGTAATGATATCATTCAATACTGCAATAGAGACCGGCGCCTCTCCCTTTCCAACCGCCTCGTACATCATACTGCCGCTGTTATAGTAATTCTTTGTATTGGCATCCAACTTCTGGATATAATCCCACGCTGCATCTTCGCTGTCATTCTGCGAAATATTATAAATCAATGCCGTGATTGCAGACCGCATGGATGACGATAATGAATCACGCGTAACGATCTTGTCCTTGTACTCGTCATCCGCCAGATCGCTCCAGTCAGACGGAGCCTCTTCTGCAGACATATGCTCTGTATTATAGAACATCATAACCGGAGTCTTGATCGTTCCAAACCATTTGCCGTCCGCATCCTTATAATCGTCTGACAGTTCAGAAGCCCAGGCCGGGTCTGCCGAATCGAAACACTCCTCGCCGTTAAGCTGCATATAAGTAGCCGCGTCCCCGCCGAACATAATATCCGCCTGAGGGTTGTCCTTCTCACTCCTCACACGGTCTGCCAGTTCACCTTTCAGATTGATATACTCGACCTCGACGCCTGTCTCCTCTGTGAACGCATCTCCAATCGTCTCCAACAGTTCTTCCGGATGGGTCGAATATACAACTACCACATCCTCTAATTCCTCCGCCTCTTCGCCCGGCTCTTCTGTGCTCTCTGTGCTCTCCTCAGATACGCTGCCGTCCTTGGATGAACTGCTGTCCGCTCCCCCGCAGGCTGCCAAAGACAGAATCATTGTTCCCATTAATAATGCTGAAAACCATCTCTTTTTCATACCTTTTCCTCCTGAAATCAATATTTCTGACCTCTCTTCCAAAGTCATTGGGACGATTGTATCACGCACATTCTAAACTGTAAACGGATTCTCCGGAATCTTTTATTTAATACTATTATAAACTTTATTATCTTTTTTTATAATTGTAGCTCTCTACTGCAGATCTCCCGCCGCTCTCACCTTCACCCGGTTCGTATTGCCCGGATAATACGCCAGCGGCACATCCTCCGCCTCAATGATCTCCACAGTCTCCCGAAGCGCCCCTGCCGCCACCGCAAGCTCGGCAGCCTCCATTTTCGCCTGTTCAAGCGCCTTCTCCCTTGGAATATCGTCATAATCGATCATCCACCCGCGGCAGATAGACGCCCACATAGAAAAGGATCAGCCCCACTTCTCCGCCTTCCGCCATCCGGCGGATATTCGCGCACTGTCTCTCTACATCCTCCAGAATATTAACAAATCCCGTAATCACGATCTCGCTGCCGAAAAATTCTCCCTGGGGAAACAGCTCATCGATCAGTATGCCCGGATCGACGGATTCTAACACCGATATAGAAGAGACGATCCGCGGCAGTCCCTTTGCTCCGCCCAGCACCTCCGCCCGCCGAAGAGACGGCAGACTCAGCAGATCCTCTACAGTCACACTCATCCGGCTAGATAACCGAATACTGCATATATTCGTACAGCAGCCTCGTCCCTTCCATGATCTCCGGCGGAAGAAGCGCACGCGCCGTCATCTTAGGCTCCGCATTCTGATCCGTCTCATCTTCCCTGCGAAGCATTGCGTAATCACCGTCTATCCTCTCCACGATATATGTACATTTTAACATAGTATTTCCTTGCCCTTCCGATTGATAATAATGATCCCGACGCTCACACAGACGAGCGCGATCAGATTCTTCACGGATATTACCTGTTCTCCTAAGAATATTGCCGACATCGCAACCCCGAACACCGGGATACTGAATCCGAATATCGCAACCTTGCCTACAGAATTGTACTTCAGAAGCTCCGCCCATATGCTGAAAGCCACCGTAGACAGCAAGGACATATACAGCAGAAGAAGCGTTGATTTCAAGGCAAATCCATGCACGCTTCCGCCGGCCGCCGCGCCGGTCAGAATCAGCACCGCACCGCCGAACAACAGCTGATAAGCCGTGATCGTCACCGGCTTCTCCCTGTCAGAGATCATCTTAAGCGTCACGCTGCTCAGTCCATAGGAAAACGCGCACACCAGGACCATCCCCTCTCCCATCAGGGAGAAGCCGCTGCTCCACGCTCCCGGCTCCAGATTGATGATAATGATCCCTGCAAATCCCACCAAACAGCCCGCAACCTTCTTCCAGGTAAGCTTCTCTGATCTCATCAGGAAATGAGCCGCTATAATAGAGAAAAATGCATTCGACGCGTTGATCACAGACCCCTTGGCCCCCGTTGTGTGCGCCAGGCCGATATAGAAACACACATACTGGACCGTCGTCTGCAAAAGCCCTTGTCCAAACACATACGGGACTGAACTCTTCTTCATCGTGATCACACCCTTCTCCAGCACACATGCCAGAATAAAGGTAAACACGCCTGCCAGAAAAAACCGATACCCGGCAAATAATATCTGGCTCCCCGAGCCCTCTATCTGGAATAATTCATATCCTATTTTAACACACGGAAATGCACTGCCCCATAAGGCGCAGCACATCAATGCCAGAATCGTTCTGGTTACCGTATTCTGATAAAACCGTTCCATTATTCCTTCTCCGGTTCCGGATAATCCACACCCTGCGTATCTACCGTAACCTTCTTCATCTTCTGTTCTATAAGCGGCCTGTCATTATAATCCGTATCTGTATCCGCAATCTTATTCACAATGTCCATACCTTCTGTCACCTTGCCGAACGCCGCATATGAACCGTCCAGATGCGGAGAGTTCTTATGCATGATGAAGAACTGTGATCCTGCTGAATCTGGATGCATCGCCCGCGCCATAGACAGCACGCCTTCTGTGTGCTTCAAGTCATTCGCCACACCGTTCTGACTGAACTCACCTTTGATATTATATCCCGGACCGCCCATACCCGTTCCGTCCGGGCATCCGCCCTGGATCATAAAACCGCTGATCACACGGTGGAAGATCAGCCCGTCATAGTATCCCTTCTTCACCAAAGAGATAAAATTATTCACCGTATTCGGCGCAATCTCAGGATACAGCTCCGCCTTCATAATGTCCCCGTTTTCCATTTCAAATGTCACAATTGGATTCGCCATACTTCATTTCCTCTTTTCCCTGTTATTTATCTACTAAAATATCCTGTTCAGACGCTATCTATTGTAGCGGATAACAGGCGGTTCGTAAAGCTATTTTTTAGATTGTTTCAGGAATGCTTAAGAAGGGAGACTCTCTAATTCTGCCTCGTCCGTAAGCAACACAGAACTGTCTATCTCAATATCCTCTGTTACCTTCAACAACTCTGTTAGGTCATGCTGTCGTCCAATATTGGTAACACCAATCTTATTAACACAGACCCCAATCCACGGAAATTGCCTACTTAATTCATCCATCAAATCATAGATATCCGCTGCACCAAGTTTTGTGTCCGATATGTAGCCGGAGCCTTGACGGTGGGAAAATTTATGTCGCTTGAAAAATCTCCGCAGGTCATCATAGGCCTGCCGGTAGTTTGCTCTTGGATAATGTGCTTTTAGCTGATACGTGTCCAAATCAAAATTGATTGCTTTAAAATATTTTCTCTCCAAACACTACGCCCTCATAGCCTGTTTTTGCCTGTAATGGTTCAGCAAATCTTCCTCGTTAAATTCGTCCGGACTGTCAGAGTCATCACTGTCACAGAAAAGCCGTTCTTACACAATCTCACCATCACCTACTCGTTCAGCAATTTATGCAGCAAAATATCCCGATTGTTAATAAACAGTTCTGTAACTATATAGCTGTCCGTATCTTCATATTCACATAAATGAACCTCACCATTGTCAAAGCTATATATCTCCGCATCCGGCATCCCCAGCAAGATCGGCGAATGCGTCACTATTATAAATTGTGCCCCGTCTTTCGCACATTTATATATGTCCATTAACAATGTTAACTGTCTCTGCGGCGATAGCGCAGCCTCCGGCTCATCAAAAATAAAAATCCCGCCTGCTTTCATATAGTTCTGCGCAATCGCCAGAAAGCTCTCGCCATGGGATTTCTCATGATATTCCTGTGAAGGATGCTGGATATCTGCATACTCCCGTTCCTTCGTCGCCACATTATAGAAGCTCTCCGCCCTCAGAAAATATCCGACTCTTGGCCTGCGGACTCCTTTTATAAGCGTAACGGCATCACACAATTCCGAGTGAGAATCATACGTCGAGAAGGAATAATTCCTGGTTCCGCCCTCCGGATTAAATCCATATGCAACGGCAATCGCTTCTAACAACGTTGATTTCCCGCTTCCGTTTTCCCCTACAAAAAATGTTACCGACTTATTGAAATCTAATGTATGCACATCTTTTATGGCCTCTATCTTCCTCAAATAGCTGTCCGCTTCAATCTTCTTCCAGTCGATCATCAATCCCTGAATAAAATGATTCTTCACACTTATCCTCCCTCGTATAAAATCTGTTTGCTCACTTCTCATTTTATAAGCCTGCCTGGAGATGTGCAAGCCATATATTTATATTCTTTTTATCTTAAAATATTGAGCGGCAGGCTTACAGACACGAAATCAACAAGAACTGCGCTTGCCGCAATTATTGATTTGCTGAAAAAGATAGTGAAAAGCGGCTTTGAATTTGCTATAATAAACATAGACATATCAAGGCTTTTCCGACACGGAAAGGAATAAAAATGTCAGTTCAAACTTACAGGAGAACAAAATGAGCAAGATTCATCGGCTAAGATGCGGCAATGTTAATTGCCATATTATCGATAACGGAACAAGCGGAATATTAGTAGACACAGGAAAAAAAGAGTTCCTTGACAAGGTGATGGAAGCATGCAGATCTTATAATGTGAAACTGATCATCTTAACCCACGCGCATTTTGACCACACCGAAAATGCTGCCCGGATATCGGATACCTTAGGAATTCCTATTGGAATGAATGAGAATGATCGTAATCTGATTCAATCTAACTCAAACCAATCGCTGTCCGCTGCAACTATATTAGGGAAAATCGTCCTATCAGCGTCCCTCAGGGAATTTTCGGTCCGTTCCATACCGGAATTTAAACCTGACGTATGGCTGCATAATGATGACCGTCTGGACGATTACGGAATAGATGCCCGCATCATTTCTTTACCGGGACATACAGATGGTTCCATCGGCATTGATGTGGACGGTAAACATTTTATAGCCGGCGATGCACTGATGAATATGTTTTATCCGACAGTTTCCATGCTGTATCATAATAAGGACAGCATGCTGGAAAGCGCAAGAAAAATAAGCGATATAGGCAATAGAATCATATATTTCGGTCATGGCAAGCCGGTTCTTAATAAGAATTGGGTTAAGTAACCTTTAATCAGCGGCACACATGGTAAAACGGCAGTATCATATGCCCTGTTTAAACATTTTACAGGAGGAAAACATGGACTTTATCGATGAAAAAGACTATATCATGCGGCTTATCAAGGAAGCGGTTAGAGTGCTTTTTTCTCTAATGCTTGGGAAACAATACAAGTCGGTTGAACTGCAGGAAGCAAACAAATACGAGGTTTCAGGGGACACGCTGGAGAAATACGAAAGAATGGTTGATGAAGGCTTTATAAATGAAGCCGAAAATATATTGCTGGAAGGTATTGACTATGCAAAAAAAGAAGAAGTTCTTGCAGCAGTATTATTTTATCAATATATAAGCGAAAAAGATATTGATTTCTTAGAAGCACACAATTATTCCAAAGAGGAAGCGTTGGATGGGATTAAAAGACTGGCAGAGAAACTAGGGTATGGGCAAATAAGTTCACTAATTTCACAATTTTGAATAATATTTAACCGCTCTGGTGTCTATATTGATTTCTCAATCTAAATCCGGAAAAAATTAACACGCAGTTTTTAACACGTAATATTACGTATTTTAGTTGACACACGCAATATTACATATTAAAATGTATTATAATGGGAAAAGGAGCTGCAAAAGATGCCATTAACTCCAAAGGAAATTATTAAAGAACTAAAACAAAATGGTTTTATAATCATTAATCAAAACGGTTCTCATGTAAAGTTAAAAAATCCTGAATCTGGGAAACAGGTAATTGTTCCTTATCATTCTAAAGCCATGAAAAAGGGCTTAGAACAAGCAATATTAAAGCAGGCGGGGCTAAAATAGTTCTGTCATTAAAAATGGAGGTATCTGCATGAATAAATTAGTATTTTATCCCGCTATTTTCCACAAAGCTGAAGACGGAGGCTTCTGGATTTCCTTCCCTGACCTTCCAGAATGTCTTACTGAGGGAAACGATATGACACAAGCGTATGAGATGGCCGTCAATGCTCTCGGACTGGCACTCACATCACGCGAAATTGAAAATGAACCTATACCTGAACCATCTGCCCCTAGTGATATAATAGTCGAAAAAGACTCTTTTCTTGTTGTAGTTGAATTTGATATACTGGCATATAAGAAAAGAACAAGTCCTCGGGCTGTTAAAAAAACACTTAGTATTCCAGAATGGCTCAATGAGGAGGCTACCGCCATCGGCGTAAATTTCTCCCAAGTTTTGCAGGAAGCGCTTATGCAGAAATTGCAGACCAAATAAAAACTGCACCCCCCCCCCT
>CAJTCH010000004.1:0-116617 GCA_910574715.1 Lachnospiraceae bacterium | reverse complement strand
AAAAACTGCCCCCCCCCCCACTCTAAACCTCCTAAAAGCTTTGAAAATCCATTCATTTAACCAACGGTTAACTTTCAATGCCGAATAAATACAACGATTCAATTGTCCTCTCTCCGCCGCCGCTGTTATAATGGAAGAAAGATGAATGCAAAGCATTTTTCATACCTTTCAAAGGAGGACTGCCACAATGAAAATCAATGAAATCATCCGCCAAAAACGAACCGAAAAAGGCTACACCCAGGAGCAGATAGCTTCCTTCCTGGGCGTCTCTGCCCCGGCCGTCAATAAATGGGAAAAGGCCATCTCCTACCCGGATATCACGCTGCTTCCCGCGCTGGCAAGGCTGCTTGACACAGACCTTAACACGCTGCTCTCTTTTCAGGATGACCTTACAAAGGAAGAAATCGGGATTTTTATAAATGAATTGGTTTCTATTGCCGACACAAAAGGGATTGACGCCGCATTTCACATGGCGCAGGATAAGCTTCACGAATATCCCACCTGCGATCTTCTGCTATTGAACACTGCGCTGACTCTCGAAGGTCTGATTATCATGTCCAAGACCACTGTTCAAAACTGCCGATATGCAGCCGATATCGAAGAGATGTACTCACGGGCTTCCAAAAGCTGTGATCCCGCGGTGAGCAGCCACGCCAAAGCCATGTTAATCTCAAAACACAGAAAAAGAAAAGAATTCGATGCTGCCAGAAGGTTATTGAATGAGCTTCCCGACACGACGCTCTACAACAAGAAACAATTAGAGGCCACCCTATGCCAGGAAGAGGGGAACTTAGAACAGGCCGCACAGATCATCGAAGGGAAGATTCTGTCGGAGATCAGCGGGGTACAATCAGCTCTGTTCACACTGTTGGAGATCGCTGTCAAAGAACATCATCTGTCCGAAGCCGAACAGCTGACGGAAATTGCCAAAGAAACCGGACGACTATTTGATCTGTGGGACTGTAATTCACATATTGCAGATTTTCAGCTTGCCGTTGCACAACGGGACACCGGCGAATGTCTTCGTGCCCTTGAGAAGATGTTGCCGGGTCTTTGCCAGGAATGGAAGCCAGATCACTCACCTTTGTACCGGCACCTCTCCATGAAAGGGACAAACATGGGGAGCAGGATGCTGTCTGGAATACTAAACGAATTGGAAGACACGGAAAACCACGAATATGATTTCCTGCGGGAAGATACAAGAATACAGAACTTGCTGGACCAATACCATTCTGCTGTAAAAATGCCTTAACCGCTTCATATCCGCCGCACCGATAAGCCGAATCCTATACTCGTTATCTGTGCCAGATGCACGTCTCCGCCCAATACGTTTCTTGGTTTGATTTCCCGATAGCACGTGTGTAAAGACGCAGCCCGCTGCGCCTGCGTTTTTACACACGCACCCTCGAAAAAGCATTCCCAATGAAACAGAGAGGTATTTATAACAGATTAGATTTCTTAATAAATTCTCTCAGATACACTTCCATAGACCGGCTCATCTCCTTAGAGAAGCCGGACTCATACTTCCTCTTCCAGAACGCCTCCATCCATTCCTCATAACTCTTATCACCTGTCTTATCTGCAAACATCTGACGGATCTCCTGGCTGCCCTTATCCCGATAGACATTCTCACATACAATATCCGAAAGACCGAACCTCACCGGCTTTTTCCTCTCCTTCTGCTGCTCGGTCGGATAGCCGAAGACCAGCATACACGCCGGATATACATATGAGGGAATCTCCAACAGCTCCTTCATATCTTTCGCATTCTCCATCACGTCTCCTATGTAGCAGGAACCGATTCCGAGACTCTCTGCCGCTGTTACCGCATTCTGGGCGGCGATCACCGCATCTTCAACGGCAATCAGAAGATCTCCCGCTCCAGGTTCACGCGGTGTCAGGCCCGCCTCCCGGTAGAATGAGAGCCATTTTCGGCAATCCGCGCAGAATACAAGCACCAGCTTCGCCTTCGCTATAAATGCCTGATCGTCGCAGAGCTTCGCAAGCCTTTCTTTCTTGTCCTGCTCCGTGATATCAAGGATCGTATATAATAACTGACATCCCGCGGACGGCGCCTGAAGCGCCGCATTCAAAACAGCTTCCTTATCTTCTCTTGTTATCTCTTCTTCTGTATATACACGCACAGATTTTCTCGCATATAACGATTCTATAATCTTATTCATCTCTTCCTCCCATCCACAGGCTCAGATCGGCTTCCAACCACAATTGCACAGCAGCCGTCCAGACAGGTCGCGCTCGTCCAAACCGTTGTATTACATCCCTTTCGACATCTCCTCGCAGACCTTCATAGCCTCAAATACTGCACTCCTGAAACCGCGTTCTTCTAATACACGCACGGCCTCGATCGTCGTTCCGGCCGGAGAACATACCATATCCTTCAGCTCTCCCGGATGCTTTCCGGTCTCTAATACCATCTTCGCGCTTCCAAGCACCGCCTGGGCAGCAAACTGATAAGCCTGCGTTCTTGGCATCCCGCCGGATACCGCAGCATCCGCCATAGCCTCGATCAGCATGAACACATATGCCGGAGAACTTCCGCTGACAGACACCACCGTATCCATCAGACGTTCCGGTACGATCTCTACCCGGCTGAAGCTTTCAAGCAGCGTGCGCACATATGCCGTCTCTTCCTCAGTCATATGCTCATTCGGGCAAGCTGCCGTCATACCTGCTCCCACCATTGCCGGTGTGTTCGGCATCGTCCGGACAAGCTTCACATCCTTGCCGAACTGCTCTGCAAGCCATGCCAGCGTCTTACCAGGCGCTATGGTGATCACGATCTGATCTGCACGGATCACATCCTTGATCTCATGAATCACATCTGCATAGAACTGCGGCTTCACGGATAACACGATCACATCCGCTTTCTCTACAACTTCCTTGTTGCTGTCCGTTACATGAATGCCAAACTGCGCCTTTGCCCTCTCCCGTCCCGATGCAAACAGGTCTGCGCCGATGATCTCCTCTGCCGGAATGATCTGGTTCTTGATAATTCCTCCCATGATAGCTGACGCCATATTACCCGTTCCGATAAATCCTAATTTCATTTGAAACACCTTCCTTTTCTTTTTTGTTTTTCATTTTTCATTATAAAATCTCGCTAAGACTGTCTGTAACGGTTCAAATCTGTCCTGCTGCAGATCATCCGTCACAAATCATCCATTTGTATACAATTATATATTTTGTATACAATATGTTATGTACTGACTATAACATGGAAACGGAAGCAAGTCAATCAAAACCTTACTTGTTTATCTTGATTCTCCATGGTAAAATGAGACTGAAATCAAAACAGTCGTATAGACAATTTTGACAAAACGGAGGACCCCCCATGGCTGAAAAGACCGCATCCCTCGCCGCCCAGGCTTACGAGAAGATAAAAGAGAACATACTGAATCTGACCTATTCCCCCGGCATGCCGCTGACTGAAGCCATGCTTGCCACGGAACTTGGCATGAGCCGAAGCCCCATCCGGGCAGCGATCCAGATGCTCAGATCAGAAGGTCTGATCGTATCCGATTATTACAAGTCCATGACCGTCCGGGAGATCACCGACAGGGACATCAACGAACTGTACCAGATCCGCGAATTGTTGGAAGGAGCTGCTTTCCGGCTAATCTTCTCTCTCGGCCGCAACGAAGAGTATTCCTACCGCATCGAGGAGAAGGTCGTCCGTATGTGCGCGGCCGCAGAAGACCCTTACGAGTGGGAGCTTGCCGATACCGCCATGCACATGGAGATCATCAGTATTTTTGATAATGAGCGTATTAATAAGATCTATGAAAATAATCTGTGTGAATTGATCCGTATCGGACAATGTTCCGTCCAAAACGGAATGAAGATTTCAAAAACCAATGAGAATCTCAAGAAAATGATCGGATATATGAGAGACGGGAATTCCGAAGAAGCATTCGCGCTCCTTAAGGCAGATCATTTTAAGATCGGACGGGACAGCGCATTAAAGGCAGAGATCATCGAACGGCTGTCGTAGAATAGACTTCCGGTTCCTGACAAAAGCAAAACAGTTCAGGAAAGTTCACCCGCCTGAACTGTGAGCAATTACCGCTTATCTCTACCATCCCCGCAGCCGCGCCGCCGGCACATCCCTCTTCACGATCTCAAGCGCCTGCTCCATAATACTGTCATTATACCGGTGAAGCCCCTCCCTGATCACTCCCTCGGAACAGATAAAACGCTGGAGATAATAGCGCTCTGCCCCTGCGATCCATCTTCCGATAGATTCAAAATCCGACCTCCTGTGATACTCCAGTACAACCGTCGTACAGAACTCATACGGCACCGCGCCGCCAAGCAGATATTCCACACTCTTCTGCACCTTATCCACATCATATCCCTCAATTCCAACGGTTCTGCCGTAACTCTCCCGGGAATTCTTAATATCCATGGCAACATAACTGACGAGTCCTTCCGAGACAAGCTTCTTAAGCTTATCCGGGAAACTTCCGTTCGTCTCCAGCCTTACATCGTATCCGATCTCCCTGATCCGTCCCAAGAACTCTTCAATCCCCCTCTGAATCAACGGTTCGCCTCCGGTCAGGCAGATCCCGTCCAATATCCCGCTGTACTTCTTCAAGTATGCATAAATATCTTCCAACGGTATATCCCGATTCTCATGAGTATCTATTACAAGCGGCTTATTGTAACAGTACGGACATCGAAAATTACATCCTGCCGCAAACAGCGTGCAAGCCATCTTTCCAGGGTAATCTAACAGTGAGAATTTCTTCAGCCCTTGTATCACCATACCACTGCCTCCTATTTGTACCGCCCCTCACCTTCGTTCGGCGGCATGTTGCCGAAAAGCGCCTGTCAGTCTGCGCTTTTACATTTTAAAATGTTCCAGCATATATGGCATACATTCCCTGCTATACTGCCCAAGCGAATATTTCCCCTTATTCAGACACCAATCCGACACAAGCGCGCGTTCGCACATGGCATAATACCTCGTCACCTCACTGGCCGGGACGTCCTGCCGGATCTGTCCGCGCATCTGCCCCTCTTCCACGACCTGATTCAAGAGCCTGTAGTAATTGCGGTTCTGGTCAAGAAGATGGCTCGGCCTCTCCGAGACAAGCTGCGTCGAATACAGAGAAGCCAGCAGGTCTATATTGATCTTCTCCTCCATCATCTTATGCATCTCATAATTCAGATATAATAACTTAGAGAAACTGTTCATCTCCGGGTCCATCTTCACTTCCAATTCTTCATAATAGTCATCCAGGATCATTGCCAAAGTATCCAGCAGCTCATCCTTCGTACTGAAATAATAATAGAAGGAGCCCTTGGATGTAGCTGACAATTCGATGATATCATCCACCGTCGTGCCATTGTATCCCTTCTCATAAAATAACTGCCACGCCGCCGACACGATCCGGCTCTTCACGCCCTTTTTCTCAGTATCCCTTCCCATTATCTTATCCTCCCTCTCTTATTAGCTTGTGTATTCTAGCGTACACAAAAACCGCTCTCCTTCTCGGCCGGAATCTCCTCATCATCGATCCAGTCGATCGATATATAGCTTCCCCGGTTCAGTCCTTCCATCAGCTTGTAGATCATCGCCTTAGTCCCCTGCACCTCCATATGTACCGTTCCGTCGTATTCATTCCTGACCCATCCGGTCAATCCCAGGGATCCGGCAAGATGCTTCGCCCTGTATCGGAACCCCACTCCCTGTACTCTTCCGTGAAAAATCAAGCGTTTTCGTATCTCTGCCATTGCAACCACCATTTTTCGTCTTATATTTACATCATTGTAATTGGTTTCCGAGAGAAAAGCAAGCAAAACCAAACAACTGTAAAGAAATAACAAGAACCGGCATTTTTACAGACGATTTTTTCACATCTGCAAAAATGCCGGCTCGATTTTATTTCCTATTCAAAGCTCTGCTCTGTTCTCTCGATGATCTCATCCTGAAGCGGTTTGCTTAAGTTACGGAAGAAATCACTGTATCCCGCAACACGAACGATCAGATCCTTATAATCCTCCGGATTATTCTGTGCATCGATCAAGGTCTGCCTGTCGATCACATTGAACTGGATATGATGTCCGTCCATGGAGAAGTAAGAGCGGATCAGGCTCGCCATATGCTCGAGTCCTTCCTCACCAGCAACAACATCCGGTGTAAACTTCTGGTTCAGCAGAGTTCCCGCCGTTGCCAGATGATCCATCTTCGCACAAGACTTCACTACCGCCGTAGGTCCGTTGGTATCCGCGGATTTCTCCGGGGAAATACCCTCAGATACCGGCTTATGCGCCTTCCTTCCGTTCGGTGTAGCAAGGATCACGTCGCCGAAATATACATGGCATGTAGTCGGAAGCATATCCACCCCGTATTTGCCGCCCTTCATATTCGGACGCCCCGTGATAGAGCTTCTGTACAGCTCAAATACATCCTGCATGATATCATCCGCATAGTCGTCGTCGTTGCCGTACTTCGGAGTCTTATCATGAACCATACGGTAGATCACGTCATATCCTTCAAAATCATGCTCCATAGCTTCGATCAGCTCTTCCATGGTAAAATTCTTCTTGTCAAATACATTATATTTGATAGCGGAGAGACAATCCGTGATCGTTCCGATCCCAACACCCTGGATATAATTGGTGTTGTATCTCGCGCCGCCGGCATTGTAATCCTTCGCATTGGAAATGCAGTCGTTGGTCACAACAGACAGGCACGGCGCCGGCATCTCCTGTGCATACAGCTGCTCGATCACATTGTTGCCGCGGATCTTGATATCAACGATATGTTCAAGCTGCTTCTTAAACGCATCCCAAAGCTCCTCGTAAGTCTTGAAGTCCTTCGCATAACCGAGCTTCAATCCGATCTGCTTGCCGGAATACTGGTCAAATCCGTTGAACAGCGTCAATTGGAATACCTTCGGGATATTCAGATATCCTGTAAGGATATAAGCCTCGCTGCCCCATGCGCCGGTCTCCACACATCCTGAGGAACCGCCGCGCCTTGCGTCTTCAAGCTCCTTGCCCGCATTGACAAGCTCCATGATCTGCGCCTCTGTATTATAGAACGCAGGCTGTCCCCATCCCTTTCTGGACACCTCGCATGCCCTCTTAAGGAACTTAGCCGGGGTCTTCTTGCTGATCGTAACATTCGAATTCGGCTGCACCAGCTTCATCTCATCCATACAATCCAGGATCAGATAACTTACATTATTCACTCCGTTGCGTCCGTCCGGCGTTACCCCTCCGGTATTGATATTGGCAAAATCCGTATAAGTCGCGCTCTCCTTCAAGGTGATACCGACCTTCACCGGAGCCGGCTGGTTATAGAACTTCACCCACAGGCATTCAAGAAGCTCTAAAGCCTTATCGTCGTCTAAGATGCCTGCCTCCACATCCTTCTCATAATATGGGTTCAGATGTTGGTCAAGCCTTCCCGGGCTGAATGCATCCCACGGATTCAGTTCCGTGGTAACGGCAAGGTGGGTGAACCAGTATAGCTGAATCGCCTGCCAGAACGTCTGCGGCTTATGAGCCGGAACCACCTCAAGGTTCGCCGCGATCTGCATAAGCTCTGCCTTCCTGGTCTCGTCTGCTTCCTTCCCGGCCATCGTAAGAGCCAGCTCGCGGTAACGCTCACCGAGAATGATCACCGCATCACAGGAGATATCCATTGCCTTCAGCTCTTCGCATTTATTTACCGCATCAGGATCATTGATATAATCCAGAGCATCCATAGTCTCTTTGATCTTCGCTTTATAATCCAGGTATCCCGTCGTAAATACCTGCTCTCCGCCGCATGTATGTCCCGGACCTCTCTGCTCCATGAACTCTGTGAACATACCCGCGCTGTAGCACTCATGCCATTCCGGCGTCATCCTCTCAAGGATCTTCTCTCTCATGCTTCTTCCAGTCCAGTAAGGAATGATCTCCTCGGCCTGAAGCTTCCTGTCTTCCTCCGTCGTATGGAAGGATACCAGTTCACGCTCGCTCATGACCGTCATATCCTCCACGCTGTGACAGCACAATTCCGGGAATGTAGGGGACGCCTGTGGGTCTCTGCCCTTCTCGCCGATAATAAGCTCTCCCTCTCCCAGATACAGCGTCTTCCTTGAGAAATACTCCTTAAGGACCATCGCTCTCATGACCGGGATGGAATATTTACCGTCGTTCTCTTTGTAAAAATCTGTCTCGATCTTCGCTCTCTCCAGGTCAATATGTACCGGTGTCGTCACACTGACCTCCCGAAGTTTCTGGATTCTTTCATTCATACCGCGCAGTTTCGCCATGTCTTTACCCTCCTATTTTTGTGTTCGCAAATCCGGCATCTGCAAAGAGTTGTACGAAGCTCTTCATCTCTTCCTTGTCCGGCGCATGCAGATCTGTTCCCTTATATTCCATATCCAGCTTCGAATACTTGCCGCTTCCCGTATCATGGTACGGCAGCAGATTCACCTGGGCCGGATGAATATCGTGTTCTTTAAGAAACGCTATGGTCTCTCTCATATTCTTCTCATTGCCGTTCACTTCCTTGATCGTAGGAATCCGAATATAGATCCTTGCCCCGTCCCTGGCAAGGCGGACCAGATTCTCAAGGATCAGCTTATTGTCTGCTCCTATGTACTTCTTATGAAGCTCAGGATCCATCGCCTTCACGTCGTATAAAAATGTATTCACGTAAGGAAGCAGCGCCTGTAATCTCTCATACTGAACATATCCGCAGGTATCAATAGTAAGCGTAATATCCTGACGCTTTAACTCTCTCGCAACCGCCAGAATATAATCCATATCCATGGTCATGACTTCTCCGCCGGACAGCGTCACCCCGCCGCCGGAATCCTCATAGAAGATCTGATCCTTCATGAGCTCCTTCACAAGCTCCTTCACCGTATACTCCCGCCCAACGATCTCCCTGATCCCGGCAGGACAGTAATTCTCACATCTTCCGCACAGCGTGCAGGCTTCCTTATCAAGCACAGGCCTTCCATCCTTCATAGTAAGCGCCTGGCTTGGGCAGGCCTTCACACAAGCGCCGCAGCCCGTGCATTTGCCCGGGTCGAACTGCATCTCCCTTTCGTATCTCTGCGTCTCCGGGTTGTGGCACCACTCACACTTCAAGGGGCATCCTTTAAAAAATACGGATGTGCGGATCCCGTCTCCGTCGTGAATGGAAAACTTCTGAATATTCGTAATATTTTTCATCTCATATTCCTTTTCCGGCCTTATTCAGATAATCTTATATCTCAGCAAGATATTCAGAACAAATTAGACCATAGTTTAGACTATAGTACGAATATACCACTTTGCCATTATTTTGTCAATTACTCAACAGCTAAAAACAGTGCAAAAACAGCCGGAAAACACCCTCTGTACGTTATGTTCCCCGTCCTGTTCCTGCACTGTTAAAATCCCGTATACATCCCCGGCAGATCAAACAGAGAGATCTGCATGTCTCTGCCGGTAACCGAAGCGCGCTCCGTCACAATCTCGTCTCCCTTAAGATTCCCCACAAGCATCGGAGAATCCGGATCATGCTGCTGATACTTGTTCCTGGCATTCTCAGGGCTTCCAGACGCATAGCAATATCGGCAGCCATGGATACAAGTATGGTACATGCCGATATCCACACTCTGCACACACCTGCACTCCTTACGTTGCCCTGTGTCCTTCTTGAGATCCAGCCTGTATCCGGTCAGGCTGCCTATCTTCTTCTTATCAATGCACGCACTGTGTCCGATTCCGAATCTCTCAAGATTCACCTTCTCTGCGCAGGTAAATAACGGCAGCCGATATCTCCGGGCAATCTTCCCAAGCCCGCCTGCTAATTCGATGATCTCTTCTTCCTTCAATTCCCGGAACGGACAGTCCTTATAGGCATCCACAAAGCTGATGATACATCTGGTCGTTGCGTCATGCAGCCAATTGCACATCATCTCAAACCGCTCCAGATGATAAGATATGGAATATTTCTCCGTAAGAATGATCGGATCGAACCGCCAGTCCATCCGTTCCTTCCCTATCCTTTCGCTCATCAGCAAAAAGGTTGCCATCGACTCTGCCGTACCCGGCAGGTTCAGCTCCATATCCTCATCATAATCTGTAATCGTCATCTGGAAATAGTATTCATATCCCATCTCCCTGATCTCCTTCAGGTACGGAAGCATCGGCTCCGGGTTCTTGGTCCAGAACACGATGCAGTCCACCGTCTCAGGCGACAGGAAGATCTTCTTGACCTTCTTGCGGTTGTATGGATTGGGAACCAGCACCTCTCCGGCTTTCAGACGATTCACAAACCATTCCGGGTATAAGGCCGGAATATCCGTTCTTCTGCTTGCACTGATAATCATATCACATCATTTCCGTTCTATTCCCCCAAAATTCTTCTCAATCAGCCTGCAGTATTCTTCGTAGGCGTCTAATCCGCCGAACCCCTCTCGCAATACATCCCGCACGCCCTTATAATACCATCCGATAATGCGCTTGTCCTTCATACGGAACCTGTTCCATAATTCCTCGCCCACGACCGGATAATCGCGGTCAATATCCCGAATGTTCGACAGCTTGTCCGCAAGCCCGACGATCTGCACCTCTCTGGGCGCATTCCGCAAATGCTCGATCGTACTCTTCTTCCTGTCTATCCAGGACCGTGACTTGTCTTCACTCTCCTGCGCCACGATCCTTGCTACCCTCTCAGAAAATTCCTGCGCCAGTATCCTCTGCGTTACCCCTTCACAGTCCTCGATCGTATCATGGAGCACCGCCGCACTGATCACCTCCACATCCCCTGTCATCGTCGATACAATGTCCTTCACCTCTACAGGATGAACGATATACGGACGCCCCGTACCTTTCCTGAATTGTCCTTCGTGTGCCTTAAATGCGAATTCGACCGCTCTGTCAATCATACTCTTACCTCTCTTAACATCACTGCTCATCTAACGGGTTCTCTTCCTCCTCTATACCTTCACGAAGTCGCGCCTTTTCCTTTTTATGGAATAAGTTAAATATACAAGGAACGACGACCAAAGTCAATATAGTTCCGTATATCAATCCCCCAATTGTTACGATTGCCATCGGCTGAACCATATCCGCACCCATGCCCAGCCCCAGCGCCATGGTGGAAAGTCCAAGGATCGTCGTGAGCGCCGTCATGATGATCGGCCTAAGTCTCGTCACTCCGGCTTCCACAAGAGCTTCCTTCTGTTCCATCCCCACTTCAATCAACTGATTCGCATAATCAATGAACACAATACCGTTATTTACAATAATACCTGACAGCATGACAAACCCGATCATCGCGATGACGCTGACGGGCATACCTGCAATATAGAGTGCAAGCAGCCCTCCGGTAAATGCAAGAGGCACAGTAAACATTACGATAAACGGCGAGCGCATAGACTGGAATTGCGCCACCATGATCAGATACATAAACACCAGCGCCAGAGCAAGCATCTTGAACAGCTCCGCCATCGCTTCCATGATCGTCTCATCCTCGCCTGCCATCTTGATCTCATATCCTTCCGGCGCGCTGTAGGACCCAAGCGCCTTCTTCACCCGGTTACTTACCAGTCCGATATTATCTCCATCCTTGATCTCTGCCGATACCGACATGTAACGGCTCTGGTCCTTCCTGCTGATGGCGCGCAGTCCTGAAGCGTCCTCAAAAGAAGCGATATCCGCAAGCTTAACCTCCTCTGTGGTTCCGTCCTGCTTCTGCGCCGTAACCGTCAGCTCGCGCACATCCTGGCGGGTCATGCTTTCATTGGCGTCATCCAGTACATACACATCATATTCATGGGTATCCGTCGACAGGACCGTTGATTTCTGGGCCTCTGAGAGCTTCCCATGAAGTTCCTGGTATACCTGGGCTACCGTAAGGCCGTGCGACGTCGCCTTCGTCTTATCGACCGCAATCTTAAGTTCTTCCTTGTTATCCTCCGTTCCGTCCGTCACGTTCTGCGTGCCTTTGGTATCTTCTACGATCTTCTTAATATCTCCTGCGATTTCCTGAAGCTTATCAAGGTCTTTTCCCTTGATCTGGATATTGATCCCGCTGCTGCCAAGGGCGCTCATATCCATATTGGACATATCGACCGTCAGCTCTCCGCCGATATCTTCCGTCACCTTCTCGATCTCTTTTTTAAGCTGCATGTTCGTCATAGACGGATTCTCTTTGGTAGTCGCATAGAAGGAAATGCTGTTCTCATCCGCCTGCCCTCCCATCATAGCCGCAGAAGACATCAGGGCGCCCACATCCTCGATATCTTTGATCGCTCCGACCTTCTCCGTCACTTCGTCAGCAGCCTTCACCGTGTCCTCAAAACTGGTTCCTTTCTCCGTCTCGAACGTCATGCTGATCTGCGTACTCTCCATATCCGGCATAAACTGCGTCCCCCGGGTCAGCTCCAGCGCGATACTTCCCGCGAATAAGACCAGCGCCCCCGCAAGCACCAGAAGCTTATGCGCCAGGGCTATACGCAGTACCTTGCTGTACTCCTCCTTAATACGGACAAATAATTTAGACTCTTTATTCTCTGTCTTCTTAAGCAATCCTGCCGACATCATCGGAACCAGCGTCAGCGCAACCGCAAGGCTGGCAAGCAGAGAGTATGCGATCGTCAATCCCATATCCACAAAAAGCTGCCTTGTGACGCCCGATGTAAATACGATCGGCAGGAATACGCAGACGGTTGTAAGCGTAGACGCCGCGATCGCTCCGCCCACCTGTCTTGCCCCTTCGATCGCCGCCTTCTTCGCCGGCGCCCCTTCTTCATTGCGCATTCGGTATATATTTTCAATAACTACAATGGAGTTGTCCACCAGCATCCCGACTCCGAGCGCAAGACCTGACAGCGAGATGATATTCAGGGTAACGCCTGAAAAATACATGGCTACCAGAGCAGTCATGATACTGATCGGAATAGAGCACGCAATGACAAAGGTCGGCCGTATGCTCTTTAAGAAGATCAGCAGGATGATGACCGCAAGCACCGCACCGTAAACCAAATTCTGCAGGACCGAATTCACGATCAGATCTATGTAAACCCCCTGATCCATCAGGATAACCGTATCGATTTCCTTATTCTCCTTCTTCACCTGCGAGAGTCTGTCAAGCACACGGTCGCTCACATCCCCGGTAGAATACCCGGTCTGCTTCTGGATCATCAGCATCACACCTGCATCGCCGTTGATCCTGGCATAGGTCTCATCCGCATTGTTCACCAGTTCCACGCCTGCCACATCCGCAAGCTTCACAGGATCGATCCCTTCCATATCGATCAGCACCAGATCCTTCAATTCCCCGATATTTCTGAACTTATCGCCGACACGCACCAGATAATCGATTCCGTCCTCCTTCACATACCCGGCCGGCATACTGAAATTCTCCGCCGCCAGAATGGTCTTCACCATATCCGCTGTCAGCATATTCTCCATATCCGCCTGCGCAGACGCATCGTTCATGGCCGATTCCATCTGCGCCTCCTGCATCTGGATCGCCGACTGGCCCGCGGCAAGCTCGGCCGTCCCTTCCCCGATACCTACTGCAGCTTCTAACTGTGACGATGCAAGCTGTCCTCTTGCCTGCGCAAGAGTCATGGCGCCCTCATTGATCTGCTGCTGCATAGCCTCCAACTGACTCTTTCCGGCGGTGAGCTGGCTCTGCCCTGCCCTCAGGGCGGCTTCCTGCTGCTCTAACTGCGATACGGCCGCCTTAAGCGTCTCATGTGCCGGTCCATAGACCTGGTCGCCGGCAACTGGTTCCAGCTGAGCAAGCTGTGCTTCTAATTCTGCCCTCTGTTCCGCTGATATCTCCAGATCCGGCGCCTCAAGCATCCCCTTTATCTGTTCATAGGCAGCTCTCGACGTCTCCAGTTGTGTAAGCTGTGCCTGAGCCTGCACCTTCCCGGTCTGAAGCAGAGCAAGGTTCTGCTGAAGCTGCGCGTCCGCCACGCTTAACTCCGCCATCTTCTCCGTAATCTCAAGCTGCGCCTGCTTGATCTCTTCTCCTTTCATGGAGAGCTGCGATTCTGCCTGCGCAAGTCCTGACGAAGCCTGCGCCTTGCCGGCTTCCAGGGCTGCCTTCCCGCTCTCCACCTGCGCCTTCGCTTCATCCAGCGCACTTTTAGCTTCGCTGACCTTCGCCTCCAGCTTGGCCTTGATCTCGTCATTTAACTCCGTAACCTTCTGCTCATTGACCGTGATCTCTACCGCCTCTTCGATACTTCCCGTCACAGTGACCGAAGCTACGCCTTCCACACTCTCGATCTCCGGGATGACCTGTTCATTTATCACCTTGCTTGCAGAGACCGCATCCTCTCCCTCGGCGCTGACTGCCGCAACCAGTACCGGCATCATATCAGGATTCAATTTCATAATGATAGGATTCGACACTTCATCCGGCCAATAGCCCCGGATCTGGTCCAGACTCTCCCGCATCTCGATGGTAACGGAATCCATATTCGCCGTCTGATCGAACTCCAGAGCTACCGTGGACGAATTCTCATTCGAGACAGACTGAATCGACTTGATATTACTGACCGTAGCCATAATCTGTTCCACCGGCTTGGTTACGATCTCTTCCACTTCTTCCGGGCTTGCGCCTATGTATGACGTCGTGACGATCGCATACGGAAGATTCATGCTTGGCAGGAGATCTACCGTCATATTGCCGAATGATACGACGCCCAGAATAATAATAAGCACTACGCCTACTACAACGGTATAAGGTTTGTTAACACTGAATTTTGATAACATACGGAGGCCCTCTTTCTATGAGAAGATATTGGGTCAATAACCCATATATCTGAAAATAATATGTAAATCATAGCACTTGGGACTTTAATTGGCAAGAATTCCGGGGTATAATGACACCATGAGAAGCTAATTTAATAGATAATTTATAAACATTCTATAAAGGGAGATTATCAAGATCATATGCACAGAAAAACAATACTGGTTACAGGAGCATCCAGAGGAATCGGCCGAAGTATTGCCGTAAAATTCGCCTCCGAAGGTTATCATGTATTTCTGAACTGCCGTACCTCCGTCGCCGAATTGACGGCTGTTAAAGACTATATTGAGAATAATTATCATACGCCGTGCAGTATCGCCGCCGGAGATGCCGGGAATGCTGCCGACGTTGCACGGATGTTCGCGGACATCCATCAGACCTGCGGCCATTTGGACGTACTGGTCAATAACGCAGGGATCTCATACATCGGGCTTTTGATGGATATGAGCAATGAAGATTGGCGGCAGGTAATCGATACGAACCTGTCCTCCGTCTTCTATTGCTGCCGTGCCGCGATCCCGCCGATGATATCCAGGAAAAGCGGCCGGATCATCAATATCTCTTCTATGTGGGGAACCTCCGGGGCCTCCTGCGAAGCGGCATACTCCGCCTCCAAATCCGGCGTCAACGGACTTACCAGGGCTCTCGCCAAAGAACTGGCCCCAAGCAATATCCAGGTCAACGCCATCGCATGCGGGGTGATCGACACCGAAATGAACCGGCAGTTATCCGCCGAAGAACGAAAAGAACTGGAAGACGCCATACCGGCAGGCAGATACGGGACACCCGATGAGATCGCCCGGATCGTGTGGGACACCGCTAATGCCCCTGAATATATGACCGGACAGATCATCGGGGTAGACGGGGGATATCTGTAGATATCCCCCGTCTCACAATCTAATCCATCTTAAGCACCACCGGGCAATGATCCGATCCCATTACCTCTGTCATGATCTGCGCATCGGAAAGCCTGTCCCGCAATCCCTCCGACACACAGAAGTAATCAATGCGCCACCCCGCGTTCTTGGCTCTGGCGCTGAAACGATAAGACCACCAGGAATAGATCCCTTCCGCGTCCGGGTATAAGTACCGGAACGTATCTATAAAGCCATTGTCAAGAAGTTCTGTAAACTTCCCTCTCTCTTCATCCGTAAATCCGGCATTCTTACGGTTCGTCTTCGGATTCTTAAGATCGATCTCCTTATGCGCCACATTCAGATCTCCGCAGAATACCACAGGCTTCTTCTCCTCTAACTTCTTCAGGTACGAAAGGAAATCCTCTTCCCACTGCATCCGGTAGGAGAGTCTTGCCAGCTCGTTCTGAGAATTCGGAGTATATACCGTAATAAAGTAATAATCTTCGAATTCCAGCGTGATCACGCGCCCTTCCTGATCGTGTTCCGGGATCCCGATTCCGTTCGCCACGGACAACGGCTCTTCCTTTGTAAATACCGCCGTTCCTGAATACCCCTTCTTCTGAGCATAGTTCCAATACTGATGGTATCCCGGCGTCTCAAGTTCAAGCTGTCCCTCCTGCATCTTCGTCTCCTGAATGCAGAAGATATCAGCATCCGCCTCTTTAAAAAATTCCATGAACCCCTTCTGTACACACGCCCGGATTCCATTAACATTCCATGATACAAATTTCATTTATTTCCCTCCCTTGTACAGAATTCACTGTTAATTGCACAATGCTGTACTAATAATATACTTTCCTCAAAAACAGCCCCCTTGCCGGTGCAAGGAATCCTGCAAGACTCCGATCCTCCGCTGCGATCACGACCGGAAGCTTCGAAGCTTCTCTCTTGCCGGTTCCGATCTCCAGCAGGGTCCCCGTGAGAATACGCACCATATGGTATAGGAAGCCTGTCCCGTAATAGGTGATCCTTACCTTATCCCCGCTGCTTACGATCTTGATATTGGTAATACGCCGGACCGAATCCTTACAGTCCTTATCGTCCGTAAAGCTGATAAAATTCTTCGGTCCGATCAGATACCTCGTTGCATTCCGCATTGCCTCGATATCAAGCTTCTCCGGATAATGATAACAATATCTGCGTGAAAATACATCCGGCTTCTCCCGGCAGTCGATATAATACTCATATTTCTTACCCTTAGCGCTCTTACGGGCATGGAAGCTGTTCCTCATAAGCTCCACCTTCACCACCCGGATATCCTCAGGAAGATAGCGGTTCAAGGATTCCCTGAATTCCTGCGGATCATACAGCTTCGAGAGCTTCACGCTCGCCACCTGCCCGCGGGCGTGGACTCCGGCGTCTGTCCGGCCGGAACCGTCCACATGTACACGGTAACCTACCAGTTTCCCGATACTCCATTCCATAATAAACTGAATCGTATTATCCGTCGTTACCTGCCGCTGCCATCCCTGATATCTGCTGCCATCATAAGTAATGGTCAATTTGTAAGTTCTCATATATCTCACCCAATCTAATCGTTATATTTTCTCTATAGCATCAACCATCCTGTCAAATCTTCTGATAAATAACATCTAAAAAGGAAGAAGCAAACAACTCATCTTTGCTCCTTCCCTCTATTCTATCACTACATCTATAGCTTCGTAAATCTTTTTTTAACAAATATATTACCAAAATATTACCAAAAGGTAACAATTCAGCCAAAAGATTAATTCTTTAACAGTTTCTTACTTCAAGATCTTCTTCAACTCGTCCATAAAAGTATTCACATCCTTGAACTCACGGTACACCGATGCAAATCTTACATACGCAACCTCGTCCAATTCCTTCAATTCTTCCATTACGATCTCTCCAACCCTGCTGCTTGGCACTTCCTTGACCTCTAAGCTAAAGATCCGCATCTCTACCCTATCGATCACGCGCTGGATATCCACCGCAGGCACAGGACGCTTATAACAGGCGCTCAAGATCCCGTTCTCGATCTTCCCTCTGTCATACTGCTCACGGTTATTGTCCTTCTTAATAATGATCAGCGGAATCGTCTCCACCTTCTCATAGGTCGTAAACCTCTTGCCGCACGCATCGCAGGAACGGCGGCGGCGGATGGAATTGCCATCCTCCGCAGGTCTGGAATCAATTACCCGGGTATCTAACTGATTACAATATGGACACTTCATTTGCATCGTTTCCTTTCTTCTGGCATTGTCTAATCTCTTATTATCTCGTCGGCTTTTGCAGCGTCAAACATGTCAAGCGCAGCATGGTTCGTCAGCGCCTTCACAATCCTCCATCCGTCCCGGCTGTGAACCGCATTTTGCGGAATCGGCCGAAAACCAAGATCCAAATATATCTTACATGCAAGCCATGTGGTGGTCTGGGTCGGAATCTTTGCGTGTGTGTAGCCAAGCTTGCGCATAATATCCAGGACATGTGTGATCAACGGCTTTGCCAGACCCTGCCCCTGGTATTCTCTTCTGACCGCAACCCAGTGAAGCCATCCGTCACCTGACCGGTCGATCTTACGCACATCATAATATGCCGTGGCAGTCGCAGCCTTCCTGCCTTCTGCATCTTCTATAAAAACCATCCGGTTTGTCAGAGTACTTTCCCTGCCTCCATAATACTTGTTCCACGACTCTAATCCCTGCTCATAAGATGTAAATTCCTTCGCAGACTTTTCAATATCGATCCAGTGATCTCTGTCACCGTCCTGATAGAATACATACCTGTAACCTTCCGGGAGCGGAAAATACAAAATCCCCTCCAGATCCCGTTCCAGCATCAATTCATAATATCTGATGCGCTCATCATGATTGTCAAATTGTTGTTTCATACTTCCGCTACTCCCGCTTTCCGATACACCGTTTCTAATATTATACCAATAAGAATCGGCAGTGTAAAGCCTCTAATTCACGTCTCTTGTCTCATCCGCAATATACTCAAAGAAATCAAAATCCGCATAATGCTCATGCTTCACACGGTCCGCGCATGTGAGCCCTACCATCGTCCCCGTGAACTCCCCATACCGGCAATACTCGTCCGAGAATTTGGTGGTATCGAAGACGCGCCCGATCTTCTCATACTTCTCGTTGTCATAGCTCCATTCGAACCAAGAGTTCCGTCCTTCGATATACAGCCGCAGATAGACCGGCTTATCTTCCACCGGGATCCTTGTATTCAGGAATTCCGTCTTTTCTCCGTTCTCCAGACAGATTACAGACAGCGCGCTCTGTCCCAGCGTCTCGCTGTAATATTTCCGCAAATTGATATAGTTCATATTGTCATAGTAGAGGATCAGTCCGGCGCTGTGCTGGTGAACCTCAGGCGTGAATTCCATCTTAGCGGTGATCCTGGCATACACACTGGTCAGCTTCCTTGCAAGGATGCTGACCTTGTTAAGAGAAGTCCTGGATTCCTGTCCGCGGATGCGCACATATCCCGGCCTTGCCGATACATCAGCAAACCGCTGCGGCATCATACGCGGGGCATAATAATAATTCCCAAGTTCCTCTCCGTCAAAATCATCAAAATCCGGTATCTCAGACACAGGCACTTCCGGCAGAGATGTTTCCGGCACTTCCGCTTTCGCAAGATTGCTTCCGTCCGCCATACGAAGCCAGCCGTCCTCAGTCCACATCATCTTCTGAATCGCCGTCTCCCGGCCCAAGGTACATCTAAGCTCCGGCACAAAAGGTCTTGCACTAAGATGCACCAGATATACTTCCTTATTCGGCAATTCTACATAACTTCCGTGCCCGGACTTCTGGAGGATAGATTCTGGATTGTAATATCTGGGTTTTAAATGATCCGGGTCGTGCCTTTCATAGGATTCCCCCGGGACACTGGTCACGATCGGATTCTTCGGATCCTTCTCGTAAGGCCCCCATACCTGCGCCGACCTTCCCATGGTAACACAATGATTATAACCGGTACCGCCCTCAGCGCACATAATGTAATAATATCCGTCCCTCTTCGTCAGATGCGGTGCCTCGATACATCCCCGGTCTGTACCTCCCCGCCACATCTTCTTCGGATAACCGATGATCTCCTGCGCTGCCGGGTCATACTCCACCATGCAGATCGCCCCCGGCTTCTCATAGCCTTCCCTCGTCTCCCACTCCAGAGATACCACATATTTCCTGCCGTCGCTGTCATGGAACATGGACGCGTCAAACCCTGAGGAATGTATGTATACCGGACGGCTCCACGGCCCGCGGATATCCCGCGCCGTGATCACATAATTATCCACGTCAAAATATCTGGCATTCATAGAGTTCATTACTCCATACACTACATAGAACAGATCTTCTTCCTCACAGTAAGTCAGACACGGTGCCCAGATTCCTTTTGCACTTGGAAGCTTCTTTAGATCTACTTCCTCATCATCAGTTAACACATGAGTATAGAGCTCCCAGTTCTTCAGATCCTTCGAATGATACACCGGGATTCCCGGGAACCACTCGAACGTCGACACCGCAAGATAATAATCATCTCCCTTTCTGCAAATACACGGATCCGGGTTAAATCCCGGCAATATCGGGTTCTTTATCATATCTCTCCTCCTCTTGCATCTGTTACGGTCTCTTCACACTTCTGGAAACCATCCCTGATCCACACATTTCCCCAGATCCCAGGCATCCCAGCCGATCCAGTTCGGCTCATTGACCGTATCTAAGAGCAGCTTATAACTCCAGTAGAAGTATCCGCTCCCCTTCCTCCAGGCGTCAAGCTGGGCGCCCGTGATCTCTCTGTAGATCTTCTTCTTCTCTTCCGGGGTAAATATCTCCGCATTCTCAGAGAAGTCCATTCCGTTTAACGCCGACTGTCCGCCCTTGGTATCCACACCGGCCGCATAGCTGTTGAACATGCACCATTCGCCGACTATCACGTCCGCATACTCCTGTACCTCGGCAATCTCCCTGGCATAATGCTCTTCAATGTATTGCTTATAGCCCTCCACGCTCTGTTCACAGCCGTCCATCTCCGCCATCATCAGATATTGATGCGTGTCCAGAATAATATTTTCAAACTTCGGCTGCGTCAGGAAATCTTTCCACGCGTGAAGCTGGAACGCATCATGAAATACCACATAACAAGCCTTGTCCGCATGCTTCCGAATCCGCTCATACGCATCCGTATAGAATCCCCTCAGGAATTCCAGAGTATTCGGCGCCGTCCCCTCCGCCATCGCCGGATCCGCCGCAGGATACCGCTTAGTGACATTCATGATGCTCCACATCGGTTCTGTGACCGGCTCATTGATCGGCGTGATTCCGAACAGCCCCTTTATCTGCATTGTCTTCTCCTTTCCTCTTTGGAAGCATCATAACATATAACGCCGTCTTATGATATACCTTTCCCCAAACCGGATAGAATTATCTAGTAAATCCACACTATTACCGCTACGTTTTGCTTAACTATACCCGTTCCCCCCGTATCTACTCTTCATGTATTTCCACCAGTATAATATCCGCCCCTATCTTCTTGATGCATTTGTAGGGTATGATATACTCCGATCCGTCGCAGAAAAATCCGCATAACTTCCCAGCCTTGGGAATCACCATTGCTTCAATGCATCCGCTGCACTCATCAATGATCAGGTCTACCACATATCCCAGCTTCTTACAATCACAGGCGTTAATGACCTCCTTATTCTCCAGCTCGCACAACCTCATATTCTCTCCACACTTTCCTGTTCTAAACTCTCAGGGAACATCCTTTCTCTCTAAAAGAAACACATGCAAGAAAACCCGCATATACTATCTACTCATAGTATACGCGGGTTTCACTTATTTGTGCCAGGCACAGCCTGTTCAAAAGAGCGGTATGCCTACCCTTCGATATCAATTACAGAGACCGGACAGTCGTCCCTCGCCTCTGTCGCCGTACTCTCATACTCAGGCGCCACATCTGCGTATGCCTCCGCAATACCGTCGTCATTAAACCGAAATACTTCCGGGCAGGCGGCCACGCACGCTCCGCATGAGATACATCCGTCATTCACTCTGGCTTTCATGGGCTCTTCCTCCTTGCATTATAGAATCATTTGCAGTATTCCCATTTATGCCGCAGCTATTCAGCCGGATCCGGCAAATCTATGATTCCGGTGCTAAATATCCGATTCCCAAAAAAATCTCTAGCGGATCCAGGTTCCCGTCCTGCCCTTCAACGCGTCGTTCAACTTATCAAACGATGTGATCAGCGCGCTTCTGCCCTCGCCCTTCTCGATAAAGGATACGGATGCGCTGAACTTCGGAAGCATATTATACTCCCCGAAATGTCCCTCTTCCATATATTGCTTCGCCTGCCCAAGATTGATCTCGCCAAGCTCCTCTTCCTGCGGCCTGCCCATGTTGATCTTCACCTTCTCTACACTGGTGAGGATGATCAGCTCATCTGCGTTGATCTCTTCCGCCATCCGGCCTGCCGCCAGATCCTTCTCGATCACCGCGCTTGCTCCCCGAAGATGATGATCCTGTTCAAGCACCGGGATTCCGCCGCCGCCGCAGGCGACCACGATCTGATCCGCATCCAGAAGCGCACGGATCGCATCGATCTCCACAATACGGACAGGATTCGGCGCAGACACGATCCTCCGGTATCCCTTCCCGGGCTCTTCTACGATATAATTGCCCTTCTTGCGCTCCTCATTCGCTTCTTCTACATTCATATAACGTCCCAGGATCTTCGTCGGCGTATAGAACGCTTCGTCATACGGGTCCACGATCACCTGTGTCAGTATCGTACTGACTGTCCGGTAGATGCCCCGATCCAGCAGCTCTTCACGGATACCGTTCTGCAGGTCGTATCCGATATACCCCTGACTCATAGCAGAGCACACCGACATCGGCGCCGGCGTATAGTCCTGGTGAGTCTTGCCGAATTCATTCATCGCCGTGTGGATCATACCCACCTGCGGCGCATTACTGTGGGTGATCGCCACCTGGTATTCCGCCTTGATCAAATCGGCGATTACCCCGGCCGTCTTCTTAACCGCTACCTTCTGCTCCGGCAGCGTAGTTCCAAGCGCGCGGTGTCCCAGCGCAACCACAACCCTTTTCTTCATATACTATCCTTCTTTCTATGTTCTCTATCCAGACTCAGGCTCCTTCATCTACCGAATGAAGTTCGTCGCTACTCTTTCTTCCTTCTTCGGCAGGCCGTATTCCTTCTTTCCCAGCTCAATGCTCTTCATCAGGAAAGACATATTCCTTGCCAGGGTACGCATAATCTGCATTCCCTCGCCGTCCGCGGCAGCCTCCGCAGCGTTATTGCCATGGATACTGTTCCAATACTGGCCGGACGCCACCGGCATTCCGCTGATGGTAAAATACTTATTCAGCTCGTCAAATGTTGCGGACAGACCTCCTCTTCTCGCTGAAACAACACTCGCTCCCACCTTCATCGTCTTATCAAAATGAGTGCTGTAAAAGAGCCTGTCCAAGAATGCGATCAGGGTCGCATTGGCAGAAGCATAATATACCGGACTTCCGACTACCAGTCCATCGCACTCCCCGAAGGTCTTCGCGGTCTCATTTACCAGATCGTCAAACGCACATTTCCCTGTCTTGGCGCACGCGCCGCAGGCAACGCATCCCCTGATATCTCTATTGCCCACCTGGATCAACTCTGTCTCAATATCATTCTCGGCAAATATCTTCTCCATCTCATGCAATGCGGTATAGGTACTGCCCTGCGCATGCGGGCTTCCGTTGATCAATAATACTTTCATGGTACTTCCCTCCTGAAAAATAAGATAGTGCTATTGTATCATTCCAATCCATATCCAGCAAGATTTGATTTTTGATTTTTTTGCTTCTTAATGTTATACTATATATGATTTACATATATACATAATAGAATGTAAAGAAAAATTCAGAAAGAATAAGAGGTGATCTATCATATGAAATTTTACAAATTATGCAGCGCCAAACTCATGAAGCGGAATACAGCGGCGGCAATGATCCTGGCAGCAATTGCCGGCAGCCTAGCAGGATGCGGACGGATAGCAGACATCGGGAAAGACAAAGCCGCCGACATTGCATTGGAGGATGCAAGCCTGTCCGAGTCGGATGTCACCCGTCTTAGGATTTCCAAAGATACGGATAACGGAAAAGGTATCTATGAAGTAGAATTTACTATGAACACTACCGAATATGAATATGAGATCCTGGCTTCCAACGGAGACATCCTGAGCGCTGATTTCAAGGAATTGCAGGGATCTTCCGATCCGCAGCCGCAGGGATCCAACGATTCGCAACCGCAGGGATCAGACGATCCTCAACCGCAGGGATCCAACGATCCTCAACCGCAGAGATCAGACAGCCATGACAGCTCCAATCATGGGGCAGTTCCCCAGGCAGACGTGCAGATCAGTTCCGAGCAGGCATCGAAGCTGGCATTAGATCGGGTTCCCGGAGCCACCGAACAAGATCTGAAGATCGAACTGGATTATGATGACGGCTATTACAAATACGAAGGTGACATCATATACGATCAGAAAGAATACGAATTCGAAATCGACGCGAATACCGGAGATTTTCTGGAATGGAAAGAAGAGAGACATTAATCTCTCTTCTTTATCTTTATCCTTACCATATCTGCCCATGCTCCCGCTTGAATATGTACTGCTGGATATCTCTTTCTGCTCCTTTGGGGAGTTCCAAAAACCGGCATCCATAGCCGTAGCGCCCGTCCCGGAAATCCTCTTCCCTCAGCACAACAGCCTTAAGCGGATACTCCTTCTCAACAAATGAATAGCAGAATTCAACCGTATCATCATACCGCAATCTTGTCCTGGTGATAAAATATATCCCGTCCGTGCTGATATTCTGGATGTCTCCGCTGAGCTCTCCCTGTTTGAACGAGTTCATCGGAATCTCTCTCTCCATCTTAGCCCGCAGATTCCGCCGTCCCTGTATGATCTCAGCCACATCCAGGATCTCACAGTCCGCAATCCACGGTTCTGCTGCAGAAGAATCATTATTCCTTCTGACTATAAGCTCGCAGTATGTCTTGATGCAGCCGATCTGCCCGTCGAAGAAATCTATCCTGATCCGTTCCGAATCAGGCAGTTCATTCTCCCTTTTCAAAAATAATGTAATCCTGTCCCCGGCGCACTTTACCCGAATTCGTCTCAGAGCCCCATCCTCCGGTACATATACCGAACATACGGTACAATTGTTTAAAACCATAGTTTTCCCCCTCTCAAAGCGCTTCCTACCCTATATATATATTTCCGCTCCCCGACGTCATCTGATCGATCATCTCCACCGGTGCAACCAGTTGTTCCCCGCTCTCGACGTTGATATAAGTTACACTGTTCTCATAATATCCGATCAGGATCACCGCATTCTGCGCGTCCAGCATCCCGATAACCGGGATATTCTGATCCAGCAGGTACAGCAGATCGCCTGCCGAACATCCCGACAGATCCAGATACCTTCCGTCATTCAGCTCCTTTACAATATCAATCGGAGCGTCCTTTTTCTTAAGCCTGTCCTCCATAGACCGTATAGCCTCTTCCTTGCCTACCACCATATGCTGCTGTCTCTTGCTTCCCCTCGCCCAGATGCAGGTCTGATTGGCATCCACGACAACACCCCGGTACTCATTAGCGCTCCGGATCGCTTCGCCGGCCTTATCGAAGATACCCCGAAGCTCACCATAACCATATACAAAGAATCTGCCGGAATCAGAAGACTCGTCAAAGCTTGCCGTCTTCGGGCTGTTGGCGGCAATCTGCTTCGGCCTCAATATCTTGGGACTCTTATCTCTGATCCCGTCTTCAAAAGCCAGCCTTACCTGCGTCTCCTTCAGGTCTGTCACATAGACCTCCGTATAGATATTACTCTTTTCCTTCTCTTCATTATTCGTGATGTAATCCGGCGCCGTCCCTGTATAGGAATCTCCTTCCTTCACTGCCCGGTTCAGTGTGATCATGTTATCGTCAAATACTGCGTCCAGTACATAGAGCCCATCCACCTGATAGGTCTTAACCACCTGATTCTTACTGTTCAGGATCTCGATCTTGTACATCGGAACCGTCGTCTCTCCAGAGACAGTCCTGCCCGTATCCTCTGTCCGGGCAATCCCGTATACAAAATCCTTCTTGACAAATCCCAGAGGGCGGATGCATTCGCCTTCCCCGCATTCCACCGTCCGCTCGTCTCCGCTCTCAAAATCCAAGATCACGATCCGGGACGCGGCATTCAGCTCACCGCCGTCCTGCCAGGCCGCCATACTGCCGTCCCCCGATATCACATACTGGGTATTCTCAAGTTCTTCCGCCAGAGGTTCACTGATGCCCCATTTCACATCATATTCATACAGCGTCCCGTCAAGCATCACATACAGCATATTCCTGTCCAGACTGTAATAGACCATTCTTCCAAGCTCAAGAACCGCATTCCCATAAGACCGGCTGCTGGAAACAAACACCTTCTCCTCCACAGAGTTCTTCCCGGCATCATAATAATAGACGGCAACACCGACCTCACCTTCATGGACGCCCCGGCTCATATACCCGCATACGGCAAATATTGTATTCCCCTTCTTATCTATCTTAAGCAGCTTGATACTGTAGTCAGAACCCATGTTGCGCACATCGCTGTTCTCCACATCTGCAAAGCTGAACACCTGCGAGATCTCGTCCGCATCCCGGTTATAGTTCCAGAGCTCGTTTGCCGCCACGAAAGACACCGCCGTCCCGTCGCCGCTTACCATGCAGGGCACATTCTGCGGGACGATTCCAAGCACGATCCCCCGTTCATTCAACACATGCTTTGACGGGTCGAAGATCTGTTCCATCGTCCGGTCATAATCCAGCAGATAAGTCTTCTGCGCCCCCGCGATATGATTCACACGGAAGAACTCCTTAACCTGGTATACATCCGATTCATTCTCCTCTCCCTTGCACCGCACGCGGTACTCTAACTGCACGGAGACAGAATCACCGCTGATCTCCTTGATATTCCAGCGCTCTCCCTTCTCAACCATCGGCTCCAACGCTCCCCAGGATACATGGTCATAATTTGAATTGATCGTCACATGCCGAAAATCTGTATTATCCATCGTCTCGTCCGGTTCGATCGCCACGCCTACGCCCGCGCCTTCTACCTTCCCCATGGCCTTCTCGTGGAAATTCCGTATATAATCCAGGCTTTCCGCCATACTTACATTCGCCGCGTCCGCAATTCTGGTATAGAAACGCACAGACCGGTCCTTCCCCGTACTAAGGATCAGCTCCAGGACTCTCTCTTCCGCTATCCCTACACCTTCAAGATCCACCGCAAAGCCATCTCCCTGCCGGTCAAGCTTGCCTTCCTTCAGCTTCTCCCTGCCGTCCAGAGAATATATGATATAGCGGGCATCATCGATCTTGTTATCATAGGCCTCTATCGTACCGTCAAGCCTCTGACCCGTTACCGGCGTTACCGTATCGCGCATGGCGGGGATATTCATCTCTTTCGCGTAACCGCTAAGGTTATTGATCACAAATCCGTTATATGTAAATGAAATCTGCGGAAATGTTGCCGATCCCATATCCGCCGTCACATTATCATTGCCTTTATTCGTGTACAGACTGAATCCTATGACAGCAATCATAAAGATCAGGACAAGAATTCCCGCATCCTTTAACTTCCTCTTCCAATCCATCTACCGCTCCCCTTCTTGCCCTAGTACAGCAGCCGTCCCAAGGTCGGCGATACATGCAGTAGTTCTTCGCACCGCCGGATCGCTTCCCGATTCTCTCCTGTTCTTCCTGTCCTCACCGCACGGATCAGGATATTCTTCGGAGTATGCTCCATATCAATGAATTCCAGGATCTGCGCGGTATACCCTTCGCTTTCCAGATACTCTGCGCGCAGGGCATCCGTCACAAGAGCGGCCATGCGCTCCTTGATCAGTCCGTATTTGAATACCGGCTTCAATATCTCATTCTCTATCTGCCCGTTCAGCTCGTGCTGGCAGCACGGCACCGACAGGATAACCTTCGCTTTCCAGGAAACCGCTTTAGCCAGAGCATGATCCGTCGCCGTATCACACGCATGGAGGGTCACTACCATGTCCACCCGTTCTGTATCTGCATAATTTGCAATATTTCCCACCTGGAAGCTAAGCTTCTCATAACCGTACTTCCTTCCAAGCTCGCTGCAGTGCCTGATCACGTCCTTCTTAAGATCCAGTCCGACGATCCGGATATCATATCCCCGAAGCTCATGCAGATAATAATACATGGCAAATGTCAAGTAAGACTTCCCGCATCCGAAATCCAGGATGGTAAGCTCCCTGTCACGCTCAAGCTCCGGCAGGATATCCTCGATAAATTCCAGGAAACGATTTATCTGTCGAAATTTGTCGAATTTGGAGCGGATGATCTTCCCCTCTTTCGTCATGACCCCCAAATCCTCAAGAAACGGAACCGGCATTCCTTCTTCAAGGATATATCTCTTCTTCCGGTTATGGCTCATATCCATCTCCTTTCCCTTATCCTTCTGAGCCTTTCTCTTTACCGTCGCTCTGCCCTTCTTACTCACCAGCACCGTAAATACCGATTCTGTCGTCTCCATCTGCATCTGGCGCATATTCTCCATATACTCCTCCAGAAGGGCGCACGCCTCCCCGGCATCCACATTCCGGTGGAATGCCTGACGGTTCTCAAATGTCTCGATCTGAAACATCAGTTGCTGCCGCACGAGCAGAGGGCGCACCTTCACCTTCGCCGGACCGTCTTTCTTCTTTGGATTGCTGAGCACTGCCGCTCGGAATTCTATATTCAGATTATCTTGTAATAATTCTCTTAATTCACTCATAGCATTACTATTGTAATGTTTTTTTTACCGGAGCGCAAGCGGAAATGTGATCGTAACCCGAAACAAATCTCCGTCCAGGTACAATTCGAACCGTCCGCCCTGCATCTCGGTCAGCGTCTTGGCAATCGAAAGTCCAAGCCCGCTTCCTTCTGTACTCCGTGAGATATCTCCCCGGATAAACCGCTCGGTCAGTTCATCCGCCGAGATATTAAGCGGCTGCTCCGACACATTCTTAAGACTGAATATCACAGTATTGCCGGACACATATACATCTGCATAGATCCTGGTCCCTTCCATCGCATATTTCGCCGCATTATTATAGACATTTGCCAGTACTCTCCACAGACGCCTTCCGTCCACCCGGATGATCACCTCATGGTCCGGAAGCGACATCACCTCCTTCAGGTTCCGCTCTTTGAACTTCTCCTCGAATTCCCCGCTGGTCTGCTGGATCATCTCCACCAGGTTGATATTCATGAATTCCAGCGTGATATTTCCCGAGCTTACTTTGGACGCCTCTACCACATCCTCAGTAAGTGTCTTGAGCCGCTGGGACTTCGCGTCCAGCACCTCCAGATACCGCTTAAGTCTCGGATCCTCGAAATTCTCCTGCTTCAACAGATTCACATAATTAATAATAGAAGTAAGCGGCGTCTTGATATCGTGGGATACATTGGTAATCAGGTCCGTCTTAAGGCGTTCGCTCTTGATACTCTCCGCCAGCGCCGTATCCAGCCCCTGCCCGATGGAATTGATCTTCTCTGCAATACTCCTCTGCTCCTCTCCCATGCCGTCGGTCGGAATCTTATAATCCACCTCGCCTCCCGCGATCTTCTCAACCCCGGTGTCGATCCGATGGCGTCCGATCGCCTGCTTCACCATATATATGAAGATGATCAACTCCATCATCAGCATCAGAAACAGCACAAATACATTCCGTTCACTTACAAATCCCATCCAGTGGACCATCACAAAGACTCCGAAGATCAGGACGGCCTTCCAGACTGCATGCATATTGAATAATAATTGTCCGGCAAACGCCAGCATGTTCCTTAAGATACTGTTCTCCCACAGCGTCTTCGCCTTGATCCTCCGCACCAGACTCAGATATCCGATTAAAAACATCGCACAGGTGTATGCAGCAGCGATCCCTGCCCACATGACCGCACTCGGCTTTGCACCGCCGGTATAACTGCCGTCTATCCATACAGACGCACCGGATACCCCGTCGATCATAGATGTATTCAATCCTATGATTACTATCGGAACCGCCCATAATACGACCACCGCCGACGCCGCCAGCTCTGTCTTCCATCTGTCAAATACATTCAGGTGCAGTTCCTCATCCTTATCGTTTCTTCCCGCAATCACCGTCAGCCAGATCATTATCGCCAGCAGCGCAAGTGTCATAACAATTCCAAGCGCCGCGATCTGCCGGATATTCGAGCCATATTTCTCATACATGCGGGCTTCCGAGTAGAATCCGTCCTTGATCGGATATTCCGTATCCACTCCGATGGCAAATACGAACTCCGGGTTTTCTCCTGCATACTGCATCGAATATTTGGCGGAGTCGCGCCAGCTAAGCGCATTGATATCCTCAATATTTGTATCAAAATCCTCAAGCTCCGGCCTGACGACCACATATTTACCCAATTGCCGTATCTTCTCTATATTCTGCTCCGCCTGAGAATAGTCTCTGTACGCGTCACGGTTGGTAAATACCTGCCTGGTATCCTTATCCACATACAGATACGCCATATTCGTATCGCCTTCCTGATACATACCTCCCATGTTCTCATATCTCTCGATCTCATCATAGAGGCTGATGATCACATCACGAAGCATACTGTATGCGTCGCTCAGCCGTCCGTTCCATGCCGGTTCGTCATTGGCTATCTCCATGATGCTCCCGGCTCCAAGCGGCGGGTACATCTCCTTTAACCAATACCCGTCGTAGCTCCAGCAGTCAATATAGGCCACCTTGCCTTCCGTATCCTGCAGTCCCTTGAACGCCGTCTCAGGCACATTATTACGGAAGCTTCCCTCTCGAAGCTCAGTAAGAATATCATCCTCCGAAACACCGGATTCATCATTCACGATCACAAACCGGAGCTCTCCGCTGTCGATCAGCTTCTTGAATTCACTGTAATAATAGTAATGATAGCTGTTGTCAGACCGTCTGCATACGATGATGTGGTCATCCTGCTTTGCCCTGGCCGCACTCATATTATCGCCGTAATTGACCCAGTCCTCCCCCCACTCATCGCCCCACTCTTCCAAATTCTTAAGCGAATATGCCAGACCGTTGATATTCTCATCGGAAATCCGTGCATTCTCCTGGAATTCCTGGATATCTACGATTCTCTCGGATGCGTAGACACCGTCCGGCTCCAGCAGTTTCTTAGATCTTATCCCCTCAAACACGTTGCCGCTGATATTCCTTAAGTCCCTCTCGAAGCTCACCGTGTCTTCATATTTCCTGGCCGGCCTTCCAGTCAAAACTTCGTTCTTAAGCATCGGGTACGACATAATCCACATGATTCCTGCCGCGACGGCAACCACCAGAAGATGCGCCACCGCAACCAATATACCCTTCACGGGCGCTGACCGATACCATTGATGGTTCATATATACTCCCTTCTAAAGCTTCTCTATCTTATATCCGACTCCCCAGACCACCTTGAGATATCTTGGCTCCTTAGGATTAATCTCTATCTTCTCGCGGATATGCCTGATATGCACCGCCACCGTGTTATCCACGCCGATAGCGTCTTCATTCCAGATATTCTCATAGATCTGGTCGATAGAGAATACTTTTCCCTGATTCTTCATTAACAGTAATAAGATATTATACTCGATCGGAGTCAGCTTCACCGGCTCCCCGTCAACCGTTACTTCCTTCAGATCATCATTGATGGCCAGGCCTCCCGCTTCATAGACCGCCTGGTTGGTGTGATCCACCGTACTTCCAAGCTGGGTGTATCTGCGCATCTGGGATTTCACCCTTGCCACCAGTTCCAACGGATTAAACGGCTTCGTGACATAATCATCCGCCCCCACATTAAGCCCAAGTATCTTGTCCGCGTCCTCTGATTTGGCTGACAGGATAATAATCGGCATATTATTCTCCTCCCGGATCTTAAGGGTTGCCCGGATCCCGTCAAGCTTAGGCATCATCACATCTATCACCAGAAGGTCCACCTTCTGTGACTTCAGCACCTTTAGCGCCTCCTCGCCGTCATAAGCTTTCAAAACCTGATATCCTTCCTGAGACAGATAAATGTCTATCGCTTCTACAATCTCTTTGTCATCATCGCATACTAATATCTTAGCCATGTTCATCACCTCCCTTATACTATACAAGAATATCAGCTATTTTTTAAGAGCCATTTAGGGAATTTCTTAAGATATTATGAAAATGTCAATTTGACACATTTTGCCACAAATAAGCGGTATTTTGAAAGTATTTTCATAAAGGTGTCGAAATTTGTCTTAGTATGTCGAAAAATTACGGATTATGTTGCATTTCAAATCTGCCCGTGTTTTTCGGCTATAATACAGATGTAGCATGTAGTCGTTTCTCAATAGATAAGGTCCGGAAGGATATTGCAATGAACGAAAGACAGATTGAATACTTGATACGTTCCCTCGGTATTGGGGCTACATACCGTGGATACCGCTATTTGACCTACGGCATACAATTATGCCTAAAAGATGAAGATTATCTCCTGTCCGTAAGTAAGTTGTTATATCCTCAGATTGCAGAACATTACTGCACCACCAGTTATAGTGTTGAAAGGGATATACGAACAGTCATTAAGGTATGTTGGGATAGAGGCAACAAGACCTTACTACAAAAAATCGCTTTAAGACCGTTAGCCGCCAAGCCCCCATCCGGCGAGTTTTTCGATATATTAACCGCCCATTTGAGACAAAAGTCTGTACCAGTGATTTAGGTTTTCTTATTAAGTTCTTAAGTCCTTCTTAAGAATTTTTCTTTTTCTTTTATGGATTTAACATACTTTGGACATAATTTTCTTTTATACTGAAACACAGATAGTTGATTAACACTCACTATCTCCCCCTCAATAAAGTAACGCATCGCCGGATCATAGTGACGGTGCCGCACTTTACTCTCATTCCTTTTAGATAACTATAACAACAGCGAGCCCCTTCATTCCGTATGGTCTGGAGGGGTTTCGTTGTGTATTGGCCCAGGATTGAGCAACAACATGCTGTTTACAGCAGAGCAATTTTAGTGTATATTTTAAATGACTTTTTGACGCTTGTATTATTATATTCTGGAGGAAAACATGACAAAAGAGAAATTAGCCCTGGAGATTATCGAACGCCTGAAAAAGGAATATCCGGACGCCGGATGTACCCTGGATTATGATCAGGCATGGAAATTACTGGTCAGCGTACGGTTGGCAGCCCAATGTACAGATGCCCGGGTGAATGTCGTGGTTGAAGGTCTGTATGAGAAATTCCCGGATGTAGACGCACTGGCCGCGGCAGATGTAGAAGAGATCGAAGAGATCGTCCGTCCCTGCGGGCTTGGTAAGAGTAAGGCAAGAGATATCAGTGCGTGCATGAAGATATTGAAAGAAGACTATGACGGCAAGATCCCCAAAGACTTCAATGCACTTCTGAAGCTTCCCGGCGTGGGGCGTAAGAGCGCGAACCTGATCATGGGCGATGTATTCGGTGAACCGGCTATCGTAACGGATACGCACTGCATCCGCCTGGTCAACCGCATGGGACTGGTAGACGGCATCAAGGAACCCAAGAAGGTTGAGATGGCGCTCTGGAAGATCATCCCTCCCAAGGAAGGCAGTGACTTCTGCCACCGCCTGGTCTACCACGGAAGAGATATCTGCACCGCCAGGACGAAGCCGTACTGCGACCGCTGCTGCTTACAGGACATCTGCGCAAAAAACGGGGTAGAATAACCGAATATCAGCTCTGGCGGAACGCCTTCAGGCATTCTATGAATTCCAGGTCATCCTGCTTAAGCTTCAAGTTGGAGCAATAATTCTTGCCCTCCGGAGTCGTTATGTTGATCTCGACAACTGAACCCTCCATGAGTGCATCCTGTGATACCGCATTGAGGAACAACGGGAATTTGGGATGGTTCAAACGAAAATGCTCCATACACCCCTTTAGCTTCTGAATCATTGCAATTTGGTTAAAATTCATATTCAAGACAAGGTACCTCCCATGTTTGTTTCTATATCATTATACTGAACTGTTCGAAAATAGTCAAAGAAAGAAGTGAATCTTATGGACCTGCAACATGCAAAAACGGAATTTGAACATTATCTGGACGGCTATGACCGGAACGATGACAAGGTGCATCTGAAGATCGTGCATACCTATGGTGTGACTGAATACAGCCGGCAGATTGCCGAGCGGCTGAATCTTCCTGATGAAGACCGGGAACTGGCACAATTGATCGGTCTTCTGCACGATATCGGCAGATTCGAACAATTGAAACGGTTCGACAGCTTCGAACCAGATACTATGGATCATGCGAGCTTTGGAGTCCAGATTCTATTCTCAGAAGGAATGATCCGGAACTTCGCAGGAAAGGATTCGTGGGACGGCATTATCCAGACAGCAATCGCCAGGCACAGTGATTTCCGGCTGACCGGCATCACAGACAGCCGTACCCTGATGCATGCCCGCATCATCCGGGATGCCGACAAGTTGGATAACTGCCGGGTGAAGCTTGAAGACACCATCGAAACCATACTGGGCGTCTCTGCCGCAGAGGTCGGCAAGGATTCCGTCAGCCCGGAGGTTATGGCTCAGTTTTGCAGAAAAGAATCCATCCTCTCTTCCATAAGAAGAACGAAGATGGATTACTGGCTGTCTTATCTGGCTTATTTCTTCGACATTAACTATAAGGTATCCTGGGATATTATCCGTGAACATGATTATGTGGCACGGCTGATCGCCCGGATCCCGTATTCCAATCCGCAGGCTCAGGTGCAGATGGATGAGGTCCGGACGATACTGGATGCGTATATGATGAATTTTACAGAAAGAATCTGAAAACGGATTATATAACGGCTTCCCAACGCCCGGAAGCCCCGCACGGGAGATATAATCCTGTGCGGCCGACAGGCAGCCCAATCTCCTGAGAGGCAACGCTGCCTTTATATCCCTTAAGTTCAACGCTCAGCATATAAGTCAGCACCGCCGGTGCGAGTCCTGTCGTATAAGAATTGACCAGGAAGAACAACGGTGTGTCTGACAGAAGCTTCGCACACAGCCGGATCAGCGGATGAATCGCGTCTTCTATCTTCCAGATCTCTCCCTTGGGCCCTCTTCCGTAAGACGGCGGGTCCATGATAATGGCATCATAGTGATTCCCTCTCCGTATCTCCCGCTCTACGAACTTGACACAGTCGTCAACCAGCCACCGGACAGGCTTATCCGCCAATCCGGAAGACGCGGCATTCTCCTTCGCCCAGTTGACCATCCCCTTGGATGCGTCCACATGCGTGACACTGGCTCCGGCAGCCGCTGCAGACAAAGTGGCGCCGCCCGTATAGGCGAACAGATTCAGCACCTTGACGGGACGCCCGGTCCGGCGGATCTTCTCAGAGAACCAGTCCCAGTTCGCCGCCTGTTCCGGGAACAGGCCGGTATGCTTGAAGCTGAACGGCTTCAGGTTGAATGTCAGATCACGGTAATGAATCTGCCACTGCTTGGGCAGGTCGAAGAACTCCCAATCGCCGCCCCCCTTCCTGCTTCGGTGGTAATGGCCGTTCCTATGCGTCCAGCCCCGGTCGGTCCGCGGCGTATCCCATATAACCTGGGGATCCGGGCGGACCAGGATGTAATCTCCCCAGCGTTCTAATTTCTCACCTTTGCTGCAATCTATGATCTCATAATCTTTCCAGTTATCTGCAATCCACATGGTATATTTCCTTTCTGTATACATGATCGGACGGCAGTCCGCCCGCCCCAGGAAGGGCATGCATCACGGGATGCCCGAATGGGGATTCTTGTATAGAATATACACTAAAAAAAGATTTCTGTAAATAAAAGAAATCTCCATGCAACAACAAACCCCTTCTGTTCCTTACGGAATGAAGGGGCTCGCTGTTGTTATAGTTATCTAAAAGGTATCTTTTGCCGTATTTTAAGCATATTTCTAATTATTTTGTGCTTTGAAACGGCGTGTTTCCTTTCCTTGTTGTGCTCATTTTTCTGTTTGCATAGTTTTTTAATATCATTTTAATATCAATTGACCTTGGTTATCTTCTGCACGATTTCCGCCTGGGAGGAAGGAAAGAGGTGCGAATAAGCCTTAAGCGTGATATCAGGGGACTCATGACCGAGCCTTTCAGCAACCAGTACTGGATTCACGCCGAGGTGGATCAGCGTGGATGCATGGGAGTGCCGTTACGGTATAATAACGACAAACGGAAAAAGCCTTGATTTTCAAGGAGTCCACGCGTTTGCCGTCATTTATTCAATTCCTTTTCCAAGTTGAAACATGGCGAGAAAAATATCGAAAAAAGGAGGCTGTTTCATTAACGACAAAATTTAATAGCGCCAGCGGTCCGGTGTATTGCCTGGCCGCTGGTTGCCGTGGGCGTTTCACTTTTATAGGTGGGCGGTATTTCTGGATGAAACAGATGTTGAATGTAAAAATGAAGATGAGCAAGAAAGAATGGGTCAGCAATTATGTTGCCTCTATTGTGACGTATTGTATGTTGACGTATTGTATTCAATGAGATATAATAAACTGGGTGAATAATATGAATATAGTAAAAGTGTTTGCAAGTAATTTGAAATATTATCGAAATAAATTGGGAGTATCCCAAGAACAGTTTGCTGATAAGGCAGGTTTGCACAGAACCTATATTAGTGCAATTGAATGTGGTAAGAGAAGTATATCATTAGATAACATACAAAAAATTGCAGAAGCATTAGAAATTGAAACATATCTTCTCTTCGTTGATGATTGCGATAAAAAAGATAGAAAAAAGGCAGGTGGAAAGTAATGAACTGTGTTGCAGTCGATTTGTTTTGTGGTATAGGTGGACTGACCTATGGAATAAGAAAGGCTGGAATAACAGTTGCAGCAGGTATAGATATTGATTCCACATGTCAGTATGCATATGAGGAGAATAATGATTCGGTTTTTATAAATAAGGGAGTAGAAGATATAAAAAAAGAAGAAATTGAATCGTATTATCCTGAAGGTTGTATTAAAGTTTTGATGGGGTGTGCACCATGTCAGCCGTTTTCAACGTATTCTTTGCGTTATACCAAAGAAGGTCCAAAAGATGAAAAGTGGAAGTTGTTGTATTATTTTAGAGATTTGGTTAAAGAGATTAAGCCGGATATAATATCAATGGAAAATGTACCACAACTAGTAAAAAAGGAAGTTTTTGAAGATTTTGTAAATGGACTTGAAGCTCAAGGATACCATGTTAGTTGGCAGATTGTTAATTGTGCAGATTATGGCGTGCCACAAAGTAGAAGCAGATTGGTACTGTTAGCATCTAAATTTGGAGATATTTCATTAATACCTCCTTTGTATACTGAAGAAAACTATATTACGGTAAAAGATGCAATTGGAAGTTTGCCACAAATAAAAGATGGAGAATCTTGTAAGACAGATACTTTGCATAGGGCAAGTAAATTGTCTAAGATTAATAAAAAGCGAATTAAGAAATCTGTTCCAGGAGGGACTTGGAAAGATTGGGATGAGAAACTCCGGTTGTCTTGCCATAAAAAGAGTACAGGTCAAGGCTATCGTGCAGTGTATGGTAGGATGGAATGGGGAAAACCCTCACCAACGATTACTACCCAGTTTTATGGATATGGAAATGGAAGATTTGGGCACCCAGAGCAAAATAGGGCATTATCTATGCGAGAAGGAGCTATTTTGCAGTCTTTTCCACCCGACTACAAGTTTATTGATGTTAATCATCCACAGACTAATAGACAAATCGGTGTTCACATTGGAAATGCGGTTCCGGTAAAATTGGGTGAGGCCATCGGCAGGAGCATATTAGACCATTTGGAGAATTGTAAAGAGGTGAAGAATGTTGAAGAATGATAAAATGACATCTGAAATGAAGGATTTAGCTGAAGGGCAGATTAGAGAATTACAGAAAGAAATTAGTTTTGATACAAAGGATTATCCGATAGAGGTATTGGTTGATAAATTTCGTGCAGATGATTTTTATATTCCTGAATATCAGAGAAAATTTGTATGGGATAATGCTAAAAAAGTAAGATTTATTGAATCTGTATTGCTAGGGTTACCTATACCGTTTATGTTTTTTTCTGATAATGAAGATGGTAGATGTGAAATAATTGATGGTGCCCAAAGGACTCAGACGTTGGAGGAGTTTTTGTATAATGATTTGATGTTGAATGGATTAGAAAAACTGACTTCATTGAACGGATTTAAGTTTACGGATTTACCGGAGATATTCCAAAGAAAATTTAAAGGACGCACTTTAAGAATAATTGTTTTAGCTGATACTACCACTATTGAAACCAGACAAGATATTTTTAATAGAATTAATACGGGTGGTACTCATGCTATTCCGAGTGAAATTAGACGAGGTTCTTATGCAGGAGCATTTATGAAATTTGTTGAAAAATGTGCTAAGGACGAACAGTTTAATAAATTATGTCCGATTAGTGATACAATGAAAAATAGATATGAAGATTCAGAATTGATAGTTAGATTTTTTGCATATTTGAATAACTATCAAAATTTTCAGCATGTTGTAGATGATTTCTTAAATGATTTCGTACAGGGAAAAGAAAAAGAATTTGACAAAGATGCATATGAAAAAGAATTTAGAAATATGCTTAATTTTGTTGAAAAATATTTCCCATATGGTTTTGCTAAAACAAAGAATGCAAAATCAACACCTAGAGTACGTTTCGAGGCTATTTCAGTAGGTGTAGCATTAGCACTGAGAGAAAATCTGGATTTAGTACCCGATTCAATGGAATGGTTGGGTTCGGAAGAATTTAAGAAACACACAACAACACATGCAAGCAATTCTCCTAAAAGAGTTAGTGGAAGAATTGAATATGTGAGAGATGTACTTTTAAAGGGTGATTGTAATGAGAATGACGCTTGAAATATATCAAGAAAGAATTGACGAAATAGAACTGTACTTTAATGCTTTAAAGGAGTTGTATCAGACACAATCTCAAGAATCAGAGCATTCATTTTATAATGCTGACTTTTTGAAGATATTAAAGGCGAATGCTTTGATAATGATATACAACTTGGTTGAGTCTTCAATAATGGGTGGCATATTAGAAATATATGATGAATTAAAGAACAGTGGGTATAACTACAAAGATGTAAGAAAAGAAATACAAGATATTTGGTTTTCCTTCAAGTTTAATCAAGTATATGATAAAACTGCTCATTATAATTCATATAGGGATAAAGCAGTTGAAATTATAAATGCAATTATGAGGAATGAACCAATAGAGATGGATCGTAAAGCAACAGATATTAGTGGAAATTTGGATGCAGATAAAATAAGACAAATTTGTAGTGACCACGGCATTACATATACTGTTGATTCTGCTTGTAGAGGTGGAGTAGCTTTGGAAGATGTCAAAAATAAAAGAAATCAATTAGCGCACGGCACAACTTCATTTGCGGAATGTGGGCGTTATTATGCAATAGACGATTTAGAAAAAATAAAGAACGAAACTGTGATTTTTTTAAATGGTATTTTGCAAGGAATGAAAAAGTATTATGATGAAAAGACTTATTTAAAAGTGGTTAATAATTAGAAAAAGTAACTTTCACCAGTTTTGGTTAGATAGATTTCATATTACGCAAGATGAGTACATGATTTTAGTAGAAAGCTACCCGCTTACGTGAAGTTGGCGACAAAACTATTTTTAGTAGCTATTTCATAAGAAATATGAATCGTAAACGTGACAAAAATAGTTTATATATCAGAAAAAATAGCGAAGAAACAAGATAAAAGGGATGAAAACAGTAAAAAATAGTTGCATGAGAGTGCCTGAGATCGTGGATCCGGATCTTCTTGACGCCGGAACGCTTTACCCGGATATTGAACGCACTCCGGATATAGTTCAGTTGCTTCGGGAATAACCGGTCGTTCGGATCCGGTTTATACAGGTGTTTTATGTATTCCTTTATCTCATCTGTCAGGAAGTCCGGTATGTTAACGGTGCGTTCTCCTTTTGCGGTCTTTGGAGGCTGAATGGTATCCCTGCCGGTTAGGTGGTAGAAAGTCTTGTTAATAGAAATCTGGTTATTCTTAAAATCAATATCATTCAAAGTCAGTGCCAGAAGTTCGCCGGCTCTCATCCCGGTATAATACAGTATTTCGAATATGGTATAATATTCTATATTATCCCGGCATTCATGAATGAACAAGGAGTATTCTTCCGGCGTCCAGAAATCTACATTTTGGGTCTTGGTGCTTCCGATCGGCTTCCTGCATGGGGTCCTTTCCAGACCTAAATATTCTACCGCATAAGCAAAAACGGTTTTTAAATAAGTGTTTGCACTTCTGAGATAAGTATCACTTAATCCCTTCCTCATCATTTCAATCTGCCAGGCGGATATGTCCGCGGGCGAGATGTCGGAGATTACCCTGTCTTTGAAGAACGGAAGAATATGACGATCTATCATGTGGAATCTGGTGTGTGCTGTGCTCTCCCGGATCTTCGGTGTAATATACTCCTTATACTTCTCATACAATGATTCAAAGGTTATATCCGGATTCTTAGCGAATTGTTCCAGGAAGAGCCGTTCCCACTCCTTCGCTTCACGCTGCAGCTTAAAGCCGCGTTTGCATTTCTGCCGTTTCTGTCCCTGCCAATCAGTGTAATAAAACCGGCAGTAATAAGTATTTCTTTCTTTGTCTTTATATACTGGCATTCCATCATCTCCCTTTCATCTGTGCGCGTGGTGGCGGTTTTGAAATGAAAGGATAGTATTTGACATATTTGGAGAGATTGACTATAATATACTTAACAGACTAGCCGAAGGGTGAGTGCACTTCACCCGACCCGGCGAATCAATCAACAGTTACATAAAAAGTAAGCCGTTTCCGAACTTGCCAGAGTACAGGACGGCTTATTTTTTATTTTTCAGATTCAGAATTGCAACAACCAGTGACGCAAATGTCAGTAAGATCATGAATTCCTCATATGTACTCATAAAATACCACACCTTTCTACAGACTCGGGAAAGGGTGGGAGCACGTCCCTCAGCTAGTCGGGTAAGTATATTATGTTGTCAATGTGCATTTGTCCTGCAGGACGAGTCGAAGCCAATTTGGGCTTGGGCGGTTTTCGTTCTGTGGTACGAATTGCGCCGGCGCAAATGACTGGGGGGACAAATGGCCCTCAGTGACCACGCCCAAATGGGTTTGGGGACTTCCGATCGGGGCGAACTTGTCCAATCTGGGGATGCCTGGATGTAGCCATTCTGGACAGGCCCACGCTGCCGATCGAGCTGAGGGGAATCTTCCCCCGTGGGGGTTTTCGCCTTTTAGGAACGAGCTTGAAAAAGCTCGTGTATTTTAAAGTTCAAATATGATTTTGTAGAATGTGATAATTCTTTTATCTCTTCCAGCGTAATTAATATGGAGTGCTCGGTGGTATCCACAAGGGTTATAGGTTTATTGTTAGTTGCTTCTGGGCGGTATATTAATTTATATCCCAGAGAAGTTATTAATTGCTCAAATTCTTGATCTATTCCGCCTAATGCATTATTTATGAATTCCTGTTTTGTCCAATCGAGTAAATACTGTAAAGGAATATCCAAGACAGTTGATATTTTTTCGAGAACGCTTATAGGAATCTCGGTTTCACCTTTTTCATATTTTTGTACGGAGCTTTCAGCCTTATCAATCAAATCGGCTAATTGTTTCTGAGTTAACTTTTTAACTTTTCTATAGGTGTTTATATTTTCACCTATCTTTTTATTATCCAATGCATAAAACCCCTTTCAATAATTATGTTATTGAAATAGTACCATAAACAATAATTAAATTATGTATTATTATGTTGAACAATAATTAAATTATGTATTTGAAAGGAGGAAAATAATGATAAGCATAAATAGAGTATTTGTGCGGGTTTCAATGGCAAAAAAAGAGATCAACCAAAAACAACTTGCGGTAGATTCTGGTATTTCAGAAAGTACACTATCCAATATTTTGACAGGTAAAAGTGATGGAACTCCAAAAACCTGGGGGAAAATTGCCACTGCCCTGGGAGTAGACGTAACTGAAATAATCGAAACAGTAGAATAAGATCGTGTGGTGGCGGTTTTGAAATGGAAGGAGGCTTTTACATGTCACAGGAGGAATTTAAGGCAATGATGGAGGATTTAGCAGCACAGGAAGAGAAACGCCTGGGAGTGGGAAGCGAAGACTTCCTTAGATGTCACCAGGAGATCATGGACCTGATCGGCGCCGCCGAGAGGGTACAGGAAGAAAGGAGGCAGAAGGTGGAAAGGCAATTCATAGGAGCGAAGGAGGTAGCGGAGATATTGGGAGTCTCAGAAAGTAAAAGTTATGGAATAATCCGGGAACTTAATAAGGAGCTGAAAGAGAGAGGATTTATAACCGTTCAAGGCAAGGTTAGCAGGGTATTTTTCCAAGAAAGAGTATATGGAATAAAAGCAGTATAAGGAGGGCAAAAAAAAGAAAGTATGCAGAATGACAAGAAACTAATCATTTCAATGGGGCAGAGCCGGAAGGCAATAAACTGGAAAGCTGTAGAATTATACTGGTCTGAGTTCGTCCAACGGCTTAGTGTCCCGCAACGATCCACAGAGACTCTTGCAGAGTACAAGAGGCTTACCAAGAGCCAACAGGATGAACTTAAGGATGTTGGCGGATTTGTTGGCGGTCAATTAAACGGCAGCAGGCGTAAAAGCGAAAGTGTGATCAGTCGGAGTCTGGTCACACTGGATTTGGATAACATACCTGCAGGGCAGACGGAGGATATTTTGAAGCGTGTAGAGGGATTAGGCTGTGCCTATGTAGTGTACAGCACGCGCAAGCATGAGAGCGTGGCGCCACGGTTTCGGGTTATCCTGCCGGCTGATCGGGATCTTACAGCGGATGAATATGAGCCAGTAGCACGGAAACTTGCGTCACTGATCGGGATTGAGTTCTGTGATTCGACCACATTTGACGTATCCAGGCTTATGTATTGGTCGAGTTGCTGCAGAGACAGCGAATACATATTTACCTATAGCGATAAGGGATTTGTATCTGCAGACGGGATTCTAGGGATGTACGGAGACTGGCATAATGTGTCAGAATGGCCGTCAGTACCAGGAGAAACAGAACGTCTGGAAAGGAATCAGAGGAGACAGGAAGACCCGACTACAAAGAAAGGTATTATAGGGGCATTCTGCCGGGTGTATGATGTGCCGGCGGCTATGGACAAGTTTTTGTCTGGTATATATGAAGAAACGTCCATATCTGGGAGATACACATATACAGCGGGCTCCACGGTAGGCGGTGCGGTTCTGTATGATGATGGGAAGTTCCTATACAGTCATCACGCTACGGATCCAGTACAGGGGAGGCTATGCAACAGCTTCGACCTGGTAAGGCTCCACAAGTTCGGGTATCTGGACGAAGAAGCAAAACCGGACACATTCACACATCAACTGCCAAGTACAAAAGAAATGCGAAATTTCGCTTCACAGGATGAACTGGTACACTTGGAAAACACAAGAGCGAAATTTAAAGATAGAACCCCTTATCCCGATGTACAGTATGGAACTAATGGGAGTATAAAAGTACTTCCAACCTGCGATAACTTGAAGGTATTGCTAGAGAATGAGGGGATTAGTGTTACTTACGGTATGATTTTACGTGAAGTTAAAGTACAGTGTGAAGATAAAGAGAAGATAAAACAATTCAATACGCCGCCTAACGGGTATAATAATCTTCTTGTACATTGTGCGGATCAGTTTGTGCGCGATGGCTTGAGGGTAAGCACGGCAAAGATCCATGAATGGATGTTAAAGATAGCAGACGATAACAGAATGCATGCTGCAGCACGATATTTAGAAGTGAATTATATGATCTGGGGCGGCGTTGCAGGCGAGATCAACAGACTGTTTGAATGCTTTACGGTGGGCGGTGACGAAGGCTTGTATAAGGTCATGATGACAAAATGGCTGTGCCAGTGTGTGGCGATGGCATATAATAATTCCGGCTCATACGGTGCAGACGGGGTTTTAGTCCTAAAAGGTCCCCATGGGATAGGAAAGACTACATTTTTCCGGAAATGCTGTGTGATCGGGCAGATATATTTTGCAGAAGGTGTGCAGATAGATGGGAGCAAGGACAAACTTATAGAATCAACTGCCAGTTGGATCGGAGAACTCGGAGAGCTGCCCCGGAGTCTAAAGGATATGGAGTATATGAAAAATTTCATAACCTGTGCCTCTGACGAATTTCGCGCACCCTACGCAAGAAAATCAGAGTATTACCCAAGGCTTACTTCTTTTGGAGCTACGACTAAATTCGTCTGAGGTATAGATTACGTTTGAGAAAGTAACCAGAAAAGCCCCATAGGTACGCCTATACCTACAGGGCAGCACATAGCCGGAGCCATGTCCCCAAAGCACTTACATAGTAACATGATATCCCGGCAGAAGGGAAGGATTTTTATGAAATTTGTTAAAGATTTAGACGAAACATTCCGTTTACTGGCTCAGTGCTGCGGAGGTTCAGTATATACATCAATTGGCACAGATGCAGAAGGCGTTGAAATTGCAGTCCCTATGTTTACAGTAGGGAAATCACAAGATGAAGAAAGGAGTTTAGAAGCATGAATTTACAGGAAGATTTGAGAGTCAATATGTTCAGTTCGGTAGAAGGATTTGCAGGTACGTCTTTAGGTGAGGCATTTGACAGCTACATAAAGAGATTTGGTGTACATAACATTCACTTCATATGTTCGTTAACTTATAATCTCGGGAAGATGCATGGAAAGCGTGAAGAGCGTGCCAGGAGAAAGCTTCATGAGCGTTAAGATCAGGATCTCATTCACTGAGGATGAAGAGCTTGCCGGAGTGATCCGGCTTCTCTCCCCGGCTCTAAAGTCTTATAAGGTATCCAAGAAGAAGGAAGGAAAGTACCGGAACGCCTACGCCGATCTGCATCCTGGCTTCCAAAACGACGAACCAGGAGAGGACGCAGGGCAAATACATAGCTTCCAGAAGCTATCGGCATGTGGGCGTGGCGTCTTTCATGCGAACAGGCTTGAGCGAGGTAGAACTGGAGATGTTAGGATGGATCCGATGAAAAACCATGAAGGGTATCACGATCCGACTGCCGGCAGGGAGATCCGAAAGTGTGTGGAGTTGAATAGAAAATAATATCATTTCAATATCATTATAGACAGCGAGAACCCCACAAACCAATGGAGTGTGGGGTTCTCGTCGTTGTTATAGTTATCTAAAAGGAATGAGAGTAAAGTGCGGCACCCGGGGTAAATCCAATCCCCTGGGTGCAATACTTTGTGAGGGGGGAGATAGTTGAATCTGTCTTTCAACTATCTGCCTCTTAGTATAAGGGTAAAATGTGTCCAAAGTATGTTTATTTCCTTAAACAAAACGAAAATTTCTTAAGAGGAGATTAATTATTATATTCGAAAATCGACCGACGATGCCATCCACGACACGGCCCTTTGCCTTCTGGTATGCTATAACTGAGGCCTTGGTCTTAACTCGGAAGTCGCCGTCAACATTTCCGCAATCAAATGCTTTCAGATGTGCGATCAGTTCCTTACCTGCTTTCTTCTGAGCATTCGGCATCATTCGCTCCACATCATAATCACCCTCAAAACAGGTCCCAACATAATCAGCATACCCGCCGGATGCATGAGCGACAACACTGTTATCTGGGCTCCTTCCTGCCGGATCTTGCGCCGGCGCAAAAAAAGAAAGCCTGTTTAAATTTTCGGACTCTCCAAATTTTACATTGCAATCTCTTTCAACTTACTCTATAATACAGATAGGAAGAGATAACCGCCCACAAAGTGGTTAGCCTCCCAAGTTGGCAATAAGCCTACCTGCATCCGCCAAGATTACAAGGTAGGCTTATTTATTTTCGCTTGTTGTTCCTACTATCTATGTAGGCAAGCAATGCAACGAGAAACGTTCCGAAAAGAATTAACAATGTTAAAACTTCGTATGTACTCATTCACATCACCTCCCCCTTTCGTATTTCCCATGATGGGATCAGTGCCGGGCGGCACGACAACGAACGCTGTTTCAGAAAGGAGGGAGACTGTCCACCTTGTAACACGATTATCTCTCTATTACATTATCATTCCATCGTTCTTCTGGCAATCTTTATTTTTTATCCGCAAACTACCATCCTTATCCAACTGATTCCTAATCATCTCACACAATCCCACACTAGTACATCATTGCATAAATAACCAAGTAAATCTACACTGCTAATACGACCATTGCATTGATCCCAGCCTCCAGATTGATCAGGATATTGATGATACCCCCCATTGTCAACGCCGCCAACGGAATATATTTATTCGGGAACTAATGTAACAGATCTGCAAGACTGTCTCATAATCGTTCGAAACTGGTCTTCGACCCTGGATCACCCGGACCGACTCAACCGTCAATTTTACCTTTTCTTTTTCTCAATTCTCCTATATAATAATGTAAGCGCCAAAAATATTTTAGTGTATTTCAATTATGTCATACGAGGAGGATACATATGCCAAAAAGAACAGACATTCACAAGGTACTCATCATCGGTTCCGGTCCTATCATCATCGGGCAGGCCTGCGAATTCGACTATTCCGGAACCCAGGCATGCAAAGCACTGCGCAATCTCGGCTATGAGATCGTGCTTGTCAATTCCAATCCGGCTACCATCATGACCGATCCGGAGATGGCGGACGTCACCTACATCGAACCATTGAATGTAGAGCGGCTAGAGCAGATCATTGCCAAAGAACGGCCCGATGCGCTCCTGCCGAACCTGGGGGGGCAATCCGGGCTGAATCTGTGTGCAGAGCTTGCCAAGGAAGGGATTCTTGATAAATACAATGTCAAAGTCATAGGCGTCCAGGTGGATGCCATCGAGCGCGGAGAGGACAGAATCGAGTTCAAGAAGTCCATGGATGCACTTGGGATCGAGATGGCAAGAAGCGAGGTAGCTTACAGTGTTGAGGAAGCGCTTGGCATCGCCGGCCGCCTGGGATACCCTGTGGTTCTGCGCCCTGCTTACACCATGGGCGGCGCCGGCGGCGGACTGGTGTATAATAAAGAAGAGCTTAAGACCGTGTGCGCCAGAGGGCTGCAGGCAAGTTTAGTAGGCCAGGTATTGGTAGAAGAATCCATCCTCGGATGGGAGGAGCTTGAGCTTGAGGTTGTCCGGGACGCCGACAACAACATGATCACGGTATGTTTTATTGAGAATATTGATCCGCTGGGGGTTCACACCGGCGACTCCTTCTGTTCTGCTCCGATGCTTACCATATCGGAAGAATGCCAGAAGGAACTGCAGCGGCAGGCATATAAGATCGTAGAATCTGTAGAAGTGATCGGCGGAACCAATGTACAATTTGCCCATGACCCTGTGACCGGCCGGATCGTGGTTATCGAGATCAATCCCAGAACCTCCCGTTCCTCCGCACTTGCTTCTAAGGCTACCGGTTTCCCGATCGCACTAGTATCCGCCATGCTTGCCTCAGGGCTGACTTTGAAGGACATCCCCTGCGGGAAATACGGCACACTGGACAGATACGTTCCTGACGGCGATTATGTGGTGATCAAGTTCGCGCGCTGGGCGTTCGAGAAATTCAAAGGAGTCGAGGATAAGCTCGGCACACAGATGCGCGCCGTAGGCGAGGTCATGAGTATCGGCAAGACCTACAAGGAAGCCTTCCAGAAGGCGATCCGGAGCCTGGAGACCGGACGGTATGGTCTGGGATACGCCAGAGATTATCATGAAAAGAGCAGAGAACAGCTTCTCCATATGCTGATCACGCCATCCAGCGACCGTCACTTTATCATGTACGAAGCCCTTCGCAAGGGGGCGTCCGTGGAGGAGATCTTCGATATCACGAAAGTAAAGACCTATTTTATAGAGCAAATGAAAGAACTTGTGGAGGAAGAAGAGGCTCTGACAGCTTCTCGCGGAAGCCTTCCTTCTGATGATATGCTGATCTCGGCCAAGAAGAACGGATTCTCGGACAAGTATTTAAGTCAGATCCTTGACATTTCCGAAGATACCATCCGCACCCGCCGGATTGAACTGGGTGTGGAAGAGGCCTGGGAGGGCGTGCATGTAAGCGGAACGCCGGACAGCGCGTATTATTATTCTACCTACAACGCCAGGGATAAGAATCCTGTCAGCACCGGCAAACCGAAGATCATGATCCTTGGCGGAGGCCCTAACCGGATCGGTCAGGGTATCGAATTCGATTACTGCTGTGTCCATGCGTCACTGGCTCTTAAGAAACTTGGCTTTGAGACCATCATCGTGAACTGTAACCCAGAGACAGTTTCAACGGATTACGACACCTCCGACAAGCTGTATTTTGAGCCATTGACCTTAGAAGACGTGCTGAGCATATACAAGAAGGAACAGCCCGTCGGCGTGATCGCCCAGTTCGGCGGACAGACGCCTCTGAACCTGGCCTCCGACCTTGAAAAGAACGGCGTCAAGATCCTTGGCACTTCACCTTCCGTGATCGACCTGGCGGAGGACCGCGACCTGTTCCGTGAGATGATGGACAGATTAGAGATCCCTATGCCGGAATCCGGTATGGCGACCACCGTAGACGAAGCCCTGTCAATCGCACACAAGATCGGATATCCGGTTATGGTTCGTCCTTCCTACGTCCTTGGCGGACGCGGCATGGAAGTGGTATATGACGATGAGAGCATGGCGGGCTATATGAAAGCTGCTGTCGGTGTAACCCCTGACCGGCCGATCCTGATCGACCGTTTCCTGAACCATGCGCTGGAGTGTGAAGCAGACGCCATCAGCGACGGCAGCCATGCTTTTGTTCCTGCCGTCATGGAGCATATAGAGCTGGCAGGCGTGCACTCCGGAGATTCCGCATGCATCATCCCGTCCGTACACATTTCCCCGGAGAATGTACAGACTATTAAGGAGTATACCCGCAGGATCGCCGAGGAAATGCATGTCAAGGGACTTATGAACATGCAGTACGCCATTGAGAACGGCAAGGTACACGTCCTTGAGGCCAACCCGCGTGCATCCCGAACAGTGCCGCTGGTATCCAAGGTATGCAATATCCGCATGGTACCGCTGGCAACGGACATCATCACCTCCGGGCTTACCGGCCGGCCGTCACCCGTACAGAACCTTAAGGAACAGCACATCCCGTATTACGGAGTGAAGGAAGCTGTATTTCCATTCAATATGTTCCAGGAGGTCGACCCTCTTCTGGGTCCTGAGATGCGCTCCACCGGGGAAGTCCTCGGACTGTCGCCATCTTACGGCGAGGCATTCTTCAAGGCACAAGAAGCCACACAGTCCAAGCTGCCCCTTGGCGGTACGGTGCTGATCTCTGTGAACCGCAAGGACAAGGCCGAGGTAGTAGAGATTGCCCAGAGCTTCGCGGATGACGGCTTCAAGATCCTCGCAACCGGCAATACCTATGAACTGATCCGAAGCGCCGGAATCGAAGCCGAGAAGGTGAAGAAGCTCTACGAAGGGCGTCCGAACATCCTGGACATGATCACCAACGAAAGTATCGACCTGATCGTCAATTCACCGGCCGGCAAAGAGAGCGTTCACGACGACAGCTACCTGCGCAAAGCCGCGATCAAGGCAAAGATTCCGTATATCACGACCATTGCCGCTGCGAGAGTCACCGCCCAGGGAATCCGTTATGTCAAAGAACACGGCAACGGAGACGTTAAGTCACTGCAGCAGTTACACAGTGAGATTACGGATAGATGATCCAGACGGCTGCATAGTAATATTACAGGCAGATGATCCGGGCAGCCGGGAATCTGTCTCATACAAACTCAGAGGACACTGTAAAAGGCTGCGATCCGCGCCCGCCGCCTTTTACAGTGTCCTCTGCATTCTATATAGAACCACATCCTGGCAAGGTTATTGCCTGTCGCTCAGTATATATTCTAACTGACAATCATACGGCTCTGCCTCCACATGCTTCCGGCAATATTCTTCCGCCTCCGCACATCCCATGGCCTGATAGAATGCCTGCGTCTCAACCGCCGAGTGTCCCGATATATACAGCTTATCTGCTCCCTTCTCCTTCGCCCACTGACCTGCCTTATGAAACAGCGTCCTTCCGATCCCTTCTCCCCGCATATCCCCAGACACGTGCAGACTGGTCAGGTCCAGGTACTGTCCCCGGCTTCCGAACGGTTCTGACTCGACAGACGCGAATCCCTTAAGAACACCGCCGCAAAACGCACCCCATACCGCTCCGCCAGTCTCCGCCGTATTCTTAAGGCAGCTGACCAAGAGCTGATAATCCTCCTCCGACCAGTCATCAATGAAAGGCGCATCTTGAATCACCCACTTCCCGCCTTCTCTGCGCCAGCACTTCGTGACCTCCTGACGGCGGATAAACTGCCCGAACAATTCCCGGCAGATTTCTTCTTTTTCCAGTCTTCGATATTCTATCCTCATAATCCAACTCTCCTTGAGAAACTATTTTGTTTATTATAACAGAAAATCAGCCGCGCAACCGAAAGTTTACATCGATTTCTTCAAAAGCAACATGAAATATATAGATTTTACATGGGAAATATTATAAGATAAACCCAACCTGAAACGCGTAAAGGCACTACAATAAAGAAAGGGTACACACTATGAGCTTATTTGGAGAAAATCTACAATACTATAGAAAACGAAATAATATCACACAGGAACAGCTTGCCGAGCAACTGGAAGTATCCCGGCAGACGATATCCAAATGGGAGTCCGGCGCCTCTTATGCCGAGATGGAGAAGCTCTTGCAGCTATGCGATCTGTTCTCCTGCGGCCTAGATACTTTACTTCGTAAGGACGCAAGCATATCAGAGATAGAAGACAACCTGCAGCACCGGGAGCATATGAAGCATTTCCGCAAATGGATCACCTTCGGCGTCGCCCTCATCATCTTCGCCGCCGCCTTCTATGAACTGATAACAGGTCTTAGATGGATGGACGAGGAAGTCTTGAATACCGTATTCATGATAATTGCCACGGTCGCCATCCTGATCCTGATCGTACAGGGGATGAAGGATTCTGACTACCGCAAGAAGCATCCGGTCATCCAGGACTTCTATACCCAGGAAGAGAAAGATACCTTTGACAGCCATTTCCCGTCAAAGATCGCGACCGGCGTCGGACTGATACTGATCGGAATGCTTATTGGGATGAACGGAGACTCGCTTCCGCTGCCAGACAACATGACGGATGATTTCTACTACGGCATCTTCATGCTCTTCGTGACCGGCGCCGTATCCATCTTCACCTATACCGGGATGCATAAGGCAGAATTCGACGTTGCGGCCTATAACAGAGAAAACTCCCCGGAAGCCAAAGCCAAGAACAGTCCGATCGCCGTCTGGTGCGGATGCATCATGCTCCTTGCCACCATCGTCTTCCTGATCGCAGGACTGGTGTTTTACCTCTGGGAGATCTGCTGGATCGTTTACCCGATCGGCGGACTCCTATGCGGCATGGCCACCCTGATCCTGAACCGCCAGAAGCCAGAATAGTAAGTCAACAGGAAAATTAACATTGCAATCTCTTTAAATTTATTAGTTATAAGCCTACCTGCATCCGCCAAGATTACAAGGTAGGCTTATTTATTTTCGCTTGTTATTCCTACTATCGATCATCCCGCCGAGCACTACTGCGGCATTAATCCGTGCCTCTATTCCTCGAATGCGATTACCGCCCCGTCGTACTTCTCATCAATGAATTTCTTAATATCGTCGGACTTCAGCACCTTCACAAGCGCCTGGATCCCTTCGTTCTCCTCATTGCCTTCCTTTACCGCAATGACATTCACATAAGTCTTAGCCGCCTCAGAATCCGACTTCTCATAGGCGATCGCATCTGACTTCACAGAATATCCTCCCTCCAACGCATAATTACCGTTCAATACCACGAATGCAACCTCGTCTACCACTCTGGATACCTGTGCAGCTTCCAGCTCAACGATCTCCACATTCTTCACATTCTCTTCGATATCATTGACCGTTGCATTCAAGCCTGCGCCTTCCTTCAGGGTGATCACGCCGTTATCCTGGAGAAGCAGGAGCGCCCTTGCCTCGTTGGTCGTATCGTTAGGCACTGCGATGGCGTCGCCCTCTGCCAGCTCGTCTAAGCTCTTCTTGGTCCCCGGATAGATCCCGAACGGCTCGTAATGGATTCCTCCTGCATTCACCAGATGTGTCCCCTTCTCCTCGTTAAAGCTTTCCAGATATGGGATATGCTGGAAATAATTCGCATCAAAATCGCCGCTCTCTACCACTTCATTCGGCTGGACATAGTCGTTGAACACCGTCACCTCAAGCTCATACCCTTCCGCTTCCAGAAGCCCCTTGGCCTCCTCCAATATCTCCGCATGAGGAGTCGCAGACGCCGCAACCTTCACTGACTTAGAACCAGAATCCTCGGAGCCTGAACCGGAATCAGAACCGGAATCTCCCCCCTTATCCGAACCGCCGCAGCCTGTAAGCGCCGCTGCCAATACTCCCGCCAGCAATACTGTCAATAATCTTCTCTTCATAATACATTTCCTCCTTTTTCGTTATGTTTTTATTTCCTTTTATCAAGATGAACAGACAATTTCATACCAATTGTCTGGAATATTTGCACCAGAAGGATCAGGAGCACCACCGTAACTGCCATGATGTCAGCCTCATACCGATGGTATCCGTAACGAATCGCAATATCTCCAAGTCCGCCTCCGCCCACGGTCCCTGCCATTGCCGAATATCCTAGTATCGTCCCAAGCGTGATGGTCACTCCCACGATCAGGGAGGTCCTTGCCTCCACCAACAGTACCTTCGTCACTATGGTAAATGTGGAAGCGCCCATGGACCTTGCCGCCTCGATCACTCCCGCGTCCACCTCCCTGAGGGAAGATTCCACCATACGGGCTATGTACGGAACCGCAGCAGCCACAAGGGGCACGATCGTCGCCGTCGAACCGTAGCTCTTCCCCACGATCATTCTCGTAAATGGGATCAGCACGATCAGCAGGATCAGGAACGGCACGCTTCTTACAATGTTCGCGATCACGTCCAGTACCTTATAGAGCACCCAATTGGGCTTGATCCCTTCCTTATCTGATATGGTCAGCAGGATTCCCATAGGAAGACCAAACAGATATCCAAACAGGGTCGACGCAAGCGTCATATATAACGTCTCCCCGATTCCCTGTATCAACATCTGTATTACCTCACTGCTAAACATCTCCCGTCACCTCCTCGATCTCCAGTCCTCTTTCTGTTATATAATCCTCAATCTCTCTCTGAAGCTTCTCATCATCCGGAAGCCCAAGGATCATCTCACCCTTGGCGATCCCTCCTACGTTCTTGGTATCTGCCCGCAGGATATTGACCGGTCTGCCCGTCTTCAGCACCATATTGGCGATCACCGGTTCAAACGAAGAATTCTCCGAGAACACGATCCGGATCTTCTTCGACTCCATCAGTCTGTCCTGCGTCCTGCCGGCATGATCCCCATGCTCCCCGTCCGAATCCTTCAAGATCAGCTCTCTCGCCTCCCTGGTCTTGGGATGACTGAAGATCTCTTCTACCAGGCCATGCTCCTTGATCTCTCCCTGAGCCATGATCGCCACATGGCTGCAGATCTTGCGGATCACAGACATCTGATGGGTGATGATCACGATCGTGATCCCAAAACGCTGATTGATATCCTTCAAAAGATCCAGGATGGACGCCGTTGTCTGTGGGTCCAGCGCACTGGTCGCCTCGTCGCACAGGAGGATCCTCGGATCAGACGCCAGCGCCCTTGCTATGGCGACTCTCTGCTTCTGTCCTCCGGAAAGCTGTGCCGGATAGGACTGTTCCTTCTCCTCAAGCCCTACGATTCCAAGCAGTTCTTTGGCCTTCCTGCGCGCTTCTTTCTTCTTAACGCCCTGGATCAGAAGCGGAAAGCTTACATTATCTACCACATTCTTCTGCATCAGCAGATTGAAATGCTGGAAAATCATCGCGATATCCTTACGCTGCTTCAGAAGCTCCTTCTCTGACATCGCCCCCAATTCCTTGCCGTCTACCAGAACCGCTCCTTTGGTCGGCTTCTCCAGGTAATTCAGACACCGTACCAGCGTACTCTTACCCGCACCGGACATACCTATGATCCCATAGATATCTCCCTGTTCAATCTCCAGACTGATGTCCTTCAACGCATCAACCTTCGCATCCTTTGAAGTAAATATTTTCGTCAGATGTCTTACTTCAATCTGTGCCATAACCCTTCTCCTCTCTCCTCAGGAACTTTCAGTTCCTTAATTCTTTGAAACCACAAAAAAGGGAACAAGTACACGCCGCACCTGCTCCCCGCATTCTATCCAAGATCAATAGTATGTCAAAAATCAGATAATCAGACGCATACACTAATAAGCCATGTCCATCATGCACATCATGCACATGCTGTCACAGCCTGTCATCATCATATTCTGATTCATATTCTGATGAAATGTTGTCCTCATATCTGCTTCCCTTTCTCGAATGATCCTACAAATATGTTAGTATATTAGACCAATCCGCAAGAATTGTCAAGTTTATTTTCTCCCAAGCCGTATATTTTCCATATCTTCCTGCATTTTCTCATCCATATGGTCAAACAGATAGTTCTTCCCTCTGTCTCTCCTGCTCTCATATTCCTCCCGGATCTGCCGTCTCACAAGCTCCACTTCTTCCCGGAATTCCCGCGAAGAGATCAGCGTGCCGCCCTGTCCCAGGGTAACGACCTGCTCCACCCCGTCAGAGGTCACCACCGTCACGTGATATTTTCTGCCGATGTGGTGGACCACCTTCTCGATATACTGGTCCGCCGTCTCCGCCTCTTTCGTATACACGATATGAATGTTGTGGTACTTCTGGATCTCCAACGCATAACCGTCCACCTTGTAGGCGTCAAACACCAGGATCACCGTGCATTTGCGGAAGCCCTGATAGTTGCACAGGATATCCATCAGCTTATTTCTCGCCGCCTCGATATTCACCTTCGCCAGCTCCTTTAAGTCTTCCCATGCAAAGATCACATTATAACCGTCCACCAGAAGGAAATCCATAACTGCTTCTTCTTCCTTCCTGTGCCTCGTCTTCTTAGGGACGCCGGCAACCGTCTTAGAAGACGGCGGAAGCTTTCTCTCCACCTTCCCATAGGTCCGGATAAATATCTCTTCCAGTTCTTTTTCCTCTTCCCGGCTAAGATTCGCCTGACGGCTCCTGCCCTGTCTGTCCGCACCGCTTCCGTCCCTGTGTATCCCTGCTTCTGTCTTCTGCTGCCTCATCTGCTTCTCAAGCTGGCTCTCGATATGCATATACTCCGGCACCTGATTCCACGGCACGGCAAACCCGGCTCCATGAGCGCAGAAGACAGACCCTGCCGGGTTCTCAAGGTCCCGTTCCGGGTCATACCCTTTCGCCTCTATGATCTCTTCTGCATTGTGACACGGTTCATATCCCTTGAACGTACAGGTAAGCTTCCCCTGTCCTCTTGTATAGCTGTTGACCTCCATCTGATAATCACGCATAGCCGCTGCAGGCGCTTTCCCTGTCAATACCGACCGGTCTGCGAAGATCTCCGGCGTCTTACATTCCCCGGACATCTTCTGGATATCCGTCATAGCGCGTCCCACCATCTCCAACGGCAGCTCCAGACGATATGCATAATACGGCTCCAACAGGACGCTCCCCGCCTGCATCAGCCCTTGTCTGACGGCACGGTACGTCGCCTGCCGGAAGTCCCCGCCTTCTGTATGCTTTGGGTGCGCCCGACCTGCAAGCAGGGTAATCTTCATATCCGTGACCGCCGCTCCGGTCAGTACGCCGCGGTGTTCCTTCTCCGCCAGATGCGTCAGCACCAGACGCTGCCAGTTCCGGTCCAGTACATCCTCGCTGCAATCCGTATCCAGCACGATTCCGCTGCCTGCCTCCCCCGGCTCTAACAACAGATGTACCTCCGCATAGTGACGAAGCGGTTCATAATGCCCCACGCCTTCTGCCGTATTCGATATAGTCTCCTTGTATACGATATTTCCCGCATCAAAGGATACTTCTATGTGGAAACGTTCCCGGATAAGGCTCTGCAGGACTTCGGTCTGCACCGCGCCCATAAGCTGTGCATAGATCTCGCCCAATTCTTCATTCCATACGATCCGGAGCATCGGATCCTCCTCCTCCAATTGCCTGAGATTCCGAAGCATGACCGGCGCATCACACCCTTCCGGCAGATGAATACGGTAATTCAGCACAGGCTCTAAGACCGGAGTCCCCGATTCCTTCTCCGCACCCAATCCCTGTCCCGGATATGTACGGCTAAGCCCTGTCACGGCGCAGATACATCCAGCTTCCGCCTCCGGAACCGTCTCATATCTATCTCCGGAATAGATTCGTATCTGGTTGACCTTCTCTTCCCACTGTTCGGCTGCTTCCGGGCCGGAACATAAGATATCCTTCACCTTAAGGCATCCGCGGGTTACTCTAAGATGGGTCAGACGATTCCCCTGCACATCCCTGGTTATCTTATATACCTTCGCCCCAAAGTCTCCCTGTCCGCCTCTCCATTCCCTCGCATAACACCCGAAGCCTTCCAGGAATTCCTTCACTCCGCTAAGCTTCAATGCCGATCCGAAATAACACGGATACGCCTTCCTCTCCCCGATCAGACGGATGATCGTCTCTTCCTTCAAGCCGCCGCTCTCCAGATACTCGTCCAACGCGGCATCCTCACACATGGCCAATTCTTCGAAGAACTCGCCGTCCTCCCCGCCGAAATCAATACATGCCCCGCTGAGCTCGCTCTTCAGCGTCTCAAGAAGCGTCTCTTTGTCCGTTCCCTCCTGGTCCATCTTATTGATAAACAGAAAAACAGGAATCTGATATCGTCCAAGCAGATTCCAAAGCGTCCGGGTATGCCCCTGCACCCCGTCCATACCGTTGATCACGAGAATCCCATAATCAAGTACCTGGAGCGTCCGTTCCATCTCCGCAGAGAAATCCACATGCCCGGGAGTATCAAGAAGCGTCACCTGCCTATCGCCAAGCTCACATACCGCCTGTTTTGAGAAGATGGTAATTCCTCGGCTGCGTTCCAGTTCATTCGTGTCCAGATATGCGTCCTTATGGTCTACCCGGCCAAGCTTGCGGATTCTTCCGCTAAGGTAGAGGATCGCCTCGGACAGTGTCGTCTTCCCCGCATCGACATGTGCCAGCATACCTGCACAGATATATCTTCTATGATCCCCCATCGGAAATGCCCCTTTCTGCAACTATAATTCAATTATTATAGCATAGATAGATTTTTTTTTCACTATGCGCGTGTATTTTTGCATTTTGCTTTTTGATATGATATAATTAGCTGAAATCAAAAAGAACAGGAGTGATTACCAATGGATATTTCAAACGATATTAGATACGCCGGCGTGAACGACCACGAAGTAGATCTGTTCGAAGGCCAATATGCAGTCAAGAACGGCATGTCCTATAATTCTTACGTGATCATGGATGAGAAGATTGCTGTAATGGACACGGTCGACGCCCGGTTTACTCACGAATGGCTGGATAACATTGAAGCCGCGACCGGTTCCCGCAAGCCTGACTATCTGATCATACAGCACATGGAGCCTGACCATTCTGCCAACATAGCCAACTTCATGAATGTATACAAGGACACCAAGATCGTATCCTCCGCCAAGGCATTTGTAATGATGAAGCAGTTCTTCGGCACAGATTTCGAGGACCGCCGGATCATTGTTGCCGAAGGCGACACACTCAATCTTGGCAGACACGAGCTGGCTTTTGTCACCGCTCCTATGGTACACTGGCCGGAGGTTATCGTCACTTACGACAGCTATGAGAAGGTCCTGTTCTCCGCTGACGGATTCGGCAAATTCGGCGCCCTGGATGTAAGCGAAGACTGGGCGGACGAAGCACGCCGTTATTATATCGGGATCGTAGGCAAATACGGAGCACAGGTTCAGAGACTCCTTAAGAAAGCCTCCACCCTGGATATCCAGACCATCTGCCCGCTGCACGGACCGGTATTGAAGGAGAACTTAGGTTATTACCTTGGACTCTATAACACCTGGTCTTCTTATAATGTAGAGGAGGCCGGAATCGTCATTGCCTACACCTCCATATACGGCAATACCAGGAAAGCTGTCGAAGCCCTGGCAGACAAGCTCCGGGTGAAAGGCTGCCCGCAGGTTGTAGTATATGATCTGGCGCGATGCGATATGTCAAGCGCAGTGGCCGACGCGTTCCGCTACGGCAAACTGATCCTTGCCACCACGACCTACAACGCCGACATCTTCCCATTCATGAGGGAATTCATTGAGCACCTGACCGAGCGCAATTATCAGAACCGTTTCGTAGGTCTGATCGAGAACGGATCCTGGGCGCCGCTTGCCGCCAAGACCATGAAACAGATGTTAGAAGGCTGCAAGAAGCTGACTTTCGCCGATACCACCGTCCATATCCACTCCGCGCTCAACGAAGAGAGCAGCGCTCAGTTAGATGCCCTGGCCGATGAATTCTGTAAGAATTATCTGGCGCAGCATGACGAGACCGCTGACAAGAACGACCTTACCGCACTGTTCAAGATCGGATACGGACTCTATGTTGTCACTTCCAACGACGGGAAGAAGGATAACGGGCTGATCGTCAACACCGTGACACAGGTTACGAACACTCCGAACCGGATTGCAGTTACCATCAACAAGGATAACTATTCGCACCATATTATCAAGCAGACCGGAATCATGAATATCAACTGCCTGTCTACAGATGCACCGTTCAAAGTATTTGAGAATTTCGGTTTCCAGAGCGGAAGAACTGTGGATAAGTTCGCCGGCTGCTCACCGCTCCGCTCTGACAACGGATTAGTATTCCTTCCAAGATATATCAACTCCTTCATGTCTCTGAAAGTAGAACAGTACGTTGACCTGGATACACACGGTATGTTCATCTGTACCGTCACAGAAGCACGTGTGATCTCCAACGTAGAGACTATGACCTACAATTACTACCAGAGCAACGTGAAGCCGAAGCCGGACACCGAAGGCAAGAAGGGTTATGTATGCGTGGTATGCGGTTACGTCTACGAAGGCGACGAGCTTCCTGACGATTTCGTATGCCCGCTTTGCAAGCATGGAGTTTCTGATTTCGAGAAGATTGGTTAATACCGCAATACCCGGACAGGTAACAGACAGCGGCCCAATTACAGACCTGGGCGTTGTCTGCCGCCTGTCTCTTCTATCGTCCCGGCCAGGTCACCGCAGATTCCCGTTCGCCGGATTATCCAGCAGCTTCCCGAAGCCGTCAAACCGCGAGCCATGGCAGGGACAGTCCCAGGAATGCTCAGCCCGGTTCCACTGTAAGGCGCAGCCAAGATGCGGACAACGCTTCTCGGATATGGTGAGCAGGTTCGCGATCGCAGAATATCCATTGACAAAAAGCTGCGGCTTTATCATATTTCTCGAAGGAGAGAAGACCGGGGCATATGGATTCTCCTTCCCAAGGATCAGGTCTGTGAGGATAGAAGCCGATACCATAGAGGAAGTCATGCCCCATTTGTTGAATCCTGTCGCCGCGTAACAATCCGGCATACTTCTGGAATATTGTCCGATATAAGGTATCCCGTCTAACGTCATACAATCCTGCGCCGACCAATAATATTTCTCATCCAGATTCGGATAATATAGCCTGGCATAATTCCTCAGTTCTTCCCAGTTCCCCCCGATCTTGCCGGTTCTGTGGGCGCCTCCGCCAAGCAGAAGATAATCCTTATAGTTCCTTAAGGACAGCCCCGTCTTCGCCTCATCCACATACATTCCCTTAAGCTTGGGCGCATCCTTCAGCGCGATCACATACGAACGATGTTGGTACATCTTAAGGTAATACATTCCATGCTTATTATCTATGGGAAAATGTGTCGCGAAGACCAGCCGGTCAAAGGTGATGCTGCCCTCCTCTGTAAGCGCCATATTTTCTGTAAATTCTCTGATAAATGTATCTTCGAATATACGCAATCCCTGCGCAATCCCGCTTATGAATTTCAGCGGATGGAACTGTGCCTGTTCCACGAACCCGACCGCCCCCGCCGTATGGATGGGAAGCTCGCACAGATCTGTCAAAAGCGGCTGAAATCCGAGCCGCGCCAATGCATCCGCTTCTTTTTCTAATATCTTCCGATCCTTCCTGGAATAGACAAAAGACGGCTTGACTTCATAGTCGCAGTCCACTCTCCGGCACAGTCTGGCAAACTTATGAACAGCATCCTGGTTGGCGTCAAGATACATCCTTGCCCGCTCCGCCCCCGCCTTCTCCAGCAGTCTGTGATAGATCAGCCCATGCTGCGAGGTGATCTTCGCCGTGGTATTCCCTGTAATCCCCGAACCGATCCTCCTGCCCTCTGCCAGCAGATAATCCACCCCCGCCTTCTCCAGAAAATAAGCGCACAGAATCCCCGCCATCCCTCCGCCAACGATCAGTACGTCCGTCTTCCTGCTCCCGGTAAGCTTTTCGAATCGCGGCATCTCTGTATTTTCAGTCCAAATAGATCTCATCTCTACCACTTTTATCCCCTCCGTCCGGAAAATATATCACTCCCTAGTTTTAAACAATCAGCCCAAAAATATACCAACTACACTAAAATTTCCCGATTTTTTCTGCCAATATGCCAAATGAAATTCCGTCCATTCGTGCTATACTTTTGGTAAATGGAAATTTTTAGGAGGACAGTAGGATCTATGGGAATTATTTTTAATGAATCATCAGAAACCATCACCTTACACACAAGACATACATCTTATCAGATGAAGATCGGCAATCTGGATTATCTGCTTCATCTCTACTATGGACCGTCTATCCGCGATACGGATATGTCCTACCAGATCATGCAATATGACCGGGGATTCTCCGGCAACCCTTATGAATCCAGGAATGCACGCACCTTCTCGCTGGATGCACAGCCTCAGGAATTCAGCACACAGCAGCAGGGAGATTTCCGTACCGCCAGTATCGAAGTGGTCAACTCCGACGGCAGCTACTCCTTCCACGGCAAAACGGCTAATTTCAAGATCAAGGACGGCAAATACCAGTTAGATACTCTTCCTTGTGTATTTGCCGCTGCCGAAGACACAGTTGATACACTGGAAGTTACTTTGACCGATGAAGTCAGCAATGTCCAGGTAATACTTCTCTACAGCGTATTCGAGGAGGCCGATATCATCACAAGATCCGTGAAAGTCGTCAATTCCGGCGCCGCGCCCATTCATCTTAAGAAGATCATGTCTGTCTGCCTTGACTTCTTGAACGGTGCAGGCTTCGATCTGGTAAGCCTCCCGGGACGCTACGGGCAGGAACGGCAGGTAGAGCGCCAGCATATGACACACCACATCCATACGATCGGAAGCGTGCGCGGCTCTTCCAGCCATCAGCAGAATCCGTTTGTCATCTTATGTGACAGGGATGCCACGGAAGATTATGGCAAATGCTACGGATTCTCCCTGATGTACAGCGGTAATTTCCTGACGGAGATCGAACTTGACCAGTATGACCAGCTTCGCCTTGTGATGGGTATCCATCCGAAGCAGTTCGTATACGAATTGAAGCCGCAGGAGGTCTTCGAAGCTCCGGAGGTCGTGATGGCATTTACCGAACATGGATTTACCGGTCTTTCTCACCTGTACCATGATTTCTATCGGACAAACCTGTGTCACAGTAAGTTTGTACAGAGAGTCCAGCGTCCCGTCCTTATCAATAGCTGGGAAGCCGCATTCATGGATTTCGACGATGTGAAGCTGGTCGAGATCGCCAAAGCCGCCAAGAATATGGGCGTTGACCTGCTCGTTATGGACGACGGGTGGTTCGGCAAACGTGATGACGACAACAGCGGACTCGGCGACTGGTATGTGAATACAGACAAGATCAAATGCGGGCTCCATAAGCTCGTGGAACAGATCAACGACCTGGATATGAAATTCGGTATCTGGTTTGAGCCAGAGATGGTCTCCGAAGACAGCGACCTGTACCGGGCACATCCAGACTGGGCCATGCAGATCCCAGGCCGCCATGCCGTCCGGAGCCGGAACCAGATGGCTCTGGATATGAGCAGACAGGATGTACAGGATTATCTGATCAAGAACATCAACGCGATTCTTGACGATGCCAACATCTTCTACGTCAAATGGGACATCAACCGTTCCCTTGCCGATATATGGTCCAACACACTGCCCGCTGAGAGACAGGGCGAGGTATACCACCGCTATATCCTTGGTCTGTACCGCGTGATGGATCAGATCATCAAGACACACCCGGATATATTATTCGAGGGATGCTCCGGCGGCGGCGGACGCTATGATGCTGCAATGCTGCATTATTATCCGCAATACTGGGTCAGCGACAACAACCACCCGATCGACCGCTTAAAGCTCCATTACGGAACCTCTTTCGTCTATCCGGTATGTACTATGGGCGCGCACATCTCAGACAGCGGCAGATTCGTACCTCTCAAGACTAAGGCCGTGGTCGCCATGTGCGGAACCTTCGGGTATGAGTTGGACGCAACCCATCTCAATGCCGAAGAGCAGGAGATCTGCCGCGAGCAGAGCGGCCTGTTCCGCCAATATTATCCGCTCATCATCAAAGGAGATTATTACCGGCTTACCAATCCCTTTGAACCCGGCAACATGACTGCATGGCAGCATGTATCTAAGGATCGGTCCGAATCCCTCTTAAGCGTGGTCGTCACCAACCTGACCTGCAACGGTCCCCAGGAATATATCCGCGCCAAAGGGCTTGACCCCAACGCCATGTACAGCATCAACGGCGGTACAGAAGTATATTCCGGTTCCGCTCTTATGAATGCCGGACTTCCGATCAACCGCGAGGTAGAAGAATACAGTTCCTTCCAGTTCTATCTGAAACGGCAATAGTAAGGCAAGGGCTGTCAGGAGATTCGCGAATGCAGCGGCATCTCCTGACAGCCCTTTATCTGACCGTATATAAAATCCTTCTAATAGAATCTTGCAAACGATGCCGAAAGCGTCAATATATTCAGCCCCCACATTACGATTGCAGCAATGATTCCTATAATGCAGAGAATCTTCCCTGCCTTCGCCAATCCTGCCTTACTGGAACCCGCGCCCATCCTCGCTCTCGAGAATCCAAGACACGCAAGTAGAATGCTCACAAGCGGAATCAGAAATGCAAATATCAAACTGAATATTCCAAATACCAGCCCCATCGTCGCCGCGCTGGAATTATCCACCGTCTGTACCGGCACCACATTCGGCATCGGACTCATCTGCTCCGGCGCACCCGTCTGATTCATCGGAATCGGCTGGTTAAGGGCAGCAAACAGTTGCTCCAGGCTTGCCTTATAAGGCTTCTTCTGCAATGTCCCTACGAACCCGTCAAGATTCCATTCGCCCCCAAAGGTCCCCTTCATCCACGCTTCCAGATGGAATATCCCTCCTGAATAGTTCCACTTAAGGTACTTGTACCCTTCCATCATAGCGTCTCCGGTACGGTACGCCGGCTCTCCCTTCCAGTCGGACATCACAAAGCTGTTCTTCCGCAGAAAATCATTCATCATGAACTGCACGAAATCATCCGGCTTGTTCAATACCAAGTCTCTTACATATCTGGCCATCTCTTCCCACTCCTTGCTTCTTGTAATTTTATATTCTCTGTCATTTAAAACACCAGCTCCTGCTGTTCCATCACTTCGATCTGAGACACGATCATCGTCTCCGGCTCATTCCCCCGCAGATGATCTGCTTTCAGGTATTGCATGCCGTTCCTCAGGCTTGCCGCGATCAGATTCAGTACATAAATATTGTCGAATCGGTTGTAGATCGACTCCCCGCCAAGACCGGTAAGGCAGATCAGCTGCGTATTCGACTTCTTCGCCACATCCATCAGCGGCTTCAGCAGATGCGATGCATTCGTCTGTGCAAAAGGATTATCCATCACCAGGACCTTGCCCTCGTTCCTGTCCGCAAATATGTCCGTATCGTCCTTCCTCATATAGTATAGAAGGCTTGAGAGAATAACGAATGCCGATAAGAATCCTTCTCCGCCGGAATTCCTGGCCACTTCCGTCCAGGTGATTGGGTATTCTCTCTGAGCTTCGATCTTATACAGGCGTATCTGCACGTTGCCGATCCCGACCACCGTATCATACAGATTCCTCGTTGTGATCTGCGTACCGAAATATTCCTGTGCGTTCTCATTCTGTTCGAACAGTCTTAACCCTTTCTGAGTGATCTCATCGATCATATCCTGCAGACGAATCAGATACAGATTCTCGTTCTCTTCCCATTCCGGGATCTGGAGTTTCAACATCTTGACCGGACGTTCCCGGATCGTGATGGTAGAATTATGGTCGATCCTGCCCAGGTTCCGGTGCACCTCACGAATATAGTCCTCCATCAGCTCCACGATCTTCTTCTTCTCCTTCTCCACCAGAGAGATATCTACCATAAGCTTCTCTATCAGGCTGTCATAAGACTGGAGAGTCGTTGACAGCTGCCGAAGCACGGCCGACGCATCCCCCGTCAGCTCCAGCATAGCCTCAAGCGGCTTCCTGTAGAAATCCTCCTGAAACTGCTCCATGCGCACGACCCGGTTCAGCAGCCTCGTAAGCCGTTCTCTTGCATCCCGGCCTTCCCGCTCCTTCTGCTTATGATCTCTGATCAGGACCCCCTTATAATTCCTGAGATTCTGTCCGTCCATCTCCTGGAAGTCCTGTTCCCACACAATCTGCTCTCCCAGCGGGAGATCACTGAATTCAGCCAGCGCCGTCAGATTCTCATCATAGATCCTAAGCCGCTCCTTCCGGTCCTCCGCCTGCTTCTCAGCCTCCTTCTCCTGATAACGGAACTGGTTCTTCCTCGCATCGAAATCCTGATCCTGAATCTTCGCCTTAGGAAGCGGTTCATCTTCCCCGCACTCACTTTGCATCCTCTTCAGACGCTCGCTCTTCTGCTGACCGATCACAGCGATCTGCTTGTCTTCCTCATTCCAGAGTCTTTGTTTTACCGCAATCTTCTGCCTGCGGTCCTCAAGCATGATCTCCTGGTGTGTTTCCTCCTCACGGCTATAGGATATGTCTGACCATTCGTCCGCAGTAAGGCCGTATTTTCTCTGCAGATGCAAAAGCTCGTCTGCTGCTTCCTGACAGCGGCTCCCAGCCTTCTGCTCCTGATCCTCCAACTCCTGGATCTCCTGGGACATACTGGATGTGATCGCTGCATATCTGGCCTCCAATTCACGGATATCTTCCTGACTGTCCCTCCCGGGATCATCCGCCAAATCCGAATGATCGGCATACTTCTGGTACTTCCGCGCCTCCCTCTTAAGCTCCTCTCCTGTATGCAGCAGATGATTTCTCTCGATCTCTTCGGACTTCTGACGTTCTCTGAGCTTCTCCTGCTGTTCCTTCAAAAGCTTCTGTTTCTGGGTAAGCTTCTCGGCCTCCTTCTTGCAGCGCTCAAGCTCGTTCAGGTTCTGCTCATACAGCTCATAGTCCCTGCACAGACGGATAAAGTCTTCAAATTTTCTCTGCTTATGTTCTGTCTCCTTCCCGTTCTTACGGATATCCTGTTCCAACCGCAAAGTCTCTTCCTTAAGCGCGCTAAGCTCGTCCGTGCATTCCCGGATCTCTCCGTGCAGCTTCCCCAGTTTCTCCGTAAGCTCCTTGATGCTCTTGTCGTTGGCATCCCACTTCTCTTGGCTGACCTCCTGGTTCCGAACCATCTCCTGCCGTTCAAAATACTCCTTGTACTCCGCCTGGCGGATGGCAATCGCTTCCTTCTTTCTCTGGATCTGCCTCTCCTTCTCTTCGACCAGAAGGCGCAGCTTCTCTTCATTCAGCAGATTCTCATTGAACAGCACATAGAAGCTGACCCCGTCAAGCCGTATGATCCCGCTCTCCCGCTCGCTTTCACTTCTCTCCAGTAATTCTCTTGGCACGATCGGAACAGGAAACGAGGTATAGATCCCTTCAGTGTGCCCAGACAGCTTCTTAAGCTCTGCCTCTGACAGGATCAACGCATAGGGCAGGAACGGGTGACGGCGTACCAGCTCCAGATTCTGCTGCTCCGAGTACCCGTTCTTCCCTAACCACTCCATTCCATAGACCACATGGATTCCCAGATTCATAAGCTCCTGCTCCAGTTCCTCCGGCAGCTCCAACACCTTCCCCTGCGTCAGCCTGTGGTATTCCTTCTGCAGGATATCCTCTTCCTTCTCAAGCTTCCGCCGGATTCCCGCAATCTCCAGCAATTTTCTCCTGGAAGCATGCAGGATCTTCTCTGTGTCGAACAATACCGCTTCTTCCAGATTCAGGTAACTCAGTACCGTTCTCCGGTCATTAAGCTCCTGCTCATACTCCTTCCGAATATCCTCCTTCTGTGTCAGCATAAGCTTCCCCCGAAGCTGCCCGGCTTGCAGGTCCTGAAGCGCACGCTCCCGGCTCCTGCTTCTCTCCTGCGCCTGTTCCTGCTGTCTCTTAAGCCCCTGCCGTGCCCGCGAGAGCTTCTCAAGCTCCTTCTCATAAGCCTCTCGGCGGATCTCCAGCATTCCCGGCTCATATACTCCAAGAATATTACGGACCAAGGCTTCCTCATAGCAACGGTTGAAGTTGTCCTCTGTCCTGTCATAGGACGCTGCCGCGTTCTTTAACCCGCCTTCTCTGGCAGCATTCTGTATCAGTTCCTCTCCCAGAGTTGTCAGCCTGCATTCCGTCTCGCCAAGCTCCTTGGCGGTCGCCCTGACCTCTTCCTCATTCTCCTGCCTCTTCTTCTCATTCTCCTCTACAAGCTCCCCGTAATACCGCCTCAGCGCAGACCCCAACGCATTCCTCTCCGGCTCCAGGTCCTCTTCCTTCTGACGCGACACAAGAAGCTTCTGACGGATCAGCTCTAATTCCTCCCGCTCCTGCTCTGCCGCCTTCTGTTGTCTGGAGCATCTGAGCAGATGCAGCATCCTCTCGATCTTCCCGGCCTCCCCTTCCAGATCCTCCTTCTCGATCTCAATCATATCCCGGTTACTGGTATGATAATACTGCTCCTCATTGAGTCTGTGGATCTCGCTGGACAGCTTCTCATATTCAATCCTGGCTATCCGCTCCCGGAGCTCCTCGATCCTCGCAAGGATATCATTATATTCTTCCTCTGTCACACCATGCAGCCGGTTCAGTTCTGCAATAAAATGTGCCACAAGATTCTCCTGCCGCTTCACCTCTTCCGTCTTCTCAAAATAGTCTTCCGCTCTCTCCCGGATTCCTTCCGCCTCTTCCTTAAAAGCGCATATGATGTCGCGCCGCTTGATCTTGGTCTGGTTATCCTTGTACTGCCCCACATATTTCTCCAGAATGGTCTGGAATTCCTTCATGCGGTTCCGCTCCTTATTCAGCTTGCTCTCTACCGCGTCAAGAAACCATTTCTCCACCAGACCTTTCTCGTCCCGGCAGTCCGCGAACAGCTCCGAAAGTCCCGATTCCTTAAGGTTCACCTTCTTAATGATCGTCTCCCATTCCTTATAATGGATCTGGTACTCCATAAGCTTGTCAAAATACTGTCTGGACTGCGCAGCATTCGTCATATCATAATAGAAGAAATTCATCGAGCGATCCTTCTTATACGTCTCAAATATCTGCCTGCACGCCGCAAAATTCTTGAGGATCATCTCCTTCTTCCTCTTCTCCACCACCGGAAGATGGTGGATATCCTGGATACATGGTTCCTTATATTCACTGATGATATTGATCATCTCCAGATTCTCGCCGCTGCCTTCACCGCTCTCCTGGCTCCTTCGCACCATCATCCCCGTAAGGACATACCCTGCTCTGCCGTCCAGCACCCACTCCACCAGGATAAATGACGGCTTGCTCGATGTAAAGTAGCTCTCGAAAGAACGGTCCTTCGCATCACGGTATCGCTTATGCACGAACGGAGCAAGCATCATCTGGACCAGCACCGACTTACCGCCGCCGTTCCTGAGCGAGAGCAGCGTACTCTCCCCATTTAGATGAAGACATTCATCACTGACACGGATCGCATTATTGTTATAATTTACATTGATCAGCCTGACGGCCTGTATCTTACTCATCCTCCGTCACCCCCAGCACTCGCAGCACTCTGTGATAATTATTCTGGTTCAGCAGATTCCAGTCCATGAAATTATCCAGCTTCTTCGTAGTCTTAATCATCTCATCCTGCTCTACATACTCGATCAATCCCTGCTTCTGCAGGAATAACAGTATGTGATGCAGAAAACCTTCCTTCGTAGTCTTCGCTCTGGATCCCTTATCATCCGAGCGCAGCGCCTCATACGCCTCCAACATATCGGAGAATGCGATTCCCCCCTGCTCTTCTTCCTCCTCGTCCATACTCTGAGCGCCCTCCCTGAGCCGCGCAGAGATACAGTTCTGAAGTTCCCCTACCCGGATGTATTCTCTCGCCTTACTGCTGCTCCCCTGACCGTCAAAGAATTCCACCAGAAGAGTCAGCACCGCAAATTGGGACAGATAGTAATCCTTATCCGTACCTGACGATTTGCACAGCGCCGCCTTAAGCTGGGCTTTGGAGAACCCCAGGAAATGATTCTCCTCCCTGGGAATCAGGTAGATCACATTCCCATACCGCTCGATCCGGCTCTGGGCAATCTCTCCCTGGGATTTGACCAGGTTCTGAACCTCTTCCTGCTCCGTGTATGCCTTATATAGCTGTATCTCCTCTTCTTCCCGAAGCTCGTGATGCTCCAGAAGATAATAGAAGATCTCCTGACTGATCCTGACCTCCTCTAATTCATATGCCATATCTGCTCTCCCCGCTTTCCTCACATAACCCGAATCCGTACATTCGAACACCGGATCGTCTTTCGCTCCTGCGCCTCATTCAATATCCCTTCAAATGTCACCGTACTCCCATCCTCAATCCGATATGTCTCCACCTTACTGACGTGACGGAACATGGGATATTCCTCCACCAGGCGCAGCAACATCTCATTTAGCTGGAACTCTTCAGGACGATCCTGAATGAATTCACTGCGCTCCCTTAAAAGCGCGGCAATATCGATCTCCTGGTTCCTGATCAGTTCCACCATGATCTCCTTGAATATCTCGACATTGGGTATCATCTCCCGGCGTTCCTCTTCCTTCTCCTGCGTAAGCGCCGAGATCTCCATAAGAGAGATCTCTCCCGTTCTTGCCGCATACCCAAGAATCCTGCCAAGACTCACTTCATAACGCTTAAGCTTCTCCTTGCGCAGCCGCTCCTGCTCCCTTATCCACTCCTCCTCATCAAAATCCAGTTCTTCCGCGGCATCCTCTTCTTCCCGCCTGCGCACCGGACGCTGCAGCTGAAATGCTTTATTCAGGTTATATACCTTCTCTATCTCCTGATTGAACAGCGGACGAAGAAAATAATCCAGATTCTCCAGGCCCTTAGGATCCTCCAGAATCTTATCATACAGCTCTGTCCGCATAGGAAACCGCCGGATCAGAGACATCTGCGACAGCGTCTCCAACTCCTTCGTATATAAAGCCTTAAGATCGAAATGACTGTTCAATATCTTCTGATGCTCATCGATCGTCCGGTTCAGATATGTCTCGATCACCCGGAGATTGCCAAGCTTCTCCTCCTCCTTCCCGCTGAGTCTCCTCACATTGATATTCTCCTCCTCCAACGCACGCGCACGGCTCTTCACCATCTCCCTGTAGTTCTGGAACTTCTGCTTCGTATCACTGATCGTATCCAGATTCCCTACCAGGATCTCCTCGTAATCCTTCACTGAGTAATTCAATGCATTTCTCCGGATCTTCCCCATCGCCTCCTGGATCTTCTGAAGCTGGATCCTCAACAGGTTAAACACATTCTTGATCTCGTCCACAGCCTTGTCATAGCTCTGCTTCTCAAGATGCATCTGAAATATCATCTCATGGATGGTCAGTTTCATATTGTTCTCAATCTCAAGGGTTGCAAGAAGAAGATTATATCCGTCGTCTGTCAAATAATAAGAAGTGCGTCTGAATTCCTGATCTATGTAAATGATCCTGTTCGCTACATAGCTGATATGCAAGGTCTGATACGCATTCTGTTCGAAATCAAACCCGTCAAAATACATCGCCTTGCCCTCGTTGGACAACACAACATTGACCACGAAGTCTCCAAGCTGCCTGCAGTCATCATACGCCATATCCTTCCCGAAATGCTGTGTATTGACGGTGTCGATATAGGCCCCGATATCATCCATCGTACAATGCTCTTCCTTCAAAGACTGCTCCATAACGTAGAGCATCACAGCAAAGATCAGATTCAACTGCTCTCCAAGCGTCAGGAATCCATACTGCTTCCAAGTCGTCTTCTGGGCGCTGTTCTGGATCAGCAGCGCATACAGGCCTACATTCTTCATCCTTCTTGGAAAATGTTTCAAAAATTCATACTGCATCTTGTTCCTCTCTACCTAAAATCCATAATATTCAATATCTCCTGCGGGATATATTTCCCGGACTCCAACAACTTCCTCATCTTGTCTTCACACGCCGTATCAAAATATGAGAAAAACTCTCCCCGGATATTCCGGTTCTGCTGCTCCTTCGTATCCGGCAGATTCTCCGTCCCGCAAGTCCTCTCTGCCTTCTCAATCATCGTCTCATATGCCGCCGCAAGCGGGATCACCTTCCGCTCCCCGGCGTTCATCTTCGCAAGGCTCTCATAGATACCGATGCCCTCATAGTCCAGATCTCCGAAGTAATAGATCCCATTCCTGCCATCCCTCATGTACGGCTCCACACACAGATCAAAATCCAGGAATGAACGCAAGATCCCCTTCCCCGCACCATAAATCAGCGTTCCGAACTCCATCCCCAGGATTCTGCCGCCTCCCTCCATCAAATGCCGCCGCATACTATAGAAGGTATCTTTATTCTCCAGGATAAGGAGATTCTGCGGCACGTCTCGCGTATGCGAATAATATGCCAGCGGCTCCGTAGTCTGATAGATATGAAGAAACTCCTCCGTCAGTCCGCAATTCTTCAAGATCCTCTTCCCCTGTTCACGCCCCAGAAACTTCTCTCTGCTCCATATCTCGAAGCTGCGCTCATTCACAGATTCCGCGTATCCCAAGTATTCCCTGCTCTGTTTGAGATATTCACTTAATCTCAAAACCCATACTCTGTCCTTCTCATAATTCCTCAGATGGGACAGATAATAATCCACGGAGATCAGGGGGTGCAGCCTGTATTTTAACTCTTCTTCCAGTGCAAGGTAGTCCTTCTCCTGCTCGATCAGCCAATACTCCCGGTATAGCGCAGGATGCTTCCCATTCGTCCCGGATGCTTTCAGGGGCTTGATCCTTCCCTCTGATATAAGTGTCAGTATATATTCATATTGCTGGTCGTATGGAATATCTTGATGTGATTGGATCAGAGATTCCAGAGTGATTCGCTTCATCTCTTCGCCTCATACTCTAACACTTTTCTGCCCATGATATCTTATACCCCTTTCTTACCGCCATAGTAATATCTCCCATTACATCCTTTAGCCATTTTCAATTTTAAACAATTTTTCTCGTTGGGACAGTTCCACTGCAATATGTGCTTTATCTAATACAGCCACTGGTAATTTATCCCTTAATATAGAAATTACTAACTGAATATTTTTATTTTGTAAAAATTCTGCGACCTTAATTAACTGATTATCATGCATAAGTTCTTTCTTATCATTGAGTAAAAAATGCAAATTGTCAGGTAACAACATGATTATATCCCTCCGGATTCTTAAATATCTTACAACGAATAAATGCATCTACAACTAAAATAGAGACACACATTTCCAATTCTTCATAAGGAATTTCCACATATTTTTTACTTTTACCCTTAGTTTATCAGCATCTCCTAAAATTGCAATAAACTTAAAACAAAATCCCGAATAATCTTCTAAAATCTTTTTAGCTAAAGAATTTTCAATCTTTTGTTTTGAAGCGTAGACGAAACTTGAACAATAATCTTGTTTTTATTATCAAATAAATCTATTCCCTCTGTATTTTGTCTGATAGCATTAATATTTTTTAACTCATATCCCAACAAGTGATTCATAAGCTCAGCAAAAAATGTCTCAGAATAAATATTTAAATCTAGTAGATTTATTTTACCTCTACTTTTTATACGATATGATAATATATTTAGTTTTTCTTCTATGTAGTTAAAATAATTACTACGGTTCATTCCAGCCCTCCCCTCAAAACTTACACTATCCATAAAAGTATACAGCTAGTACAGCTATTTTTGTACGTCATACTTGCTTTTTCACACTTCTTTGATAAAATTCTACCACTGATGAATAGAATAAGTCAATCTATCAATACAAATATCTATCCCAATTCTCTTCCGCATAACAGCTTTCTGGACACTGATATATTGCATATCATATATACCTCTCTATTACCCACAATCATCTCATCAAAGCATACTTATTTTATTCCTATCATCTTTAGAGTATCTTCCACTTCTTGCACCGTACAGCCTACCTTTTCTGCTATCTGTTCAAATGTAATTTCCGGATTCTCTTTCGCTTCCCGGAAAATCCTGATTGTCAAGAGTCTCCCCTCTTCTCTCCCTTCTACTCTCCCTTCTTCTCTCCCTTCTACTCTCCCTTCTTCTCTCCCTTCTACTCTCCCTTCTTCTCTCCCTTCTTCTCTCCCTTCTTTTCTTCCCTCTTCTCTTCCTTCCGCTATTGCTTCTTCTACCAATATCTTCCGATACTTCTTCTCACTAAAATCCGTCAATAACATATTCTTTACCTCCGCTCTGTTCTTCACCAGTATATCAGTTAATTTATCATTCGTTACACAATCGTCTATCGCTCGATCTACAGAAGCTTCCAAAGTACAACCTGCCGCCAGATACGCGCGGACTCTCGATACAAAAAACGCATATGCCTCCAGACGCTCGCATTTTGCCATCAGTTCTATATTGTGTCCTTTATTGATGTTCAGTATCACCGCTCTGCACTCCAGCGCCGGATCTGCTGCCTTTATTGCTTCCTGTATGGTTCCATCCATATCGCCCTTTCCCGCAGATACATCCGCCGTCCTCATATATGCATCCGACAGGTTCATCACCGATACATCCGGCATACTGTCTGAACCATTGTAGAAAACCAGATACCGCGGCACGGGAAGCTGTACCAGCTTCGATCCATAGATATTACACTTCTTCTCCTCAACATATGCTTTCAGCATATTGGCAAAATACAGCATCCCCCTTAACGGCATATTGGGATTCACCGTACTCTGGTGTTCATACAGATTCAAGGTATCACTGATCAAAAACGACAGGTCGTTCTTATATCCCAGATACACCGCGTCATCCAACGTCCGGATCTCCAGATCATCCGGATTCGTATAATTGGTTCCATTAATGGCATTATACAGGGACAGCAAATCCTTCTTCTTATGGAAAATCATACGGAATATCCTGTCCTTGTACTTCTGATTCACACGATATCTCCTGGCTGCCTCCGCTATCTTCGACACTATTCTGTTTTTCATACTATTACTCCTTCATCTTAGCACAATTCACAGTTAAAAAATAGTCCTTCCCTCAGGCAAATACATCCATAGGCATCACCGCTTTCCTCTCAATTAATGAATAAAATTGATTGTCTGAATTCTTTGCAGATCTTGCAAGAAATGAAACATTGAAATATACTGATAGAACATCAGTTTTGATTTATAATTAATCTACCACAAGAATCCCTCTTTGTCAAGCTGCAATTTCCTGTATTCTAATTTCTGCTGATCTATTACTCGCCCACATTGACTTGTCTATTGAAATTGACTATAATATGACCGGAAATCCTTGAAGGAACTTATTACATATATTAACGGAAGAAGGTTCACGTTTTGATAGAAGATAAGAAGTTATATCTATTTGAACAGGCTCCTGTGCCAAGAGCTGTTATGTCAATGTCAGTGCCTACAGTCATCAGCTCTCTGGTTATGGTAATCTATAATCTCGCGGATACATATTTTGTCGGAATGCTGGGCGATCCGATACAGAATGCAGCGGTAACTCTCTCGGCGCCGATACTGCTCGCGTTCAACGCCGTCAATAATCTGTTCGGCATCGGTACTTCCAGTCTGATGAGCCGGGCATTAGGCAGGAAAGAATATGACGAGGTCCGCCGGGCTTCGGCATTCGGCTTCTATTGCACGGTGCTCTGCAGTTTCCTGTTCTCTGTGATCTATCTGGCGGCACGAAATCCCTTGCTGGTATTACTCGGGACAGATGCGGATACCCTGTCCGCCACTGCCGAATACATGAAATGGACAGTAGCTCTGGGCGCTATGCCCGCGATCCTCAACGTGGTCATGGCCTACATGGTGCGCTCCGAAGGAAGTACGGCCCATGCAAGCATCGGCACGATGAGCGGATGTATCCTGAATATGATCCTGGATCCCATCTTCATCCTGCCTCAGGGACTTAACATGGGAGCCGCCGGCGCCGGCTTTGCAACATTTCTTTCAAACTGTGCCGCATGCCTGTACTTCTTCGGTCTGCTCTTCGTTAAGAGAAAGAAGACCTACGTATGCATCGATCTGCGGATGTTCCGTTTAAAAAAAGAGATCATTGCAGAAGTCTGCAAAGTAGGCATCCCGGCAGCGATCCAGAATCTGCTGAATGTAGTAGGAATGACGGTGCTGAATAATTTCACCTCATCCTTTGGGGCAAATGCAGTCGCCGCCATGGGAATCGCCCAGAAGATCGATATGGTGCCGATGAATGTCGCCTTCGGCTTCTCTCAGGGCATCATGCCGCTGATCAGCTACAATTATGCTTCCGGAGACAGGACGCGGATGAAAGAGACCGTAATATTTGCCGGAAAAGTAACGGTCCTTGTGCTGGCGTCGGTAGCGCTGTGTTTCTTCGCAGGCTCCGCATTCTGGATGGAATTATTCATCCGCAATGAAAATATCGTCACATACGGGGCAAGCTTCCTCAAGGGACTGTGCATCGCCCTCCCATTTCTGGGGATGGACTTCCTCGCAGTCGGCGTCTTTCAGGCGGTGGGGATGGGTAAGAAAGCATTCTCCTTCGCAATCCTGCGCAAGATCATCATGGAGATACCGGCGATCTATCTTCTAAATAAGATCGTTCCGCTGTACGGTATGGCATACGCACAATTTGTCACAGAAGTAGTTCTGGCAATCGCGGCCGTGGTGGTGCTGGGGAAAATGTTCCGGGAAAAGGCATAACGCCGCTATTCTATTTCCTGTATCCTCAATTGGAACAACTTTCTTATTTTTATCGTTAAAACTCTTGTAATCAAATTTCTTTTTGTGACGATATATTATTATAGTGAATCTATTGAAAAGAACGGAACTATCATACCCTGTGTCCGGTTCCAGGAGAGATCGCAGGTAAATTTCCTGAAAAACCGGGTTCTCAGGCAGACTCGCTGAATATAATAACATATATTCAGTAATTTCTATATATAAGTATAGTGCTGCTGGTCACTGGTCGGCTGATAGCAGTGTCGGCGTCTCTTGATTTCAGTGACAAAGTCGTTGAACTTCGACAATTTATGCGGTATACTTATATATAATGAAACTCTAAGAGACAGAATGATACTCTGTTTACATAGATAGAGTAGATATCCAAGAAATATAATAAAGAAAGGACTACTATGATGCAAAGAAAGAAACTAAAGTTATTGTTGGCATCCTTGGCCGCATCTACGATATTATTTTCTGTGCCGTTATCTGTGACAGCGGCAGGAAGTGGAGGGTCACCACCTGACCCACCTGATGTGAATCCATATCCGAATTTCCCAGATTTTAATTTGAGTAATGTGAGTAAACCTATTACAATTACGCAAGATGCATGTGGTGACAACTGTGTAGGTCATAAAATCACAAATACTGGTTCGACTCCTTCTGATAAAGTAATTAAAGTAACTAATGGAACACATAAACTTATTTTTGATGATGTGAGTATAAGAGCAGGAGGAGATGCATCTCCTGTATGGATTGGTTCAGATGCGACGGTTACAATTCAAGTAGACGGTGCTGTTAAGCTAGATAACAGTGCACGCTCAGAAGGAGCTGGTCTGTTAGTTGATAATGGGGGGAAATTAACAATTACTGGGACTGGAACATTGGAGGCGATAGGCGCAGAGGGCGGTGCTGGAATCGGTGGACATATGTATACTTCTGGGAACATTACTATTCAAGGTAATCCTACTATAACGGCACGGGGGGGAGCTGGAGCTGCTGGAATTGGTTCTGGATATCGCGGAGGATGTGCAAATGTTACGATTAATGGTGGGAATATAACTGCTATTGGTGGCGGTCCTCTTGCTCAAAATGGTGTTACCCAAGATGGAGGTGCTGGTATTGGACATGGACAGAATCCGCCTTCTTCTGGGGGGAATCTTATTATAACCGGTGGAACGGTTACAGCTATTGGAGGACAAAAGAAGCCAGATCCTCAAAAAGCAAAAACAAATGGTATCCAATGTGATTCATTAACGTCTGGTGACAGTAGTGGTGGCGGAGAAATTTATACAAACACGGGAATTCAGTCAGGAGTTGCAAGAATAGATAAACTTAATGCAATTACTTGGATTGTGAAGGACGAAAATGATAAAACGCCAGAAGAAGGTGAAGTATGGGGAAATGCAACACTAGATAGAAATATAAGTAATACAAAATTATATCTTCGTACAAATAGTACATTAACCATTCCCAAACGGATAGAAACTAGCCAGCTAGCTATTTATAGCCGTCCCCCTGAAACTGCTGCTACTAATAAAATCTTTAATAGTAATTATATAGGTGGCAATCCTTATATTGAATTTGCTATCAAAGAGTATGTAACACTATCTAGGGAAGATGTTAATGATGGACGTAAGGAAAATTTATCTCTTCCATATACTGGGTATGATTTAACAGAAGAAGCTCTTGTAGTTAATGAAACGAGAGATAGTGGTGTCCCATCTAAACCGTATTTGGTTGATCAAACGGGGTGGATTCCTTTCATTAGCAAAGATTCTCGTCCAGAAGACTCAGAAATGAAGATTTTAGGTGCAGGATATTACTCAGTAACATATAGGCACGAAAATTTTTATTATAATGAAGAAACAGATGATATCACCCAGAAATATGATGATGATTTTACTTTGCCGTATCAAATTATTGTAACACGTGCAAAACTTGCGGATTGTAAATTTGATGTTGAGACTTTAACATATACCGGCGCAGCACTTCAGCCAAAGATTACAGCATCGTTCAATGGACAGCCAATTGAAGTGCCGGAGAATGAGTTTACGCCTACGTGGGATAAGGATTATAATGCTGGTCCTCATAAAGTAACTCTTACTCCAACACAAACAGGTAATTTTGATGAGCCTGTGGTGGAATTAAATTATACTATTAAGCCAGCTTCGCTTGATGATGCAGAGATAAAAATTGATCCGTCAACAAGTAAGTATGATGGAAAAAAACATGAGCCTGTTATTACAGTTACTATACCGGGGAAAAATGCGCCATTAAAATTTGATACAGATTACACATTGAATCTTTCTGGTGGTGATGCGGACAAATTTACTAATGCAGGTGAAATTGTTTATACTATAAAAGGCAAGGGGAATTATGAAGGTACTAAGGAGGCTAGATATATTATCACACCAGAACATATTACCATCAAATCTGATAAAATAACTGCTATAGATAAAGATTATGATGGCAATGGGGAAGTGACATTAGAAGGTGTAGAATTTGATGGTCTCGTATCTGCTGATAAGGGAAAGGTTAAGCTGAAGTCCAAAGGTATCGTTGATGAAAAGAACGAGGGACACGCGGGTACTTATAAGAGTGTTCATCTTGATAAAGAGAAAATTGAACTTGTGTATGAAGACGGATCTCCTTGCGGAAATTATATTGTTGATTACGACGGCGGAGAATTAGCTTTATCAAAAGAGGTAACCATCAACAAAGTAACACCTGAAAAACGTCAGCCGAATCACGTAGATCCTTACGTTGTCGGAGCGAACGGAACGACCTTTGACTGTACGATACAGATTCAGAAGCAAGCCGGTGTAGACTACCAGTTCAAGATGGATGGAGATCCGGCCGTGGAAGATGGTTGGGTTAACGGCACTAACAGTGAAGATAAGACTAAGAGTTCAGCAGTATTTACAGGTATCAATGCAGCAAAGGATGCTACAGATAAACATATTTTCTATGCACGGTCTGTAGGAACAGGTGACGTTGTACAAGAGATGATGCTGCCATATGAACTTGTCTTTGAGAAACTGAAAAACCCGAAGGCAGATGTTCCGGCATTTGAATTATCAATTAATGAAGGAAATGCAGATAAGAAGACATATACGGTAACAATACCTAAGGTAGATGATCCAGATGTAGAATATCGTATCATAACCGTAGGAAGTGACGAAGATGTTCCGTATAGTCCAACTGTAGTGGATAAAACAGATTGTAAACCTGGTACAAAATATATTGGTCAGATTAGGTACAAAGAGACTCTGGTTTACAAACCAAGCGACCCCGTATCTTCTCCAGAACTGACGACTCCGAAGTCTCCATTAGCCGACTCCGGTCCGAAGTACAAGACCACCTGGAAGCGCATTATTCCGAATCAATCGGATAGCATGGAGCTTACCCAGGAATTACAGGATGCAGGATACACAAGTATGCAGGAAGTTACGACTGATCTGACAAGACATCTCGCAGGCTTGGGAGCATATCAGGATCAGGAACATACAGCATTCTACGATGTGAAAATACAGGTTATTACCCGCAACGATGCAGGTGATCCAGTGACGAGAGACGCTCAGCCAGGCGATTTTGAGAACGGCGGTATCCCGGTTACATTACCGGCCAAGTCTCTTCCGCAGGGCGTAGTTGCTACGGAGAATCAGTTCTCAGCAGCACATATGTTTGAGACAGAAGACTTTGCAGAATACTCAGCAGGAGAGATTGAGACCTGTATGAGCAGTGAAGGCTCAGAGGTATTCCAGGGAACAGGCAAGGGCGTAACATTTGTAGTAAACGGTACATCACCGATCGGAATTGCATGGTCAACAGCGCCGGAGAACCCGGACGATCCGAATAACCCAGATGGTAATGATCCGAATAACCCGGATGATCCTAACAATCCGGATGATCCTAACAATCCGGACGGCAATGATCCGAATAATCCGGACGGAACAGATCCTAATAACCCGGATGGCAATAATGGTGACGGTAACGCTGCTGATCCTAATGCCAACAACGCTGCTGATCCTAACGCCGCAAATGCTGATGGAACCGACGCGAACGGTGAAGATGTCAAATCTGCGGCCCAGTCCGCAGCAGACGCATTAAAAGCTGCCGCTGCTTCTCTCCTTCCAAAGACAGGAGATACCAGTAAGATTATTATGTGGGTTGTAGCAGCCCTAGCAGCATGTATCGCAGTAATAGCAGTTCTCTGCAGCAAGGCTAAGAAGGGTAAGAAAGCGAAATCTTCTTCATCCGCGAAGACCTCTGCAACAGCGAAAAAACCTGCTGCAACAACAGCTAAAAAGTCTGCCTCAACAACGGCAAAGAAGACGACAACTAAGAAATCTGCTTCTGGCACAGCCAAGAAGACAACGACAACAAAGAAAGGCCGTTAAATAAGGTATTTACAGAATTTTAATAAAGACTTCGGAAGTGAATCTTCCGGAGTCTTTTTAATATATCACGTTCTTTCTCTTAAGTTTAATTTAAGAATATCCCAGACGCAAAAGTGCGATAGCACGGATTTTGCGAATGGATGAGGAGGTTGTGAGCATCCTTGGATGATCCAACCGTACAGTTGGAAATATTTTACCACGATTTATTGAATTGTACGTTCAAATTATTTCCTGCAATTATATTGAAATTTATATCACCAAATAGTATAGTAAAGAAAGAAGAATTCTTATACCTAAAAATAATCATAACCATAATGCCGATATCCCTTTAAAAGATTTCTGGCGCAATAATGATCGATTTGCTGATCTCTTCAACGCCTCCCTTTTTCACGGCAGACAGATCATCAAATCCGCAGAACTAGAAGAACAAGATACCGAAGCTTCTTTTATCTTGGAGCATAACAATCATTCCGTATCCTTTGATCCCGCCAGAGACCTTCTTAAAGTACGGAAGAATTCTTCTGTACATGGCCTGGAATTCGCAATTCTCGGCATCGAAAATCAATCCCGTATCCATTACGCCATGCCTATGCGTATTATGGGATATGATTACAGTTCTTATAAGCGGCAGTATGACAATAATGCTACAAAATACCGCGCCAAAGATACCGCTTCACAGACGGATGGTCTTACACCGGACAACAGCTCTAAGGAGACGGTATCTGACAATACTCCCGATAAACTGGATCCAAATGAATTCCTTTCCAGAATGAAGCGTACTGATAAATTCTCTCCGGTTATAACCATTGTTATTTATTATGGCGAGGAACCCTGGGACGGTGCTCGGTCTCTTCATGAGATGTTGAATATTCCAAATGAATTTAAGAAGTATGTATAAGAACTTATCCCACAAGGAAGCCAGACAGGAAGCCATTCTATACAGTGATGAGCATCAGACCGAAAAATCCGTTATTATGGCAATCGCCGGCGCTACTAATATTGAGATTCTGCAATGTGTACTTTATTTGATGAAATTGCTAAAGAGAGCAAGATTGAAGGCAGGGCAGAAGAAATTATTGAAACCGGTTTTGAATTCTCCATGTCCAAAAAGGATATCTTACTGCGGTTACAGACTAAGTTAGATATCACCTTACAGAAGGCTTTGGAGTATTTTAGCTTGTATGAAAAGAAGGCTCTTTAATCTTTTTGCACTCTCATAATCTTTGGAATGACATCTATAGTGATATCAGTTTTTACATAATGGATAGATATTACCATAGATGTTATTCTCCCATCTCGCTTTTATCTTCTTTTATTGAATTACACATTCAAATTATTTTTCGTTGAATTTCATATCATTAAATAGTATAGTAAAGAAAGAAGATAGCTTATGTCTAAAAAATAATCATAATTATAAGATATCTGGTGTAAAATCAGAGATATCTTGACAAAAAGAGTGCATAAATGTTAAAGTAACTATAAGTATATTCCCGACAAAGGAATCCGAACGTAGAGATAATACATTCCAAGTCGGTAGAAAGGAGAGCTTATGAAACAAAAAGTGTTTGTTCAGGGAAGAGAAACACAGCCTGTATGGCTGAAGCAAGAGTATGTCCGGTCAAAAAAAAGAAAGAATAGTTTTTCGGAGATTAATTTTTCACAGTTTGACTTTTCACAGACAAACACTGCCAAAAAGACCCACCACAACGGTTATCAAGTAAGACGGATTGGGAATCGGAATCCCTTTGCGAACGGTGATGCCTGGAAAAGTACGCACTAATGAACCAACAGTATCAAAGAGGGGACTGTCGGGAAATGAAATTTTCACACAATATCTTGCCGTGGTGTCTAATCTGTTTCCGTATATTGTGGTTAAATTATCATTTCCCGAGCCCCTTACTGTTTAGCTTTCTGTTAATGGTAGTTCCTTTATAATTATCACCGCATGAATATACCTCCACAGGCGCATAACCTCTCCCTTCTATGCATATGATTATGCAAGGGAGAGTGATCAGACATGATAGATATCAAAGCGAATCCTTCTGCTTATGCAATGATCAAAGGGAACCAGAACCATCCGGATATCGAAGGAAGAGTCGATTTTTACGATACATATGGAGGAACAGTGGCTGTGGCATCTGTTCGGGGGCTTCCGGCAGAAGCCGCAGAGAACAGCTACGGCTTCCATGGATTCCACATTCATGCCGGCGATACATGTACGGAGAATCCTCAGGGAGAATTCTCTTCTGCCGGCGGCCATTATAACCCGAAGAATACCGTACACCCGGCCCACGCCGGCGACCTTCCGCCGTTACTGGCGAATTCCGGGAACGCCTGGGCGGCAGTGTATACGGATCGCTTTTATCCGGAAGACGTCGTTGGACATACGGTCATTATCCATGAGAGGGCAGATGATTTCCATACTCAGCCGTCCGGCAATGCAGGTGAAATGATCGCATGCGGCGAGATTGCAGCGTGGGATCCGGATATTCGTTAAGCTCTATATTCAAAAACCGCCGAATTTTCATCAGATTCCACCGGATTCGTGTACACATTTCATAAAATATGATTTTTTAGTTAAAATACTATTTACAAATCGTCTCATACGTGTATAATGAATACCATCAAAAACAAGGGCGTTTTCTTTACGGAGAAAGCGCCCTTCTTTTGTGTATTATTATTGATAACAGGAGGAAGGCAAATGAAAAAACTGGAAATCATCATTCAGCCTGAGAAGCTGGAGGATTTAAAATCCATACTCGACGAGAGTGAAGTGTCCGGCCTCATGATCAGCAATGTCATGGGGTACGGTAACCAGAAGGGCCATAAAAAAGTATACCGCGGTGCGGAATATAATGTCAATCTTCTGCCGAAGGTTAAGGTAGAGACTGTCATTGAACCAGAGGTTGCCGAGAAGCTGATCGAGACGATCGTCTCTGAGATTCGGACCGGCAAGTACGGTGACGGCAAGATCTTCGTATATGAAGTGGAGGATGCTGTTCGTATCCGAACAGGCGAACGCGGATCCGATGCACTGTAAGAACACAACTGAACATATTCAACATGCTTATCAATGGAGATAATTACGGAAACAACAGCCGTCATTATCTCCTTTTATTTGGGAGGAATTAACATGGATTTGACAACTTTGATCACAAACGGTATGGATACCGCCGAAGCAGCCGGGCTGCTTATGAATATCATGTGGACCATGATCGGCGCATTTCTCGTATATTTTATGCAGGCAGGATTCGCAATGTGTGAAGCGGGATTCACCCGCGCCAAGAACACGGGCAATATCCTGATGAAGAACATGATGGACTTCGTTCTTGGGAGCTTGTTCTTCTTCGTATTTGGCTTCGCTGTCATGCACGGAACAGACTGGAACGGGATCATCGGCATCAAAGGATTCTTCAGTCCTTCTTCACTGGCGGATGCGGACGGGATGTTTAACGGACTTCCGATCGGAGTCTTCATGATCTTCCACACCGTATTCTGTGCAACCGCGGCGACCATCGTGTCAGGCTCTATGGCGGAGCGGACGAAATTCATCGCCTATCTCGCCTACAGCGCGGCGATCAGTATCTTCATTTACCCGGTATCCGGACACTGGATCTGGGGCGGAGGCTTCCTGTCTGAGCTTGGTTTCCATGATTTCGCAGGTTCCGCAGCAGTACATATGGTCGGCGGTCTCTGCGCCCTGGTCGGCGCGAAGATCCTTGGACCTCGTATCGGGAAATACGGCAAAGACGGCAAGGCGAGAGCCATCCCAGGACATAATCTTCCGATCGCAGCGCTTGGCGTATTTATCCTGTGGTTCTGTTGGTTCGGTTTCAACTGCGGTTCTACTACCGCCGCTGCCACCAGCCTTGGACACATTGCCATGACAACCAATCTTGCCGCCGCTGCCGCTACGCTTCTGGCCATGATCGTTACATGGATTCGTTACGGCAAGCCGGATGTGTCCATGACATTTAACGGATCTCTCGCAGGACTCGTTGCGGTCACCGCCGGATGCGATGTGGTAAACGAGTGGGAAGCCATCATGATCGGCGCTGTTGCAGGTATCTTAGTGGTATTCTCCGTTGAATTCTTCGACCAGGTTGTCAAGATCGACGATCCTGTCGGTGCGATCAGTGTTCACGGTGTCTGCGGCGCCGCAGGTACGATCTTGACCGGTGTATTCGGAGAAGGCTGCAGCCTTGTCACTCAGTTGATCGGAGTCGGCGCAGCCGCTGCCTACGTGCTGGTGATGGCCGTCATAGTATTCACCGTCATCAACAAGACGATCGGGCTTCGCGTTACGAGGGAAGAGGAAGTTGACGGACTGGATGTCCATGAACATGGATCCTCTGCTTATGCGGATTTCAACTTTAGAATATAAATACTATAGGCAAAATCATAACTGCTGCAGGGTCTTCACCGGGGCCCTGCATGCGCCGTCCTCGCACAGATAATACATTTCCCCCTCCTGCGGAATCGGGTATTCTGCGGTAAACGGCGCACATTCTGCCAACTCTTCTTGATTCTCTTCTGTCTTGACCAGAATACTCATTCCCCCTGCTGCCAGCTCTGCCAATTGCATCCTCAGCTCCTCTGACATACTGCCGCTCACCGTACATACCAGCTCCTTATGCGGATAGACCGTGTCTGCCATGGCAAGCAGCACATAACTGTACCCTGCCGGATACTCCTGTATCTCCCCGGCACAGAAACCAAGCTGTCTTCCTGCCGCCTCCTGCCATCTGTTCTCTCCCGTCAGCAGCGCCAGACGCTGGAGCGCCATTGCCGCCGCCGAATTGCCGGACGGAATAGCCCCGTCATATATTTCCTTGGGACGGGCGATCAACCGGCCGGCATCCGATGCGCTGATATAGTAACCGCCCGCCTCACTGTCCTCGAAGAATTCAGCCATCTGCTGTGCACGGAAAATTGCATTGCCCAGATATTCTGTCTGGAAGGTTGCACCGTACAATTCCAACAATGCAAGCGTATAGACCGCATAATCCTCCAACTGGCCCTTATGAGCCGTCTCCCCGTCACAGTAACGCAGATAGAGACGGTTGTCCTCTCCGGTCATATGTGTTTCGATAAAACGCTGCGCTCTCTTCGCCGCCTCCAGATAACCGTCCTCCTTAAGCACCGCGCCCGCCCGTGCAAATGCAAGGATCGTCCAGGCATTCCAGGAGAGCAGGATCTTATCGTCTTTATGAAGCTTCGTCCGGCTAAGCCGGTACTCATACATGGCTTGTATCCAGGCTGACCGTACCGATCCGGTTGTCTTCCCGATCCGGTTGGGGATGCTCTTCCCCTCAAAATTCCCCTCTTCTGTGATCCCATACAGACGGCAGAATGCCTGTCCATCATCCTTGCCAAGCACAGACTCTGCCTCTTCCGGCGTAAATACATAGTATTTTCCTTCCACACCGTCACTGTCCGCATCCTGACCGCAGTAGAAGCCTCCCCTCACATCTGTCAGCTCCCGGAGGATATAATCCGCCGTATGCCTTACTGTGTCCGCGTATTTCTCCTTACCGGTAAGACGGTAGATTTCCAGATATGCCAGTATCAACAGCGCATTGTCATACAGCATTTTCTCAAAATGGGGCACAAGCCACCGCTCGTCTGTAGAATACCGTGAGAAGCCACCGCCGATATGGTCATGGATTCCGCCCTCCGCCATTGCATCCAGCGTCCTCTCTGCCATACGTAGCGCTTCTGATCCTTCCCTGTCTGCCCTACACCCCTCTTCTTCCTCCGCGTACCGCATCAAGAAGAGAAGATTGTGAGGCGCCGGAAACTTCGGCGCGCTGCCGAAGCCTCCCCAGACCGGATCAAACTGCTGTGCAAAGATCTGATACGCTTTCCTTAGAATTGCATTATCCCTGCGGGAGATTCTGCTGTCTCCTGGATTGGCGGCGCTCCCTGTTCTGTTGATTGCCGCCGTGATCTCCTCTCCCGCCCGAACCAGTTCTTCCCGCCGATCCTTCCACAGGCTCAGCAGTTCTCTTAGGATATCCACAAGCCCGGGACGTCCGTAATACCGCTCTCTGGGGAAATATGTCCCGGCGAAAAAGGGCTTCTGCTCCGGCGTCATGACGATCGTAAGCGGCCAGCCGCCGGAACCTGTGACAGCCTGACATACCGACATATATACTGCATCAATGTCCGGCCGTTCCTCCCGGTCTACTTTGATACATATATATCCTTGATTCAAGATCTGCGCTGCCGTCTCATCCTCGAAGGATTCATGCGCCATCACATGACACCAGTGACAGGTGGAATAGCCGATACTCAGGAAGATCGGCTTGTCCTCTTCCTTCGCTCTGCGGAATGCTTCCTCACACCAGGGGTACCAGTTGACCGGATTGTCTTTGTGCTGTAATAGATAGGGGGACTTTTCGGATTTTAATCTGTTTGACATTGCCTGCTCCTTTCAGCTATGGATTACATTTCAATATAATTTTCCCCAAATCTCCCGGAAATAGAACAATTTTTCGCAAACTTCTTCGGACATTTTATGCAAGAATTCCAAAAGCTGTTCGGGAAATAATCAAACAAAAATTCTGGAAATGCACTGAGGATAAATATATTACCTTCAACTATATAATCTTGCTGAAGAATATAGATATAAGCCGGGCTCACCAAATCCTTATATGTATCATGTTTTATAATTTCTTTCTCACCTAACAGACACGATATCCGCATTACAAACACATTTAAAATCTCACGCCATACTTCAAAATCATATTTTCTAAAATCCCTATACTTGCTCTTTTGTACAGATCTTCTTTTATAATTATCAAATTCATTTAACTGACAATGACATTCTTCCCCATGACCACATATCCCCGGGTTAAAATCTCTCAATGCCTCAACCATTGGATAGCTAATATATAGTTTGCCATTTTCTGTCTCATTATCAAAATTCGACAGCATCTCATTGATTACATCTGTTTCACTATTTTCAAACGATAAATTATTCTGATGTCCATCATAATCAAAAAATAAATATACTTCCGAAAAGTCATCTCGTGTCAATCCCTTCAAATGACTTTCAAGTTCCGGACATTTTTCTCTCAATATCTCTATAATATCTGTTTCAAAATCGTCTGCCTTCAATGTCTGCCAGATCATATATATGTTCTGTCCTGCAGGCAGTGTAAGAATTTTAAAATTGGAATGTTTTATTCTCTATCTTTTCCATCAAAAGCACCTGCCTTATACATCTTCTGCAAATTATGCGCTTTTCTCAACTCTTTGTCAGTGGCTCCTGCCAAAGATGTAATCTTGTTATTCTCAAGTATGAAATAACAATCTGGTCTTAACAAATCATTACTCATGAGATCTGTATTATGGGTCGTAGTAAATATCTGTACATGTTCTATTTCATATAACCTTTTGATAATATTTTTCGCTAATTCAAAATGATAAAAAGCATCAAACTCATCAATATAAACAAAAGATGCTTCCCTCATTTTGGTATACCAATAATAAAACAAGGTCAGAGATCTTGTCCCTGTGGATGCGATCTTGAAAAAATTAGCTTTTTTTTGATTTTCAAATCGACAGTATATCTTTTTCTCTCCGTCTATTTCCTCCGCTGCCAGATCATAAGTAATTTCATTTTCCTTCAAAAACTGTTGAAATTCTGACAACTTTCCACTTTTGATAATCTCCTCCGATATGTTACCGCCTCCAGATTGAAAGCCTTCATACCCTCGATGATCCAGTGAATAAAATAAAAGCATCCGCTCCACATAAGATATAAATTCGTGAAAAACAGCGTTCTCACAATTATCTGGCAATATTGCATTGCTGTTTACATATTTTACTCTGGAAATTGGATTAGCTGCTCTTATCGTGTTATTGAGCGTTTCTGTCCCTTCTAATCGTGTAAAACCTTCTTTCCGGAGATGATCATAGTATATCACTTCTCTTCCTTCTATAGATAAACGTTCAAACTCCAACTTATTCATGGCAGATTTTCTATATTGATAGATCACCTCTTTATCATGAAAAACAAATACATATTCAAATTCTGCATAAGATTTGGGATTATTCATATTCAAATAATAATCATAACGGGCAGACAACACCTGGTTATCTGTTAAATGACTTATTATATCACAGACAGCAAGCCCCAGATTAGATTTACCACTGCCATTGATTCCAAACAAAATCCCCTTTGTAATAACCCCTTCATAGATAGCCTTTTGACTAAAGTTATAATTACTCGGCGCTCCCAAGTCTAATACTAATTTTTCCTGAAATCCTTTGAAATTCTCAACACTAAATTTTTTTAACATAACAGACGCCATCCTTACCTTTTTTCTTATTATAGCCTATTTCATAAATAAATATCAATAAATACCGTATTATATCTACACTTATACCGTAAAAATAATACGGATATATGCAGATCTCAGTCAAAGACCCCTCTGCAGTCACCAAATGTTCATGCAAGCATGCCCGCTTGGCTCGTTGCTCGCAGGAATAACCAAAAACCCCGGAAGCTCATCCAGCTTCCGGGGTTCTACTGTCTCTGTCATATATTCCTCAAACTATAATCCCAGCACATCCGCGATCGCGCCCATCTCCTCCAGCGCAACATCGATCAGGTCGTCCAGACTGAGCCCTGTGAACTCAATGGACTCCATATAATCCCGGTTCGCCCCCGCCGCGAAGCGAAGCTCGTTGAACCGCTTCATCACGGACTTATGCTTCACGCTGGCGATCTTCTTATCCGGATAGATCTGCGCCACCGCCTTCACGAACCCGCTCATAGGATCAGCCGCCAGTATCGCATACTGTATGGTCGTCTTCGCCTTCACGCCGCTCTTGGGATTATGCGCACAGATAGCGTCAAACAAGACCTTGTCCTCGATCCCCTCTTTCCTAAGGAGCTCCACCGACGTAGGACCATGCACTCCCATATCATGCTGCCAGTCACACTGCTCCTCATCCAGGTCGTGGAGAAGTCCTACGATTCCCCAGTATTCTACATCGTCCGGCGCCAACCGCTTGGCAAGCCCCTTCATGATCGCCTCTACGGCATAAGAATGGGTAATGTAGTTCTGCCCCTTCATATATTTCATCAAGATATCATGTGCCTGTTCTCTGTTCACGGCCAATACTCCTCCTTATCTGGATCCTACTCTTCCGGTACTACGATCAGATCCTTCGTATAGTGGTTCAGTACCTCGCACCCGTCCTCTGTGATGATCACAAGATCTTCGATACGAACGCCGATGCCCTCATCCGCAAGATAGATGCCCGGCTCTACAGAGAAGCACTGCCCTACCTGGATAATATCCTCATTTACAGAGGATACATCTCCGAATTCATGGTCCTCAAGACCGATGGAATGGCCCGTCCTGTGTGTAAAATACTGTCCGTAGCCCTTCTCTTCGATATAGTTCCTTGCTGCAAGGTCCACATCACACATCCTGTTGCCCGGCTTCGCAGCTTCGATCCCGCGTCTGTTCGCCTCTGCCACAATGTCATAGATCTCTCTTGCACGGTCTGATACTTCCCCGATAAATACTGTTCTTGTCATATCGGAAGCATAGTTGTCCTTGAACGCGCCGATATCAAGGATGACACAGTCGCCGCGCTTGCCCTTGGAATCGTCCGTTACATGATGCGGATCTGCCGCGCCCTTGGCGTAAGCCGTGATCGGGTCAAATGATACATCCTCACATCCAAGCTCCTTGTAGATCTCACGGATCTTGGCATTCAGTTCCTTCTCTGTCAGTCCCTTCACTACCCATGGGATCAATCTCTCCATGGCGATATCATTGAGCCTTGAGGATTCTCTCATCAGCTCCTTCTCCTTCTCATCCTTGACCATACGGATATAGTCGATGATCGGCGAACCGTTCACGAACTTGCTTCCGCCGCCCAATTCCTGCAGGCGGAGCAGGAATCTTGCCGGCCATGTCTTGTCGATTCCCATTACCTTGTCCTTCTCAACGAATCTGCTTAAGATCTCGACTCCGTCCTCAATATCATCATACCATACCAGTTCTACCCCAAGATCCTTCTCCTGCGGGAATAATTTGTTGATCACCAGCTTGTGATTGCCGTTGACATTGAGATACAATGCCAGAAGCCTCTCTCCCGGAGCGATCCATTTGCCCGTAAGATAGAAGATTGCAACCGGGTCCGATATGATCATCTGCGGAATCTCATGCTCTTCCATTGATTTTAATACTCTTGCCACCTTGTTCTGATCCATAGTTGTCCCCAACCTTTCTTAATAATAAACTGCCAAAATCGGCAGCTTCCCACTACCGATTTTAATAATTTCATTATAATATCATGCCTGTAAAAAGTCAATTGGTTGGCGGGTATTATTCACTATTCCGGTTTTTCCCCGGGCATGAACCGGTGCAGCCGCTGCAGCCGCACCCGCAGCCGCCTCCGTTCTTCTTCTTTTTCCAGATGCTTCTTAAGGCCAGCGCAGCCGCTGCCAATATAATCAGACCTACGGCTGCTGTTGATACAATACTGCTCGCTGCTAATGCCATACAAACTCCCTCCTGTTCATTCCGTCTTCTATCTCAATCAGACATACCAATATATCACAATGCCTTCGCTCTCCCGGCGCTCACGCTTGACAGGTTCACCTGCAGCAGATCGCTCTCCTTATAAGGCCTGAACAGAAGATATAAGAATCCGCCAAGTACAAGAACTGCCGCCGCTGTACCGATCCCCAATTCACCGCCGGTGAATAATGTTCCAAACTGGAAGATACACAAGGATACCGCATATGCGAAACCGCACTGATATCCGATCGCGAACCAGGTCCATCGCGCATTGTTCATCTCTCTCTTGATCGCCCCGATCGCCGCAAAGCACGGTGCGCACAGAAGATTGAACACCAGGAACGAATATGCCGAGAGCATCGTCATGCTTGCCGCAAGCGTTCCCCAGATCTCTGTCCCGTCTTCTGCCACTTCTACGAATCCATAGAGGATCCCGAAGGTTCCCACAACATTCTCCTTCGCCACGAGTCCCGTGATCGCCGCAACTGCTGCCTGCCAGTCTCCCCAGCCAAGCGGGATGAACAGCCATGCAAAGCCTCTGCCGATATTGGCAAGGAATCCGCTGCTTAAGTCATCCACCATCCCAAACTGTCCGTCAACAATACCGAAGTTTGACGTAAACCAGATGAAGATCGTAGACAGGAGGATGACTGTTCCCGCCTTCTTGATGAAGGACCAGCCTCTCTCCCACATGCTTCTAAGTACATTTCCCGCTGTAGGCATATGATACGCCGGAAGCTCCATAACAAACGGCGCCGGATCTCCCGCAAACATTCTTGTCTTCTTCAGAATGATCCCGGAGCATATGATCGCCGCGATCCCTACGAAATACGCGCTCGGAGCCACCCATGACGCTCCGTCAAAGAGCGCGCCCGCGATCAATGCTATGATCGGAAGCTTCGCGCCGCATGGGATGAATGTCGTCGTCATGATCGTCATCTTCCGGTCACGGTCATTCTCAATAGTACGGGAAGCCATAATTCCCGGAACCCCGCATCCGGTCCCGATCAGCATCGGGATAAATGATTTGCCGGACAGCCCGAACTTACGGAAGATCCTGTCCATGATAAATGCAATCCTCGCCATATAGCCGCACGCTTCCAGGAACGCCAGGAAGATAAACAGCACCAACATCTGCGGAACGAAGCCCAGCACTGCGCCCACTCCGCCCACGATACCATCAAGGATCAATCCCTGCAGCCAATCCGCGCAGTTGATACTTACGAGAGCATTCTCAATCATAGGCGGGATGACTTCGCCAAACAGCACATCGTTGGTCCAGTCGGTCACAAATGCGCCTACCGTCGATACCGATACATAATATACCAGCCACATCACCGCCGCGAAGATCGGCAGCGCCAGCCAACGGTTTGTAACGATTCTATCAATCTTATCCGATGTTGTCAACTTCTCTTTCTCAGCCTTCTGCAGACACTTATCAATGACGGAGGAAATATAATGATATCGCTCATTGGTGATAATGCTCTCTGCATCGTCGTCCAATTCTTCTTCGGCTTTGGCGATGATCCCTGTCACATCCAACTCCTGACCTAGCTGCTCCATTATCTTGCCGTCTCTTTCGAATAATTTGACCGCATAGAATCTCTTCTGATTCTCTGGTATCTCTGTCAGCAGCGCTTCGATTTCGCCAAGATATCCCTCTACCTCCTCGGAGAATTCATGAACTGCCGTAAGACTTTGCCGTGCCTTCGCCGCGCTTACTGCCCTGTCTGCCGCTTCCCTGATTCCGTCTCCCTTAATCGCGGAGATCGCTACGACCTCACAGCCTAAGCTCTCTGCCAATTGCTGTGTGTCGATCTTGTCGCCGGACCTTCTGACCACATCCATCATATTTACCGCCATGACGACCGGAATCCCCAGCTCCATCAACTGTGTGCTTAAGTAAAGGTTCCTCTCCAGATTCGTTCCGTCTACGATATTCAAGACGGCGTCCGGGCGTTCTGCGATCAGATAATTCCTGGCAACCACCTCTTCTAAGGTATAAGGTGACAGAGAATATATCCCCGGCAGATCCGTGACCGTAACCTCTTTGTTGTCTTTTAATCTTCCTTCTTTCTTCTCCACCGTAACTCCCGGCCAGTTTCCTACGAACTGGTTAGAACCTGTAAGTGCGTTGAACAGCGTCGTCTTCCCGCTGTTGGGGTTACCGGCAAGTGCAATCTTCACTCCCATCTGTCTCTCCTCCTTACTTTACCTCAATCATCTGGGCATCTGCTTTCCTGAGCGATAACTCATAGCCCCTTACCGTCACTTCTATCGGATCGCCGAACGGCGCTACCTTCCTGACATAGACCGAAGTTCCCTTCGTGATCCCCATATCCATGATCCTGCGTTTCGTTGCGCCTTCTCCGTGAAGCCTGACGACCACCGCATTCTGGTCGCATCTGACATCCTTTAGTGTCTGCATATTCTCATCTCCTCCTATAATCTCTGATCCCATGACAGGTTATACTATGATCTTATTCGCGATTCCCTGGCTTACCGCGACTCTGGATTCCTTCACCTGAACAATGATATTTCCATGATTGCTCGACACTACCTTCACTTCCTCGCCTACGGTAAATCCCAGATTCTCAAGAAATCTCTTCGATTCATCCTTTCCGCCGATCCGCCGGATCGCGGCGGCTTCTCCGGAATTCAGCATCGTTAACGGCATATCATTCTCCTCCTTATTAATTGATATTGATTGTCATTTACATTGGTATTGTATTCCAAATGAGATTGATTGTCAATACCATTATTGATTATTTTTTTATCAAAAAAAAGACAAGAAGCCGTATATATGCTTCTTGCCTTTATCAAACCATTATCTATATTATTCTTCTACCAGTTCAACCAGCTCTTCCTCTTCGTCAGTTTCCATACCGATCGGTTCGGCTCCGCCTTCCAGATCCTCCGCGTGAGCAAGATCCACTGCCTCTTCAAGGGCTTCATCGCCTTCCCATTCCATATCGTCTTCATCCAGCATCAGTTCATCTTCCATGCTCAGGCCGGAATCCAGCTTGACGTCACGGTATTTCCTCATACCTGTACCGGCAGGGATATGCTTACCGATAATGACGTTCTCCTTCAGACCGATCAGCGGATCCACCTTACCCTTGATAGCCGCCTCTGTCAGCACCTTCGTCGTCTCCTGGAAGGACGCCGCCGACAGGAAGGAATTCGTCGCGAGAGACGCCTTGGTAATACCAAGCATGATCTGCTCGCCGGTTGCCGCTTCCTTGCCCTCCGCAAGCAGCCTGGCGTTCGCATCCTCGAACTCCAGTCTATCTACATTGGTGCCAGGCAGGAATTCCGTATCTCCGGCTTCCTCCACACGGACCTTCTTAAGCATCTGACGCACGATGACCTCGATATGCTTATCATTAATATCAACACCCTGCAGCCGGTATACACGCTGTACTTCCTGGATCATATAGTCCTGTACGGCGCGCAGTCCCTTGATCCTCAGGATATCGTGAGGATTCACACTACCCTCTGTCAGCTCGTCGCCGGCCTCCAGTACCGCCCCGTCCTGAACCTTGATCCTGGAACCGTATGGGATCAGATATGCCTTGGATTCCCCGGTCTCATTGTTCGTTACGATAACTTCTCTCTTCTTCTTGGTATCGTTGATATTCGCGATACCGGCAAACTCCGTGATGATTGCAAGACCCTTCGGCTTTCTCGCCTCAAAGAGCTCCTCGACACGGGGAAGACCCTGTGTGATGTCGTCACCGGCAACACCTCCCGTATGGAAGGTTCGCATGGTAAGCTGTGTACCAGGCTCTCCGATAGACTGTGCCGCGATGATACCGACAGCCTCGCCGACCTGTACCGGCTCTCCGGTCGCCATGTTGGCGCCGTAGCATTTCGCGCAGACACCGTTGTGGGACTTACAGGTAAGGATGGTACGGATCTTGATCTTCTTCAAGGTCTCTCCCTTCTCATCCACACCCTTCTTCATGATCAGCTCGGCGCGCTTCGGCGTCACCATATGGTTCGCCTTCACAAGGACATTGCCGTCCTTGTCTACGATATTCTCACACAGGTAACGTCCTGTAATACGCTCCTGCAGACTCTCGATCTCTTCATTCCCGTCTACGAACGCCTTGACATACATACCCGGGATCTCGCCGCCTTCATCCATACAATCTACTTCATGGATGATCAATTCCTGTGATACGTCAACCAGACGCCTGGTCAGATATCCTGAATCGGCGGTACGGAGAGCCGTATCGGACAGACCCTTACGCGCTCCATGGGCGGACATGAAATATTCCAATACGTCCAGACCTTCACGGAAGTTGGACTTGATCGGCAGCTCGATAGTACGTCCCGTCGTATCCGCCATCAGTCCCCGCATACCTGCAAGCTGCTTGATCTGCTTATCGGAACCGCGGGCGCCGGAGTCTGCCATCATGAAGATGTTGTTATACTTATCAAGCCCGGACAGAAGCGCCTCTGTCAGCGCGTCATCTGTTGCTTTCCAGGTCTCTACGACCTCTTTGTAACGCTCTTCCTCCGTGATCAGACCACGCTTGAAGTTCTTCGTGATCTTATCCACCGTATCCTGCGCCTGCTGGATCATCTCCGGCTTCTGCGGCGGCACCGTCATATCGGAGATCGATACGGTCATAGCCGCTCTGGTTGAATACTTATATCCGATGGACTTAACTGCATCCAACACCTCTGCCGTAGCTGTAGATCCATGGGTATTGATTACCTTCTCAAGGATCTGCTTCAATTGCTTCTTACCTACGTGGAAATCCACTTCCAGCAATAAGTCCGCGCCTTCTGCCTCCCGGTCAACGAATCCAAGATCCTGCGGGATAATCTCATTGAAAAGGAAACGTCCAAGAGTGGACTCTATATTACCGCTCTTCTCCGTACCGTCAGGCATCTTCTTGAATACCCGCACCTTGATACGCGAATGGAGCGTGATCGCGTCATTCTCATAAGCGAGGATCGCCTCGCTGACATTCTTGAAGAACTTGCCTTCTCCCTTCGCTCCGGGTCTCTCCTGTGTCAGATAATAGATACCAAGTACCATATCCTGTGAAGGAACCGCAACCGGTCCGCCGTCAGAAGGCTTCAGCAGGTTATTCGGCGACAACAGAAGGAACCGGCACTCTGCCTGTGCCTCCACGGACAGCGGCAGATGCACCGCCATCTGGTCTCCGTCAAAGTCGGCATTGTACGCGGTACATACCAACGGGTGAAGCTTGATCGCCTTACCCTCTACCAGAATAGGCTCGAACGCCTGGATACCAAGCCTGTGCAGCGTAGGGGCACGGTTCAGCATAACCGGATGCTCCTTGATCACATCCTCCAATACGTCCCATACCTCCGGCTGTACCCTCTCTACCATCTTCTTCGCATTCTTAATATTATGAGCAGTTCCGTTCTGAACCAGCTCCTTCATAACAAATGGCTTGAACAGCTCAATCGCCATCTCCTTCGGAAGACCGCACTGATAGATCTTAAGCTCCGGCCCTACGACGATAACGGAACGTCCTGAATAGTCAACACGCTTGCCCAGAAGGTTCTGACGGAAACGTCCTGACTTACCCTTAAGCATATCCGACAGGGACTTAAGCGCACGGTTACCCGGCCCTGTGACCGGACGGCCGCGGCGTCCGTTGTCGATCAGCGCGTCCACCGCCTCCTGCAGCATTCTCTTCTCATTTCTAACGATAATGTCCGGCGCGCCAAGCTCTAACAGACGCTTCAGACGGTTATTCCTGTTAATGATCCTCCGGTACAGATCATTAAGGTCAGACGTAGCGAAACGTCCGCCGTCCAACTGTACCATAGGACGAAGATCCGGCGGAATAACCGGGATCGCCGTCATGATCATCCACTCCGGCTTGTTTCCTGACTCACGGAAGGCCTCGACAACCTCCAGACGCTTCACGATCCTCGCGCGCTTCTGTCCGGTCGCTCCCTTTAACCCTTCCTGCAGCTCATGATAATCCTTATCCAGATCAATGGACTGCAGCAATTCCTGAATGGACTCTGCGCCCATTCCTACACGGAATGCACTTCCCCACTTCTCTCTGGCTTCCTGGTATTCCTGCTCTGACAATACCTGCTTGTACTGCAGGTCGGAATCTCCCTTATCCAGCACAATGTAGGACGCAAAATACAGCACCTTCTCCAACGTCCTTGGAGACAGATCCAGTATCAGCCCCATGCGGCTCGGGATACCCTTGAAATACCAGATATGCGACACCGGAGCGGCCAGGGCAATATGCCCCATACGCTCACGGCGAACACTTGACTTCGTAACTTCCACACCGCAGCGGTCGCAGACCACGCCTTTGTAGCGGATCTTCTTGTACTTGCCGCAGTGACATTCCCAGTCTTTGCTTGGTCCGAATATTCTCTCGCAGAACAAACCATCCTTCTCCGGCTTCAGTGTCCGGTAGTTGATGGTCTCCGGCTTCGTAACTTCTCCCCTGGACCATTCCAGAATCTTCTCAGGCGATGCCAACCCGATTTTGATTGCATCAAAAGTCATTGGCTGATACGTTTGTTCCTTGTTGTTTTCTGGCATACTGGCACCCCTTCCTATTCATCATCCGATAAATCATCATATCCAAAATCATCATCTTCCGGTTCATAATCCATGTCGAAATCGTCCTCTTCAGGCTCTTCTTCCTCCACATCGATCAATTCATCTCCCTGGAATTCCTGCTCCGTATATCCATGCGCACCAAGATCATCGTCCTGACGGTATTTTCTGTCTCCTTCGATCAATGAGCGGAAATCTGTCTCTCCCATATCCGCCGTCTCCATGATCTCAACCTCTGTATTATCGTCACGCAGCACGCGCACATCCAGTCCAAGGGACTGCAGCTCCTTAAGCAGTACCTTGAAGGACTCTGGAATACCCGGCTCAGGGATATTCTCACCCTTAATGATCGCTTCATAGGTCTTCACACGTCCGACCACGTCGTCAGACTTCACAGTCAGGATCTCCTGCAGTGTATAGGATGCGCCGTATGCCTCCAGCGCCCATACTTCCATCTCTCCGAAACGCTGTCCGCCGAACTGCGCTTTACCGCCCAAAGGCTGCTGCGTTACCAGTGAGTAAGGACCGGTGGAACGGGCATGGATCTTATCGTCAACCAGATGATGCAGCTTCAGATAATGCATGTGCCCGATCGTAACCGGACTGTCGAAATACTCTCCGGTACGTCCGTCTCTTAAGCGTACTTTACCGTCTCTGGAGATCGGTACGCCCTTCCATAGATTCCTGTGCTCCCGATTGTCGGACAGATACTCCATAACCTCCGGCAGCAATTCTTCTTTATACTTAGCTTCAAACTCTTCCCAGCTCAAATTGACATAATCATTAGCCAGGTCAAGCGTATCCATAATATCATTCTCATCCGCACCGTCGAATACAGGTGTGGCAATGTTGAATCCCAATGCCTTGGCCGCCAGAGACAGATGGATCTCCAATACCTGCCCGATATTCATACGCGACGGCACGCCCAGCGGATTCAATACGATATCCAGCGGACGTCCGTTAGGCAGGAACGGCATATCCTCCACCGGCAGTACACGGGATACAACACCCTTGTTACCGTGACGTCCGGCCATCTTGTCACCTACGGAGATCTTCCTCTTCTGGGCAATATAGATACGGACCGCCTGATTCACACCCGGTGACAGTTCATCCCCGTTATCACGGGTAAATACCTTCGCATCCACAACGATACCGTACTCACCGTGCGGAACCTTAAGGGATGTATCTCTGACCTCTCGGGCCTTCTCGCCGAAGATCGCACGAAGAAGCCTCTCCTCTGCCGTAAGCTCTGTCTCTCCCTTAGGAGTCACCTTGCCTACCAGGATGTCTCCTGCACGCACCTCCGCACCGATACGGATGATTCCTCTCTCATCCAGATTCTTAAGCGCGTCATCGCCGACACCCGGAATATCGCGGGTAACCTCTTCCGGTCCAAGCTTGGTGTCACGCGCTTCTGCCTCATACTCTTCTATATGAACGGATGTGTATACATCCTCCTGAACAAGCCGCTCGCTTAGCAATACGGCATCCTCATAGTTGTAACCTTCCCAGGTCATGAATCCGATCAGCGGATTCTTACCCAGAGCCATCTCGCCGTTTGACGTAGACGGGCCGTCTGCTATCACATCTCCGGCCTCCACCTTGTCTCCCTTGAACACGATCGGCCTCTGATTATAACAGTTACTCTGGTTACTTCTTAAGAACTTCGTCAGCTTATATCTTCTGAGACTGCCGTCCTCCTGACGGATCGTGATCTCTGTGGAAGTAGCGCGCTCTACTACGCCGCCCTTCTCCGCGATCACACATACGCCGGAATCGACCGCAGACTTCTCCTCCATACCTGTACCTACGACCGGAGCCTCCGTCATCAGAAGCGGCACTGCCTGACGCTGCATGTTAGAACCCATAAGCGCACGGTTCGCATCGTCATTCTCCAGGAACGGAATCAGCGCCGTCGCAACAGAGAACACCATCTTAGGAGACACGTCCATGTAATCGAACATACGTCTCTCGTACTCCTGCGTCTCCTCTCGGTAACGGCCGGATACATTCCTGCGCTTAAAATGCCCTTCCTTATCCAACGGCTCATTCGCCTGCGCAACATGGTAGTTGTCTTCCTCGTCGGCCGTCATATAGACAACTTCCTCGGTAACCACCGGATTCGCCGGATCGTCATGATTGATCCTGCGGTACGGCGCTTCGATGAATCCATACTGATTAATCCTTGCATAGGTTGCAAGGGAGTTGATCAGACCGATATTCGGACCTTCAGGCGTCTCGATCGGACACATCCTTCCATAGTGGGAATAGTGAACGTCACGCACCTCGAAACCTGCACGGTCTCTGGACAGACCGCCCGGTCCCAACGCGGACAGACGTCTCTTATGGGTCAGCTCGCCCAGCGGGTTATTCTGGTCCATGAACTGTGACAGCTGGGAGGAACCGAAGAATTCCTTCACCGCCGCTGTAACAGGCTTGATATTGATGAGCGACTGCGGAGAGATCCCTTCAAGATCCTGGGTAGTCATTCTCTCACGCACAACTCTCTCCAATCTGGACAGACCGATCCTGTACTGGTTCTGCAGAAGCTCTCCAACAGAACGGATGCGCCGATTGCCCAGGTGATCGATATCGTCATCATTACCCAGGCCATACTCTAAGTGAATATTATAATTAATGGAAGCCATGATATCTTCCTTCGTAATGTGCTTCGGAATCAGATCATGGATATCTCTGCGGACCGCATCCTTAAGTTCGTCGATGTCTCCGCCTGTCTCCTCTAAAATCCCTTCAAGAACAGGATAGTATACCTGCTCTGTAACCCCAACTTCCTTGGGATCGATATCAACGACCGCAGCAAGATCCACCATCATATTCGACAGAACCTTGATATTGCGTTCTTCATCCGGCCTCTCGATCCACACATACGGAACCGCCGCATTCTGAAGCTGATCCGCCAGATCGCGCGTGATCTTCGCGCCGCCTTCGGCGATCACTTCCCCGGTAATCGGACTTGCAACAGTCTCTGCAAGAATATGACCGGTAATACGGTTCCTGAAGGAAAGCTTCTTATTGAACTTATACCTTCCGACCTTCGCCAAGTCATAGCGTCTCGGGTCGAAAAACATGCTCGTGATCAGACTCTCCGCACTGTCCACCGCAAGCGGCTCGCCCGGACGGATCTTCTTATATAATTCCAGAAGACCTTCCTGGTAATTCGTGGCTGCGTCCTTCTCAAAGCTTGCAACGATCTTCGGCTCCTCGCCGAACAATTCTACGATCTCAGGATTCGTACCGATTCCCAATGCACGGATCAATACCGTAATCGGCACCTTCCTTGTTCTATCTACACGTACATAAAAAACGTCATTGGAGTCCGTCTCGTATTCCAGCCACGCGCCGCGGTTAGGAATCACGGTGGAGGAATACAGCTTTTTACCCAGCTTATCATGCGCAATCGCATAATAGATGCCGGGTGAACGTACTAACTGGCTTACTATAACACGTTCTGCACCATTAATCACAAATGTACCCGTACTGGTCATCAACGGCAGATCACCCATAAATATTTCATGCTCGTTGATTTCATCTGTCTCTTTGTTATGAAGCCTTACCCGTACCTTAAGTGGCGCCGCGTAGGTTGCATCGCGTTCTTTACACTCTTCGATCGTGTACTTCACGTCTTTCTCGCACAAAGTAAAATCAACAAATTCCAGACTCAGATGACCACTATAGTCCGTGATCGGGGAAATGTCATCAAATACTTCGTTCAGTCCTTCATCCAGAAACCACTGATAAGAATCCTTCTGGACTTCGATCAAGTTCGGCATCTGAAGAACTTCTTTTTGTCTGGAATAACTCATGCGTGAACTTTTTCCGCTTTTAATGGGACGAATTCTGTTTTTCTCCATATTGACGTTTCACTCTCCTCGCATATTTTTTGAAAAACAAACAATATTGAAAACCATTGGAAACAGCGCATTCCCCACCGTTCCCATGCGATATTATGGCAGAACTTTCCACAATAGTGCATTTTTTACTATACCATAGAGGCCTGGGGCTTGTCAATGAATTTATTTCAAATATTTTTTTAACTTGCGGGTAACCGCCTGAATATCAATAGGTTTGGCCAAATGGTCGTTCATGCCGCACTCTAAACACTTCTGGATATCTTCCGAGAAGGCGTCTGCAGTCATCGCAATAACCGGAATATCCGAGTCCTCCCGATCCAGTTCCCTGATAGCTCTGGTTGCTTCGTAGCCGTTCATCACGGGCATCCTCACATCCATAATGACCGCGTCATAATATCCGACCGGGGATTTCTTAAATTGCGCGACACAGATCTCTCCGTTTTCTGCCCAATCCAATTCCAATTCGAGATCGGAGAGCAGCTCTTTCGCAACCTCCCAGTTAAGCTCGTTGTCTTCCGCCAGCAAGATATGTTTCCCCTTAAGCTCCAGATCGGCAGCTTCTTCGTTCTTTTCAGCCGCATCCATCTCCTTCTCTTCGGCCTTCTCGAGATCAAATGTGACATGGAATTCAGTACCTTTGTCCAGTTCGCTGCGGACGGCGATCGTACCGCCCATCGCGTCTACGATATATTTAGTGATTGCCATTCCAAGCCCGGAACCTTCTGTTTTCTGTACCTGCGCATTGTCTTCCCTGCTGAAGGAATCGAATAATTTCTCCTGATATTCCCTGGACATGCCGATCCCTGTATCCGACACCAAGAAATGTGTTCGGACGCGGGACGTATCTTCCGGTAACGCTTCCTGATACAGAGTTACCTGGACAGAACCGTTATCCTGGGTAAATTTGACCGAATTTCCCAACAGATTGATCAACACCTGATTCAGCCTCACGCTGTCACAGCGCACGTTTTCTGCAAGAATATCGTGTACAACCGTGTCAAACTGCAGGTTTTTCGCCTTGACCTGAGGCTGTACGATATTTACGACACTGTCCATAACCTCCCTCAAGGATATCGGCGCGATATTCAGCGTCATTTTGCCGCTTTCGATCTTCGACATATCAAGCACATCATTGATAAGGCCCAGAAGGTGATTACTGGATAATTCAATTTTGCGCAGGCATTCCTGAACCTGCTCCTGATCATGCGTATTGGCCAGGGCAATGGACGTCATACCGATTATGGCATTCATAGGAGTACGGATATCATGGCTCATACTGGACAGGAAATCCTGTTTTGCCGAATTGGCATGTTCGGCTTCTTGCTGCGCCCTTTCAGCAATTTTGCGCGCCGCGTCCATCTCCGTATTCATACGTTCTAATTCGGATACCTGTTTCCTGAATATCCCCAAATACTGGAAAAATATATACAGCAGCATGGCAATTACAGCAAATGAAGCAGCGTAGACGATAATGAGCCAATGGCTGCCCATATCAGAAATCACATGATCCAGCCCGTCAAAAGGAAGAATCGTCACCAGGTACCAATCACAATAGGGCAGGCTGGTACAATACAGATGCCGGCGCGATTTGCCGATTTTCAAAATAACCGAATAATCTTCCCCCTTATTCATCGCCTCCGTCATCTGCCTGATATAGTAATCCGCTTCCCCATTCCGTCCGCTTATGATACTCCTCAGCCTGTCAAAATAGTTTTCATCAACGTCGCCCTCCTCCCCGACAACGTAACTGCCGTCCTCGCGAATTACAAACGAATAACTCAGTGAACTGTCCGAATCAAGGAAGAGAACCTCGCCCATATACTTAGTTGAAAGACCTACGATCATAGCAAGGCTGCCGCTTCCGTCAGACATAGGATATTCGCAGGGAACGCCGAACAAGATCACGCCGTTCCCCTCGCCGTCAACAGCGGATGCCGCTACACGTTCCCCGTTTTTCAAGCTGTCCAAAAAATGTTCCGGGTGATTTAACTTCACAGTATCGCCGTAGATCATCTCCATTTTACCATCCGGCGAATATAAGGCGGCGCACATAAAATGCCTTGCCTTTGCGCCGTATTCTATCTCTTCTTTTGATCCGTAGCTGGAATTCTCTTCATCTGCAGCGATATGCGCTATGGATTCCGCCATGGTCAGCCGAAGATCAATAATCGTCTCAAAATGTAAAGATACCTGATCATTCATTCCGCCCATATAAGCCGTGCCTATATTCTTAATCGTGTTTTCGCTCATCTTATTGATGGACATTCCTAAGAATGAAAATACGAAAATATTCAGGCAAATGATTACTGCAGTGCTGATTTTAAGAGAACGCGGCACAACCATCTTTTTCATATTTTTTAACATCTCCATTCTTTGATCTTAGTTATCGTGCAAAGCAAAAGGATAAGACTATCGCCGTCTCAGCCGGTTCATGACCCTGAACATCTTCCTGATGTCCACAGGCTTCGCCAGATGTTCATCCATTCCGGCATCCTTCGTCATCGCTATATCTTCGTCAAACGCATTCGCCGACAGCGCTATGATGGGTACGGATCCTGCGTCCGGCCGGGGAAGGCCGCGGATCACCCGGGCCGCCTCATATCCGCTCATAACCGGCATCATCAGATCCATGAGAACACAGTCGAAGGTTCCCGGCCTGCTTGCAGAGAATACATCCACAGCTTCCTTCCCGTCGTTTGCAGTCACGACCGACGCCCCCGCCTCTTCAAGCATGAATTCTACGATCTCGCAGTTGATCTCATTGTCCTCCACCAAGAGGACGCGCATTCCGCCAATATCGCTCCTTGCACTCCTCTCCTCATCCGCAGACCGGGTATTCTGCACCTCGTCGATCTGTATCGGCAGGATAATCTGGAATACGCTTCCCCTGCCGACCTGACTGTCTACCTTGATCGTCCCTTTCATCTGGTCTACCAGCTTCTTCACGATAGACATACCAAGACCAGCGCCGTTATAGTGAGTCCTTGCGCCCTGGTGTTCCTGAGTAAACGGTTCAAAAATATGCTTTTTGAAGTCTTCCCCCATGCCAATTCCGGTATCTTCGATCTCAAATCTGTAGTCTGCGGTCCCGTTCTGACAGCCGGTTTCCTTCACCCGGATAGATACAGCCCCATGAGGCCGGTTATATTTGAGAGCATTGTCGATGATATTCACCAGAATTTGCTTCAGGTACATCGGATTACCGATCAGCCTGCTATGCTCCACATCGACTTCTTCCACCTCAAGACGGATCCCTCTCTCTTCTGCCTGGGCTGCTAAGATCGCGGTACAGCTTTCCAACGAGTCATGGATATCAAAGGATTCTTCTACCGACGGTCTTCCGCTCTCCAGCTTGCTCACCTGAAGAACGTCATTGACCAGAGACAGCAGATGCTCTGTGGATATACGGATCTTCTTCCGGCAATCGCTCTGCCGCTCTGGTTCATCCTGTCTTTCCTCCATGATTGCCAGCATTCCCAGAATTCCGTTGATCGGCGTGCGCAGATCGTGGGACATACGCGAGAGGAATTCGCTTTTTGCAGAGTTCGCCCGCCTTACCTTCTCCAAAAGCTCCATGATCGCCTGCTCCTGCTTCTTTCTGGTCATCATGGTTTCTGTGATATCCTGATGGTATCCGTTCAGGCAGGCCCCCGTCTTTTTGAAGGTCTTGTCCTGTACGCCGCCGCAGCGGACATAGATTTTCCCCAGCTTCGGGTGATTCCATGGATAGATCACCTCGGAACGCCCGGTTTCCAATATCTCACGGACCGAATCCTGCACCATCTCCACATAGTCCGGCTCAATATTATCAAACCAGTGCCGATAGCACTCCTCCGGTCCAGTCTCATCCGACACTCCCAGAAGAATCCGCATGGTCCGGTCCGCATACATCCTGGGCCCGCACCCCTCCTCAAGTTCGATGGTCCAGATACCGGTTCTGGCTCCCTCCAGAATATCCTCCATGCTTTTCCTTGCTTCAAGCTTGTTCTTCTCTTCCTGCTCCACCACGGCATTGACATCCCGCTGGGCAAATATAGCGCAATTCTCCTCCGCCGTTTTCTCTGTAGCGGAATAATGGATCTCCATATGTTTCAGCCCATATGCATTGTCTTGCACCTCATAACGCACATAGAACTTCTTCTTTTTCTGAAGCTGAGCCAGCACATAGTCCCTTTTCGTTACGGCAAAAAGCCGCTCCTGATCGCGGGGAACCACGTACCGGGTAATATACTGCTCCATAGCCGATCGATACCCGTCTTCAAAACTGACGGCCCAATCCATGCTCATCTGTTCGCTGTTCCGGTATATCTCACATTCGCCGGTGTCGAAGTTCACCTGATATATCCCCAGATAATCCACGCTGAGGGCATGGAGAACGTTATGGCTGCGCTTTTGAAGTTCACGGACCAGATTGCGCCGTTTTAAAGAGGATACGATAAAATATGCGGCGGTTTGCAGCATATTCGACGCATATTCCAAAAGCTTTGCCGGCGGATTGTCTACGCCGTAAAAACCGATAAGCTTTTCCCCGTCATAGAGCGGCACTACCACAAGAGAACGGATATTCTGCTCCTTCAGGATCTCATACTGAAGAGGGGCGCTATCCTTGATCTCTTCCAGATTCTCGATGACGATATGCCTGCCGATATCAAAGTTCCGATACCAACCGGCGCACACCTCTGAAGGAACATTCTGGAGATTCTCCTTTTCCGGTTTTACTCCTTCGGCCACCCATTCATAGGTATTGTCGTCGCCGCCGCGGTCGTTCTGTTCAAATATATAGGTGCGTTCTCCGTTCAGGGCTTTTCCCAGACACTCCAGCAGCACCTCCAATGACTGGTCCGGAGTTTCCTCCAACAGGGCTACACGAAGGCCCTCATTAATGACGGTCTCCAAATTCTGAACATTTTGCATATCACTGTGCCGCTCACAGCCTTCAGCAGCCGGTGCACTTCCGCCGCCCCGTTCAAAAAACTCCCTTGAATTATTCATACACCTATCCTCCATACAGACCGCATTCCGGCCATCATTCGTGTGAACTTAAAAGTTTTACTGCAAAAAACCGCCCCTTATGGAGCGGTTCATCTGTCAGTCGACCTATCCCTGATTATTTGAGGTTAACTTCTGCACCCTCTGCCTCAAGTTTAGCCTTGATCTCCTCAGCCTCCGCCTTGGAAACTGCTTCTTTCACTACCTTCGGAGCTTCGTCAACTACTGCCTTAGCTTCCTTAAGTCCAAGTCCTGTGATCTCACGAACAACCTTGATAACCTTAACCTTAGAAGCTCCTGCAGATACTAACTCTACGTCGAACTCATCTTTCACTTCCTCTGCTGCTGCCTCTCCGCCTGCTGCTGCAACTACAACGCCTGCTGCTGCAGATACGCCAAATTCTTCCTCACATGCTTTTACTAATTCATTCAACTCTAATACTGATAATTCTTTGATTGCATCAATAAATTCAGCTGTTGTCAACTTTGCCATTGTATTATCCTCCATATTTAATATTATGTGACAGCTAACCTGTCCGCCCATCTATACGGCATCTGAAATGCATGCCCGGATGGGTATCGTTCGCACATACCTTATGGTATAGCTTTTCCCTATTCTGCCGGGGTCTCTGCTGCTTCTGCTGCTTCTTCGGCCGGAGCCGCTGCTGCACAGGCTTCTGCTCCGCCCTGCTCTGCGATCTGATTGAGAACACGTGCAAGATTGGTGATCGGTGACTGCAAGCTTCCAAGCAGCTTGGACAGTAACTCTTCTCTTGACGGGATCTTAGCTAACTCTGACAGTGCAGCGTTATCATACAAAGTTCCCTCAACCACTCCTGCCTTCAGTTCAAGAGCCTTCGCATCCTTAGCGAACTTGCACAGGATCCTTGCCGGAGCCGTTGCATCGTCCTTAGAGATCGCGATCGCGCTCGGGCCTTCCAGATGCTCGTCCAATGCCGCAAGCTCAGTCCCTTCGAAAGCTCTCTTCATCATTGTGTTCTTACAAACCTTGTAGATGATCCCCGCTTCTCTTAACTGCTTACGAAGCTCTGTATCCTGCGCAACAGTAAGTCCGCGGTAGTCAACCAATACAACACTTGCCGCATCCTTGACGTCATCTGCAATCGCCTGTACGATCGGTTGTTTTAATTCAACTTTTGCCACGAATGGTGCACCTCCTTCTGTTATTGAATACGTTGACTGCGTAAAGAAAAGCACTATTAAAAACACCCCTATGCAAAGACACAGAGGCGTTGTAAATTCATAAACATCGAATCTAACTTTCCTCGGCAGGCGTTGATCTGCTTACGCTTGGGATCTCATGTGAAACCCCTCGCACCTGCTGTCTTCGGCAGTCGAATGACATTATATCATCTCAGGACGTTTCTGTCAACTGATTTTCCGGTGAATTTTCGCCGAATTTCACTCCGTCCCCAACTGCAGTTTATCGAAATGCTCTCCCGGCACCATTATCTCCAACTGCTTATTCAGATTATCGATCACCACTTCATCATGCTCCCCGCCGAATTCTCCGTCCAGCGTCCAGGGAATCTCCTCCAGCGATTCAAAGGTGATATGTCCCGTCTTAAACGTATACATATGCTTCGTATCCACCTGTTCTATCAGAAGCGCCGCGATAATCTCCTGCAAAGCGATGGGATTAGCCGGCTTCCTGATCAGCGTCACCTCGAACAGCCCGTCATCGAATACCACCTGCTTCCCGATCATGCTTCGGAATCCGCCCACCGAGCGAGAGTTCGTCACCATTCCAAATATGAATTCATCTTCAATAACTTCTCCGTCATGCTCTACCCTGATGCTGTAAGACGGCACGTTGAACAGACGTTTCGTACCCTCCAGCACATAAGCCAAATGTCCGAGTATATTCTTCACTTCCTGCTTCGTCTCATATGATACATCCGTAAATATACCGAAAGCCGCCACATACACGAAGATATCATCATTAAACTTACCGACATCACAGGGAAACCGCTCTCCGTTGACCGCATTATCCGCCGCCTTAAGCAAACCCTTGGGAATATGCAGGCTGTTGGCAAAATCATTGGTCGTGCCTGTCGGGATATATCCTACCGGCGTTCTTGCGCTGCGGTGCATCATCCCCGTCACCACTTCGTCGATCGTACCGTCCCCGCCGCTGCAGACGACCAGATCATATTCTTCGGCATTATATCCAAGGATCTTCTTATACGCGTCTCTGTATGCCTGGGTCGGATATACCACCACCTCGTACCCGGCCTTCACAAAAATGTCAATAATATCCGACAGCTTAGGCTTCAATAAGCCTTTCCCCGCGCGCGGATTATAGATAAATAACATTCTCTTCATATTAAACATCTCTCCTTCTATATTAAATCCTGCGCCGTCATACGAGCGCATGATATTCTATGTCAAAAACACAAAGAGGACATATTACATGCCCTCCTAGATATGTATACCCATCCGGGTATCCTGCAGTTAATGCCCACCGGGCCGGCAAGCTGCCGTCCGGCAATGTATACTTATCCGGATACCTCTCAATGCATACCTATTAAGCAAACAGGCAATTCCGGTCATGTACAACTAGTTACTTGCAACAAGGAAATCCTCTATCCCTGCCACTGCCTCACTCTCATCTTGTCCTTCCGCTACTACTGTGATACGCTCACCCTTCTGTAACTTCAGACTCATCATCCCCATGATACTCTTCGCATTGATCTTTTTGTTATCAATCTCAATAAACACCTGGCTCGCGTACTGGCTTGCTTCCTGAACCAGATGTGCAATCGGACGTGCTTCCATGTCCATATTGTTTTGAATCGTAACAGGTTTCTTAGTCATAAAAAATTGCTCCTCCTTGCTATTCCCTTAACTTTACCGCTATATCACTTAACTTCCTGAGCCGGTGGTTCACTCCTGATTTCCCGATCGGGTTCTCAAGAAGCCCCCCCAGTTCCTTCAAAGTCGCTTCCGGATATGTAAGACGTGTAAGGGCGACGTCTTTCAGTCCTTCCGGCAACTTGTCAAAACCAATAGTATCGCGTATATACTTGATATCTTCCATCTGTCTGACAGCAGCAGATACCGTCTTGTTAATATTCGCCGTCTCACAGTTCACCTTGCGGTTCACAGAATTACGCATCTCCTTCATGATGCGGACATTCTCAAGTTCCAGCAAAGCAACATGTGCTTCCATCACATTCAGAATGTCAACAATCTGCGAGCCTTCTTTCAGATATACAACGTAGGTCTTTTTTCTCCCCACGATCTTCGCTTCCATATCAAAACTATTGATCATAGTCTTAAGATGATCTGCCTCTTCCCATGTATTACAGACGATCTCAAAATGATAAGATTTGCTCGGATCACTCATGGAACCGGCCGTGATAAATGCGCCCCGGATATACGCACGCTTACAGCAGACCGCCTGCACCATTGCGTTTCTGACTGCCAGCAGTTCTTTTCCTTTGGCGTAAATATCGTAACTTGCGCTGCCCTTTGCCATGTTCCTACGAATTGCGATACCTGTTCCTATATTAAATGTTTTTTGCAATAATGTAAAGCATTTTCTTGCAACTGCAAAATTTTCCGTATGAAAGCGGATAATGCATCTGCCCTTCTTATCCTCGGCAAACTCTCCCGACATACGGACTAATGCAGACAACTCCGCCAGATTGCAATGCCTTGCTTTCGCATAATGCTCTGACAATTCTTCCTTTATCATGCCCGAAAATGACATCCCATACTCCTATCTTGCTTTCGTAACCGTATCTTTCCCAATATCCCTGTGTTCGATGCGGATTCCGTAATTCTCATTCTTACTTAATATTTCAAACAGCTCGTTAGCCAAAGTGACTGAGCGGTGCTTCCCTCCGGTACATCCGATCCCGACCACCAGCTGGGTCTTGCCCTCCTGGACATAGTTAGGTATCAGAAATTCAACCAGATCTGTCATCTTCTCCAGGAATATTTCCGCCTTCTTATTGTCCATGACATAATCTCTGACCTGCCTGTCATTGCCGCTGTGCGGACGTAATTCTTCTATATAATAGGGGTTCGGAAGAAACCTTACGTCAAACACCAGATCCGCATCCGGCGGGATCCCGTATTTGAATCCAAATGAGAGCACAGATATGTACAGATTCTTATACTCCTTATTCTGTACAAATATCTTATTCAGCTCTCTCTTTAACTCCCGGGTAAGCATATGGCTCGTGTCGATCAGATAATCCGCCTTTTTCTTAAGAAACAAAATTCTTTCCCGTTCCTTCTGAATCCCCTCGTCCACACGGCTGTCATTGCCCGCCAGCGGATGAAAACGCCTGGTCTCCTTGTAACGCTTGATCAGTACGTTGTCTGACGATTCCAGAAAAAGGATCTCATACTTCATTCCGGCCCCGTCCAATTCCTCCAGCACCTCCGCCAGTTCATCCAAGCTCTGGCCGCTTCGGATATCCACGCCCAGAGCGGCCTTATTCAGTTCACTCCCCGGTACACGCAGCAGATCCGCCATCTTCGGAATTAGCTGAACCGGCAGATTGTCCACACAAAAATACCCCACATCCTCCAGCATCTTAAGCGCCGTACTCTTCCCCGCGCCCGACATTCCGGTTACAATCACACATCTCATCTCAGAATTCTCCCTGTCTCTCAATTACTCGTTTTATCTCAGAATTCTCCAAGTCTCTTCACTTCAGGTTCCAGCCTTACCCCGAACTGTTCCTCCACCTTATCTGATACCCGGCGCATCAGCTCCGCCACATCGGCCGCCGCCGCTCCGCCCTTATTGACTACGAAACCACAGTGCTTCTCGGACACCTGCGCCCCGCCGACCGCGAATCCTCTAAGTCCGGCATCCTGGATCAATTTGCCCGCAAAGTACCCTTCCGGCCTCTTAAACGTACTTCCGGCGCTTGGATACTCCAAAGGCTGTTTACTGACCCTTTTCTCTCTCAGCTCCTCCATCCGCGCCCTGATCTCATCCTTATCGCCTCTCTGCAGCTGTATTCCGGCTCCCAGCACAATTGCCCCTGTTCTGGCCGCAATGCTGGTTCGGTAACCGAATTCCATCTGGTCCGCAGGAACCGCGCGCACCTCTCCTTCCGGCGTCAGCAATGTAACCTCTCTGATCACATCCTTCATCTCACCGCCGTATGCACCCGCGTTCATAATACATGCGCCGCCCAGAGTCCCCGGAATACCAGAAGCGAATTCAAACCCTGCAAGTCCTTCTTCCAATGCACGGTTTGCAATGGCTGACAGCAGCGCTCCCGCCTGAGCCGTGACCGTATCTCCCTCAACCCGAATCTCATTCATCTCCCGGTAGATCTGTATGATCACGCCTTCGTATCCCTGATCTGATACCAGAAGATTGCTCCCATTCCCCACAATGTAATAGGGAATCTTCCCTTCCCGGCACACAGCGACAATCGCCCGCACCTCCTCGGACGTCCTCGGCGTTACAAATACCTTCGCCGGGCCGCCGATCCGAAAGGTCGTGTGGTTCTTCATAGGTTCTTCCAACTTGATCTGCTCGTCTGATACAATCCCTGATAATTCATTATATATGCTTCGTCCCATATTATTCCCCGTTTATTTTCTTATTTTGTTTCATATCAGTTACATATTACGCCTTACAATATTATGCCGTCAAATATCGGCTGATAACATTGTACGCAGTCGTGCGCTTTCTTATTATAACTGATATGGGGAATTTTTAACAGTCTAAATATCATTTTACTTTTGCATCCATATTCACCATTCCTGCATATCTACTTCAGAGCCAAATGTCATTTCCAGAAGTTCTGCGGCAATATATGGCGGTTTTAAGTCTGCTTGTCTGTTATGGCCTTATCTTTATTGGCTTGTATTATTCTAGAAAAAGAAATCAATTATATGAGCGAAAGGATTAAATCTCTTTCCATTACTTCTGAAAATGGCTTTGTCCTTATTCCCACAGATAATGATAGCATCAAAAGATTAGATGCTGTACTTAACGTTAAAGGAAACAGCGAAATGTTATCCAATATAACAAGCAATTTTTCTGTGCCTGAAAATATTCATGCTATGGCAGTGAAAATAGACCAAAAAGCTGATGATTTAATCAAGACATAATTTTGGACTATTACGATATGCTTGAAAGACAAATTTGATAAAAGTCTGATATTTTCTGGCAATCCTACTTTTCTGTTATTATGTCGCAGAACCTGATATAGCGAGATTCCATTGGTCAAAAACAACTATTACCTCATTGACAGTTTTGTGGCACATAATAATACAGAAAAAGAATGGCTCACTTCACATAAGAAATGAGCCATTTTTCTATCAATACTAATTTTTTATCTTTTCAAGCAATTTCTTTATATCTGGAGAATCAATTAATACACCCAATCCTGCAAGCAACTGAATGCAATCAACATACCCTTGGCAATATGCCTGCTCTTCTTCCACAAATGCGAGATGCTTTAATTTTTCCATATAATCCTCTATACTTTTCCTTTTACTTGTTTCCATTGAATCCATTGCCTTAAGAAAAATCTTCTGCGCCTCTTTTTTCTGTTCTTCTGCTTCTGCTACTTCCGAAAGCTGAATATAACTTTCACGTTTCACATTCCCACACCGCAGTCCATTCAAAAATGTTCCAATCTCACTCCATACTTCGTTTCGCATAATAATCTCCTTTCACCTTTTAAATACCTTTGAACTTATTGTAGCCATTTTATAATACTTCTTCTCATTTTTTCTCATATATCAACTTAATAACCTGAAAAATAGCTGCTGATATTTTGATGTTGAAGGATCAAAATATATATTACTTTTTGAGATTATAGATAAAAAAACGGCCCTGTTATTAATCATAACAAATGCCGCTTTTTCATCTCACAATTAAATTTATAACCTATTCCCCAAACTGTCAAAATATATATGGGATTTGCTGGATTTGGCTCTATTTTTTTTCGCAATCTACGTATTAAGCTCATCACATTATCTTCTGCTCCATGATAAGAGGAATCCCATACTTGTGTATAGATTTGTTCTTTCGAAAATACCTGTCCAGGGCTTTTTGCCAATAAATAAAGTATTTTATATTCATAATTTGTTAGTTCTATGCTTTTTCCTTTCACCTTAACTGTCCGATACCTTAAATCTATGACAAGACCATCATATTCTAGAATACTCTCTATAGAAAAAGCATCCATTAAATTAATACTATTTTTCCTCCTTAAAAAATGAACTAATTCATTAAATGTTGTTTCCTTCCTACTTGTATTAGCAATTCCACATATTGCTTTATTGATCTGATAGGTATATTTGCCATACGCATACACTGTATCATTTTTATCCATTCAATATCTGTATCCGTATACTGTCTGTACTTTTGATCCGTTCTAGTTATCTGTGGTATGAGTTTCTCTCTTTCGTAATATCTTAATGTTGCAGTGGAAAGACCTGTTATTTCTGCAGCCTCTTTTGCCGAATACATATCAATCACACCTTCCTTCTCTATCAGCAAATTCTATTGAATATCAGTATTTCAGTAAAGTATAAACTATGAAGTGCGCTTCATGTCAATAAAATTCAACTCATTACTCATATTTACCAATGATACTGCCCTGCTGAATCATATATTTCCCCGCTATTTTCATAAAACGGCTCTTTGTAGGAATACCAGTTAAATCTATCTCTCTATCAAGAGCGTACATTGTAAAACGGTATAAATGCTGTCTGCCCCTAGATGGTTTGGGGCCGGCATACCGATACAGTCCATATCCAATTCCTTGTCTGGCATTTCCCAGACCTGAAACAATTTTGCCACCCGGAATCGCTCCGTTTATCTTTTCTCTGGCTGGTATATTAAAGATAAGCCAATGTGTAAAATTCTTAAAGATTGGGTGCTTAATATCTTCAAGGATAATGGCCAGTGTTTTTGCACGTGGAGACAGATTTTTTATGATAAATTCAGGAGAGCGATTCTGCCCCCGCCCTGTATTTTCTACCGGGAATGTCTCTCCATTTTTCATATTGCTACATTCAAAGTTCAAAACATCCATATCTATTTCATACCTCCATCAAACAAACTGCTTATTTTCAAGTTGTCTGATAAAATCATCAACTATATCAGACAGACTTTTCTCTACTGAAAATCCATCATCAAAAAATCCTGCCATCTCTAATGAAACAAAGCCATGCAAAATGCTGTGGTAATATCGGGAATAATAAATTATTTTTGTTTTCTCTTTCATATATTGAGATAATGTCTCAAATAAAATTGATTTCACTTCCCGTCCTGCCCCAACCAGATTTTCTAAATTGCTATGAGGAACTTTCAAAATAATACGATACATCTCAGGATTTTTTTTCGCATAGCTATAATACGAGAAAGCAATCGCCCGAAGTGCTTCTCCCTGCTTCTTTTGTGCTACGGCATCCAACATCTCGTCTCTTAACCGGCTTAATGCTAAATGGCTAAGAGAGCTATATAACTCTTCAATTCCCTTAATATGCGTATACAGTGAAGCTGGTTTTATATCTAGCTTCGCTGCCAGTTTATGCAGCGTTAAATTTTCATACCCATATTCTTCTACTAATAATGCCGCTGTTTTAACCACTGCCTCTTTCGTAAGTCCTTGTCTTGGCATAGTTTTCTCCCTTCCTAACAATATTAGGAATATTGTATCCTAATATTGTTAGGAAGTCAATATAGAAAAACAACAGCTCAATTATTCCCTGACAGATACTGCCTGTTTCCTGTCTGGTCATACGCATCCGCACCCGACAACCTCCGACTTCTATTTTGGAAATGTCTACACAATATCCATAAATAGTTTAAATAGATCATATTTCTGCAAGTTTAGTATGCCGGAAAATTTTCAAAAGTTGACAAACGTTATTTTGTGTAGTATTATTTCAGACAGAGCGCACAGGCTCAAAAGGAGATTGTTATGAATTTTTACTTAACTAACCAGCCCAAAAAGAAACTGAACTCTACACAATTTATGCCGATGAAACATTGTGTAGAGTATAGCGTATAAATGCGCATTTAGTTTTCATCGGAAATAAGGAATAATTACGCTCATTTTCAATGGGTGCTATTTCTTATATTCCGCATGAGATAATGATGTGAGCAAAAGGCTATGGACAATGTTTTGTCCATAGCCTTTTGCTTTTTGTTCATCAGGAAAGGCAGAAGGTAGGTACGTTTACGTGTACCGGGCTTTCTGCTTTTTCTTTTTAACTTTCATTAGTACACATAAGAAAGGATATGTAAATATGAGTTTATTAGAAATCAGAAGATTAACACATTCATTTGGGGAGAATCTTCTCTATAAAAATGCGGAATTTGCATTAAATAAAGGAGAACACATAGGAGTTGTAGGGCAAAATGGAACCGGAAAATCTACCCTCATAAAACTTTGCACGAAACAGATTTTACCCGACGAAGGTCAAATTAAATGGCAGCCTAATATCACCATAGGCTATTTAGATCAATATGCAGAGATCGACCATAATATTACAATGCATGATTTTTTGAAATCCGCTTTTTCAAACCTCTATCAAATTGAAAAAGAGATGACGCTGCTTTATCAAAAGGCAGGTACAGGAGATATAAATGCCTTAAATCTTGCAGCACGTTATCAAGAAAAGTTAGAGCAATACGATTTTTACAATATTGACACTATGATTGAACGAGTTGCAAATGGCTTGGGACTGGTTTCTATTGGGCTTGAACGCTCCATAGCACAAATGAGTGGGGGACAAAGGGCAAAAATTATTTTAGCTAAATTGCTTCTTGAAAAGCCGGATATTCTTTTGTTAGATGAACCAACTAATTTTTTAGACAAGGAACACATTACTTGGTTAGCAGATTATTTAGCCACTTTGGGAAATGCCTTTATGGTTGTATCACATGATTATGAATTTTTGGATAGGATTGCAAATCGAATTTGCGACATAGACAACCATACAATCACAAAATATTTCGGTACATATACCGAATATGTAAAAAAGAAAACACTCTTACGAGAGGATTATGTACGGCAATATGCGGCTCAACAAAAAGAGATTAAAAAGACAGAAGAATTTATTAGAAAAAATATTGCTGGACGAAAATCAAGAATGGCAAGAGGACGACAGAAGCAATTAGATCGAATGGATAAAATGGAAGCATTGGAACAAAAAGAGAACAAACCTTATTTTCATTTCCAAACGGTTCCATTAACAAATACGGAACACCTAATCGTCAAACAGTTATCTATTGGTTATTACTATCCGCTTTTATCTGACATTACTTTTTCTGTTAAAGGCGGTCAAAAAGTTGTTATCACTGGATTTAACGGAATTGGAAAATCAACATTACTGAAAACATTGATAGGTTATATTCCTGCTATACAAGGGGAGCATAAATTCTCAAATCAAGTTACAATAGGTTATTTTGAACAGGATTTAATGTGGTCTGATTTAGAAAGAACTCCTATTCAAATTGTTTCAGACAGCTATCCTCATTTGGTAGCAAAGGAAATTCGTAAACAATTAGCACAGTGCGGAATTTCAAGTAAACACGCGACACAGCCAATAGGAACGCTAAGCGGTGGAGAACAAGCCAAAGTAAAAATGTGTTTGCTGACTTTAACATCTTGCAATTTTTTAATCATGGACGAGCCAACAAATCATTTGGATATACAAGCGAAAGAAGCCCTTAAAACAGCACTATCCGAATTTCCCGGTACAGTATTGCTTGTATCACATGAGGAAGCGTTTTATAGGGATTGGGCGCAAAAAATAATCAATATAGAAAACCTTTAATTTCTGAAACATTCGCAATCTGCCCAGCGGCAGAAAAGAAAAAAAACGCTGTTGGGCAGATCATTTCCCATACTCTTTTTTCTTAAAGAAATCATACACGGCGGTTTTGAAATAATCAAAGCCGCCGTTTCTTTTTATCTTCTCAAGTGTTGGACGGCGAATTGAGGGAGACATAAACGGCAAATTATTTTTCCAACCTTTTTCGCATTGACTGCGCAGTGCTGTCTACAAATGCATAATACCGCCGAAAATGCAGCACGCTGTTGGTATAGCTTTTCTTTCGAAATCGAAAGGCCATGAATCCCATTATGAGATCCATAGCCACATGATGTA